>NZ_CP092428.2 GCF_022374875.2 Mycolicibacterium rufum
GACGGTTTGCACGATGTCGAGCAGGGCGTCGTCGCCGCGCCGGCAGAGGATGTCGGCGTCCGGTCTCGATCCATCTGGCGGTGGCGATGTGGCAACCGCCAACTCAAACTGGACGCGTCGGATCACGTCAGTCCCAGGGGAGATGGCGGTTCCGAAGTGTTCGCGACACAGGGGGATTGAGACTCCTGCATGTATCGAACGGCGTGGATTGCCGGGTGCAGTCTGGCGAGTCAGTCTGTGGCAGGCGGGGCGGCCAGTTCCAGTCTCTATGCGAGCGGGTCGCCGACGAATCTATCGGTTGCCGCGAAACTTGATGTCAACGAAGTTGGCTTTTTCGTGCCGCCGATAGTCCCAGGCGAACGCCAGTGTCTTGCAGGTGCTGTTGAAGTCGGAGAACATGCGGATCCCATCGGGTCGGTGATGGGCTATGGCCCCGTTGCCCGCTTCAAGCTTGCCGGCGGCGAAAGTGAATGTGAAAGCTCCGAGCGTCATGTCTCCCGTGAGGAAGGTGTCATCTCGGATGTCAACGCTGGTCTCCATTGCCGTCCTGGACTGACGGGTGAAACTTCCTGTAAGGCTGCGGATGTAGAGACCCCAGCCCCGGGGGAGAAGCCCATCGCGGAAGAGATACCGCATGAACATGTTCTGCTCGCGCCGATCTCGCAGGCTCGCGGGTGTGTTCTTGGGCCCGGTGGTCATGCCCCATAATGCTTTGAGTATCCATCGCTCGAAATGCTCGCCGCTAACCAGGCTGAACTCGTTACCGTAGGGATCGGGGTGGCGGAGTTGTGAGAGTTGGAAGCGTTCGAGCGTTTGGTAGACCTCCAACGCGGTGTCGTCGAACTTGGATAGGGCAGTGTTGTGTCTGTTGCACAACATCTTTGAGCCCATAGTGGTGACCGGCAGGGGTGTTGGCGTGGGATTGCCTTGCTGCCAGTAGGTGTTGCTAGCCGTCACGGTGGTGCCGCCGCCAATGGCTTTGAGGATGCCTTTGCTCAGGGGGTGTTCGAGGGTCAGCTTTGCGTCACAGTCGTTGGTGCTGGCGGCATAGCAGCGGGGGTGGGCGAATCGGGTTACGGGCCCGGTAAGCCGTGGCTCGTAGGCAGGAAGACGCCATTTTCCGGTGGGTCGGTGGAGGTGGCAGTCCTCAGACGCGAGGTTCGAACCGCAAGGGCACGGTGCGGTACACCAAGCTGCCGTGCTCCCGTCGTGGTCGAACGGGACTGGCACCGTCTCAGGTGCGAACGGTTTATTCACGATGGGCCGCCGGCACATCCGTTCCCAGTCTGCACGGCCCGCGGTGTGCGCTTAGCGGCGTGCATGAGTGGTTCCCGCTAGGAGTTCGCGGACGTTGGTCTGGTGGTGGTGGTATGCCGACGAGAGCTCATATGCCCCCACGATGTTGGCGGGATTGACCTGCGCTTGGACGAGAAGGACAGTTCGAAGTACCCACCGCAGTGAGTAGCTGGCGGCCACCAAGGTGTTGATGAAGCCGTCGTGGGCGTCCAGATCGTCCTCTGTGCCTCGATGGGCGAGAATGTTGCGTACGGAGTGGATGGCGGCCGGCCAGTCTGCGAACTCGGCCACGATACCGGGCACGGCGGAGACTGCGGTGCCCACCAGGTCGTCCATCATTGTGCGGAACGTGGACTCGTTGATGAACGCGAAGGCGTTGTTCATGGCCTCGCCGAACGCCGTGAGGTCAGCTTCGGTCAGTTCGGGTCGGTCGTCGCGGTCGATGGACCGCACCGCCGCCAGGGCTGCGACGCGCGCTGCTTTGCGGGCTGCCCGGAGGTCTGTTCTAGAGAGAGCAGCCACCCGCTTCTTGTCTGGGTACAGGCGGCGATGGAGTCCTTCGGCTACGGCCGCGAGCGTGAGGACGGAGGTCTGGATGGCGACGCCTGTGAGGTCGTCGAGCGCAGCGGCATCAAGTCCATTGCTACGGCGTCGGAAGTCGATCCATACCGCGCAACGCTGGGGGGTGAGATAGGAAGCGTCGAAAAGTTCGTGGTGTCCAGTCGGGGCGGGCTGTTCGTATCGGTGCACCAGCAGCCAGGGGCCGGCGGGGGATTGTCGAACCGCTAGTTCGACGGCTTCGGCGGGGTGCGAGGTGAACAGGGTCGCCAGCGTTTCGGTGGGGTGTAGGACCGCCCTGTCATAATCGAGGACGCTCATCGGCTCGGCAGGAGTGAACTCAAACCACTGGCTTCCTCCGTCGTTCAGGGAAACGAGACGGCCGCCGTCGGTGGTGTCAGCGTGTCCATCGGCGTGCCGCAGCCAATTGGGCCCTGTGAGGCGAAATCGGCCGGCGTAAAACACGTGTTCGCGGTCCACGTGGGCGTCGTGGATGATGTGCCGGATGGTGCCAAACCGTTGGCGGTACTGCGGTGGATAAGAGGAGCTAGGATCAGTCATTCCGCCCTGCGCGCCGATCACTGATACTTCGCGGCCATTATCGAGCACCCCGTGAATGTCGCGTGGGGACCAGTCAGCGACGAGGTCGTCTGAGTTGCCGCCGTCGATGATGGTGGTTCCACCTTGAGGGGATGTTTCGATGCGAAAAGCACGTTCCTCGAAGATGGGCCCAAGCGTCTCCAGCACCGGCGCTGGCGCGATCGTCAACTGACCCCGAACTTGACGTTCGGGCGCATCGATTTGCCAGAACGTCCCTTCCAACGAATCAGTGCTTCCTGGTTGCATCCCATAAGTCTGCCCGCCACCCGGACCGGCTACGCCGCAATCTCTCGCGAGACATCAGACGCAGTCCGTCAACCGCCAGATCTAGTGAGAATGCCGCCACGTCATTTGAGACGGGCATCACCGTCAGGGTGGATCGTCGTCGCCGGGCTGACGTCCCTCGGAGGCGAGGGCGTCGAGGTAGGCGTCGTGGTATCGGGTGATGGCCAACCGTTCGTAGGTGAATTGTTCGAGCACGGCGGTGATCAGAGGCTGGCCACGAAGTGATGAAGCCATGCGATCGTGGGGCCAGTGCCCGAAGCTCATCAGGTCGATGCCGAGGACCTGGTGTGGGTACTCGCGCGCCTCGGCGATGTCATTGCGAACCGCTTCGAGTTCGGTGTCGAGGCGTCGCAGCGCGGACGCGGCACGCCGAAGATGTAGGTCACGTTGCGATTTGAGTAGTTCGACGCATTCGGTCCAACTCGGCATTCCGTCGCGGGGGAAGTAGACGTGGCCGGCCTTCCCACGAACGGTGTGGGGCAGCAGGCCGTCTGTGACCATCATCTTGAGGACGTCCGACGGGATGCCGCACTGGTGAGCGGCCTCGGACAGCTTCGCCAGATCCGAATCAGGCATTGGGGGCCTGCGGAGGGGACGTGAGGCGCTCCAGCGGGGTGCCCGGCAGCGTCGAAGGTGTGGGCGTCTCGCTGATGGCGCTGTCGATCGCCCGCTCGATGACGTTGCGGGGGAACGGCTGTGGCGAATGGGCGTCCCATTCCCCTGCCTCGCGAGCCTCGGGTGCGAGTGTGATTGTGATGGTGACGGGCACGCTCAATTCGAACTGCGCAAGACGAGTTTCGATGGCCTGGGTGAGCTGGACGGCGTAGGCGGCGTACTCGCGTTGCTGCTGCTCCTCGAGCGCGGTGATCTGCGCGGAGATCACGTCCATGGCTTGCTCGTAGGCAATCTCTCCCGGGGTGGGGTCGCGGTCGTCGCGGGCTTCCTCGGTCAGTGTGGTGAGCAGCGCGATGTCGTCCGGGTCGTCGGTCCACCCGCGGTAGGTGATGTGCAGGTAGCCGTCGTCGGTTACATCGACCCACTCCTTGTCTGTCAGGCGTGGGTCATCGGGAGAGAAGGGGCCCGGCGGCAGATCAGCGGGTTGCGGTACGTCGTTGGCGCCGGCGTCGACCGCGCTGATCGCGTCGGCGTACGCGTCCTCGACGGAGTCGCCGAGATGATCGAGGATGGGCTCTACCCACAGGTCGACGACGACAGGCTCGGTCCGGTGCCGCAGAAGGTCGGTGTCGTCGGCGGCGGTGGAGTTCAGGGTTTGGCGGACCATTTCGGCTTCCCAGGAGCCGGGCCGGCCGACCAGGGCCGCCTCGACGCCGCCGACGTTAGCGGCCGCGCCGGCTAGCGCGAGGGTGACGAACTCACCCCAGTCGATCGGAACGCTGGCGCGCGGGTCGGGATCGGCCTCCCAGCTGCCCTCGGCGGTGCGTCGCGCAAGCTGGTTGGTCAGCCGCGTCGCCTCGGTGAGGACGCCGATGGCGTCGTCGAGCACCTCGCCGTACGGCCTCGGCCCATCGCTCGACGTGGTCAGGTAGCCGGTGTCGAACAAGGCACCCGAGAGAACCTCGCGGTAGGGCCGGCCGATGACCCGTGCTGTTGCAGCAAGATTTGCGCGATCAGGCAGGCGGCTGATGCCGTTGGTCCGCCACTTGCGCAGGTTCTCACGCGACACTCCGATGCGGCGTGCCACCTCGGACTCGCTGACTCCATGAGCGGCTCGGTAGCGGTCGATCATCTCGACGAGCCGGGGCGTGGCCATGCGCTCAGTGTCGCGCATAAACGCAACATTGTCCACTGCTAGTTGTCACTAGTGCCAACTGTCAGTTGACATAACGATCGTTATCAAGCACTTTGGCGCGCCGCAGCAGCGGGCGTGGACTTACGTAGGGTTATTGGGCTCGCTGTCGAGAAGCGCGTAGAGCGGGTTGAGCTCGGCGGCGGAGCGGGTTTCAGTGCCGGCGCCGTCGACGTAACGCTGCGAGGTGACCATGGATTCATGTCCGAGGAGCTTCATCAGGGTGTAGACGCTGACGTTGGCGTTGGCGAGTTCGGTGGCGAAGGTGTGGCGGAGCCCGTGCACCAGCGCCCCGGACGCGCGTTCGCCGTTGATACCGGCCTTCTTGAATGCCCGCAAGAGTCGATACTGCAGAGTTCCGCGGGTGATGCGTTCTCCGTCGGCGCCCACGAACAGGGGAGCGTTGGGGGAGAAGCGTTGTTGCGCAGCGTTGCCAAATTCGCGTCGGCGGACCTGGGGGAAGCGGATGGAGCGTGTCTGCAGGTAGTCGTCGATGAGGTTGATCAGGTCTCTGGCGACGGGTATGCGACGGTCTTTGTTGCCCTTCCCGCGTACATGCAGCACGCCCCCGTCGTCGGTGCGTCGGATGTCGCCTACGTTGGCGTTGAGGAGTTCTTCGGCCCGCAGGCCGGCCAACAGCGAAGTGAAGACGATAGCGCGGTCACGCTCGGGCCAGTCGCTGGGTCGAGTAGAACCTTGATCGGCGTCGATGGCAGTGACCAGTTCGGTGACGGCGTGCGCCGGAAAGCTCTTCGGGAGGCTCTTCGGCACTTTCGGCCGACCGATCAGCGGCATCGGGTTGGCCTCGAGGAGTTCTGCAGTGAATAGAAAGGCGCACAACGTATTCCACGTCGACCAGCAGCGTCTGATCGATGCTGGGGAGTGGGTGCCGGCGTAGGTGGCGAACGCGGGGCGCAGGTTGTCCTTCGTCAGTTCGTCGACTCGCAAGTGTGCGACGGCATCAGGGGTGTGGGCCAGCAGAACGGCGATGGCTTCGAAGTCTTGACGGTAGGCCTTGATGGTGTGCGGTGACGGTTTGCGCACCGCGCGGTCGGCCAGGAAGTCGACGAACCAGCTCGGATGCACGACTGCGGCTTGGGCCTGCGGTTCGGAAGGGACCACATCTTCCATCATCGCAGAGGACTCATGGATAACAGTCGTTATCCACGACGTTCTGCATACCCGTTAGATGCCGCCTGCAGGCAAGAGGTGTGTGGTCTGTCGTTGGGCCGTGGAAGGTGCCTGTGAGGGGTGAGCTGAGTGGCCGGTGCGGCGGTGGTGAGGGGACGGGGCGCACGGTGGGTGAGTGAGGTGCGGTGGTGCGGCAGGGGCGGCGACGAAAAAATTGGTGGGTGGCGAATGTGGCTGTGGTGGTGGCACGTCCGGCCCGGCCGGTTTTAGTGTCCCGGTCATGACAGCAGCAGGAACGTCCAAGTTGGAAGCCCGGCGACGGGCTGTGGAAGCGACCCGGCGCGCCAACGAAGCGCGTGCTGCGCGGGATAAGGCGAACATCGACGACGCCACGAACTTTTTGTACGAGGTCGGCAAGGTCGCCGAGGTCGAGGTCTGGAAGACGGAGCGCCTGGCGCAGCTGCGCGAGCAGGTGGACGCCGAAGCGGCCAAGCGCGTGGCCACGCACCGGGCGAAGGCCGGCGCGGTGGTCGCGCGCATGCAGGGCCGTGATGAGACGCTGACGACCATTGCCGCACGGACAGACGTCGGGATCGGCATTGTTCGGACCATGCTGCGGCACGCTCCGAAAGCCGAGAAGTCCACGCCCAGCAACGGTTCGCACGCAGTAGGCGGTGGCGGTGAGGTTGGTGGCGAGCCTGGCGGTGTCGCCTACCCGGGGGCCGACGAGCCCGACGCGGCCTCGGCCTGATGCAGGGGACGACAGGTGCGCGTCACGGTGGATGAGACGAACATCGTGTTGCGAGGGCAGCAGAACTCCGGCGGCCTCGGCGCCGGGAATCCGCCGGCCCTCGCGCATCGCGACGATGCGCTGCGGGAGCTGCGCACGGACCCGGGACTGTTGAGCGCAGGGGGTCGCGACTCAGGGGGATTTGCAGCGGCGCAGGGCGTTGTTCGGCCGTGTCTCAGATGGCACAGCGCAGCGGTAGCTCCTTGAACGCCGCTGCGGCCCTGTCAGTCGGGACGCCGCAGGCGGCTCTGGACAGGCCCAGTGTCTGTGCACGGACGTAGGGTCAGCGGCCTTGAGAAGCGCGGGACAGCTGGTTGTTGATCGGCTGTTGCACGCCGCTGAGATTGCCCGGTTTCATAGCCACGTCGTCTGTGGGCCAACGCCTTCGGATTGCAACATCTGGACCGGGGCGATCGGTGCCGATGGTTACGGCCGTTTCTATCTCACGCGCGACGGTGTGGGGTTCTGTGTGCGTCCGCATCGCTACGCGTTGGCGATCGCAGGCGGAAGCGTGGCGGCGGGCGTGCTGGGTTTGCACGAATGCGACAACCCGGTGTCGTAAAAATCGCGGCCGCGACAGACGTTCAATAGCACGTGGTGTCGGGCTCCCAGGGCGACAACATGGAGGGGATGGCGCGGATGCGTCGCGGCGGTGGGCGCCATGCGGTGCGACGCTTCGACAGTCGGGGTGTGCGGCGGGAGCGCTCGGTGGCGCTGCGCGATGCGGTGCGGCACGGCTGGGACGCCGCCGCGGTGCAGGCGGCGCTGCTTGGTGATCAGCCCACGCTGTGGTGATCCTGGCGCGGGCGGAGCGGCGGTGGCTGTGTTGCGCCAGAGACCCTTGGACGGCGGGTTCGTCGCCCTGGCGGGCGGTGTCGCAGCGTCGAGCTGAACGGGCCAGGGGAGCGGCCGAGAGGGCGCCTTAGCTTTCGCGCTGGCAGTCAAGGTTGATGTTGGGCGTGGTTGGCCGGCCGGGCGGGACGCTCGGCTTTTACGCGATGAACTGCGCGTCTGAGTTGGTTGGTGGGCCGTCGTGTTCCGGCAGGCTGATTAGTCGCCGTGTGCGGCAGGCTTTCGTGTGCGCCGTGATGGCGGCCCAGGGCGAGCGGGCGGCAAGCTAAGTTGCGCCGTCGAGCGGCATAGCCGACAAGGCCGTCACCGTCCGCCGCTGAGCCTTCCTTGACGATAGCGCTGTTCATCGAAGGGTTGTTGGGTTCGCAGGAGTCGGTAGGCCAGGCGGCACGCGTGGCGGGCAAGGGCGACGCGTGCCTGGATCGGGGCCATGCCACGGGCGCGCAGTTGAGCATCGCGCTCGGCAAATGATGGTGAGTTTTGGGTCAGCCCCCAGGCCATCCCCATCAGTGCATCGCGGTGTTCGGCCAGTCCCTGTCGGGAGATCCGTCCGCGACGGTTGAGCGTCGCTGACTGGTAGAGCGCTGGTGCCAAACCCGTGGCGGAGTAGAGATGTTCAGCATCGGGGAAGCGGTCGATCGGGAGACTGTGCGCGGCGAAGGCGGCCGCGCGGATCGATGCGACACCGGGAAGGGTGGTCAGGATCTGACCGTCGGTGTCGGCGAGCAACGCCGCGATCTCGATGTCGAGAGCTTCGATGTCTGTTCGGAGCCGACGGTATCGGCCCAGATCGCGGTTCAACCGTTGAGCGCGGTGCTCAGCATCGGCGGGCGGAGGCAGACATTCGCGCCACCGCTGCAGCCAGTAGTGGGCGGTGTTCGTCCTTAAGCGCCCCGGCGCCCGACACATCAGCGACCGTAATTGCGGGGGTCGTCCGGAAAACGCGGCCGCGCACGCCAGCACGGCTAGCCCCGTGGGCGTCTCCAGTGCCAGGGTTCGCCCGTGACCCACTGGTGCCGACAACCCGGGACACAGTGCGTTGAGCTGGTCGTGCAAGCGCTGCTGAGCGACTTTGCGGTCGGCCACCAACCCGCGACGATGCCGGACCGCGGCGCGCAACGCCTCCACCGAGGCCTGCTGGGCATAGCGTCGACCGCCGCCCTGGCGGGCCATGTACGTCAGCGCCGCGCAGTCACGATCGTCGGTCTTGTATCTGCCCGAACCCAACTGCATGCGTGCAGACTTCGTCTCCGATGGAGCGAATAGTCGTACTGAACCGGGATGACGGCGTTCCAGTGCGGTGACCCACGGTCGGTGCAGGCTGCCCGTCGCCTCGATCGCGATTACCGGGGTATCAGGACCGTGCTTGTTCAGCGCCAACTCCAGCTGGGAAAGGCCTGCTCGCGAGACCGGCAACGACATCGGATCAACCAGCGTTCCCGAGCCGTTGCTGATCCACACCCGATGAAATGCCTTGCCCGGATCTATCGCAACGATCACCGTCGCCGGATCAAGCGCAACGTCCAACACTGACATGAGTAGCCTCCTCCGAACCGAACCTCCTACGAGAATCCGCCCAGTGACTACTCAAGGCCTATCAGCCGCGCTGCAGGAGCACCGCGTCGCGCGGCGGGCGCACCGTTGTGGCGTCGAACCACACGGGCAGCGCGCAGACGCCGGCTGTGCGGGCCCGCCAGATGCGGTGCTGGCCAATCGTTTCGCGCTGGCCGTGACCGTTGGTGTAGACGCGCAGCGAGCCGCTGTAGCTCAGCAGCGCCAGCGTCAGTCGGGGGTCCGCCGCAGCGAGATCGGCGAACGGCGCGTGGTGGCGCGCGGCGTGGGCTTTGTCGGCGGTGTCGGCATTGGCCGGGGAGGGCTCGAGGAAGGCAGTGACTGCGGGCAGTACCACGGTCCAGTTTCCGGCGTGGACGTCGCAGGCTTGGCGGCGCGCGGAGATCGCGTCGTTGGTGAACAGTTCGCGGTAGCCGTCTTGCCCGGGGTGCTGACCGCGTGTGCGGAGCACAGCCTCAAGGGCAAGGGGACAGTTGGAGCGTGTGCCGTCTTGGAGGGGCCGCTCACCCATCGTGTGGGGGTAGGGCAGCTCGGCGACGGGGGTCAGGTAGTAAGGCATGACGCGGGTGGTGGAGTTACGACGCCAGCAGCCTGGAGCGGCGCGTGACTTGCGCGGGGCCGCCGACCTCGAACGGGAGCACGTCGACTCGAAGTACTTCCCGGCCAACATGGGATCGTCGTAGCCCAAGTCGCCGTGCACGCGCTGCAGGGACTCCATGCCCAGCTCGCATGCCAGCCTGGCGGCTTGGTCGGCGGTGTGCGCGACGGCCGTCGCCTCGACTGGGGTCCGGACGGTGGCCACGAACACGGTTGTATGTCAGGTCTCTTTAAGACGCGAGCGCGTGAACGGGGCTGGCGGCGAATACGGCGTGGAGGTCGCGGCGGGCGTCGAGTTCGGAGTAGGGCTCGATGGTGGCCACGCCGACGACGCGCGGCCTGGCCTCGTCCAGGGAGATCAACTCGAACGCTGTGTGAGCGGCGTTGAGCTGAGTGGGCCGGTGGTAGTTGTCCGACAACACCAGGTAGGTGTGCAGGCGTGTACATGGGTGCTCCCTGGATGAGTGATAGCGGTGTGCGGACCGGGCTGAGTTACGCGGCGGCAGCAGCCAGTGCCTACTCTGCTGCGCAGCTCTACTGGCGCGACTGGGCTAACGGTCAGGTAGTGCTGGGCAATCACCGGCGGTGGTGGCGGTGTCGGCTGGGGGCCGGCCGGGGGTGTCGCGGCAGTGTTCATCTGTCGTTCACTTGCCCGGTGATTCGATGAGTGTCAATATCGATGAATGTCGAATCAACAGGACGGGCCGGCCGACGCCTGCTGCGTGACGCCGCCGCTGCTGCGGGAGCCGCTCACTAAACCTGCAGCCGCCGAGATGGCCAAGAAGTTGAAGGCGCTCGCCGATCCGGTGCGGCTGCGGTTGTTCAGTGCGATCGCCAGTCATTCCGGTGGGGAGGCGTGCGTCTGTGACATCTCGGGCGGCATCGACGTCTCCCAACCCACGGTGTCGCATCACCTCAAGGTGTTGCGCGCCGCCGGTTTGTTGACCTCCGAGCGTCGGGCGTCGTGGGTGTACTACGCCGTAGTCCCGGAGGCGCTGCGCGAGATCGCGGCGCTGCTGGATCTCGACGCGGCAGCGCTGGCAGGGGCGACGGCATGACCGACACGGTGGCGAGTACCTCAGCGCCGGTGGTGGGCAAGCTGTCCACCCTGGACCGGTTCCTGCCGGTGTGGATTGGTGTCGCGATGGCCGCCGGGCTGCTGCTGGGGCGGTGGGTGCCGGGCATGAACGCGGCGCTGGACGGCGTGCAGATCGATGGCATTTCGTTGCCGATCGCGCTCGGCCTGCTGATCATGATGTATCCGGTGCTGGCCAAGGTGCGCTACGACCGCCTCGACACCGTGACCGGCGACCGCAAGCTGCTGCTCAGCTCACTGTTCTTGAACTGGGTGTTTGGGCCGGCATTGATGTTCGCTCTCGCCTGGCTGATGCTGCCGGACCTGCCCGAGTACCGGACCGGGCTGATCATCGTCGGCCTGGCCCGCTGCATCGCCATGGTCATCATCTGGAACGACCTGGCCTGCGGGGACCGCGAGGCCGCCGCCGTCCTGGTGGCGTTGAATTCGATATTCCAGGTCATCATGTTCGCGGTGTTGGGCTGGTTTTACCTGTCGGTGCTACCGGGCTGGCTCGGCCTGGAGCAGACCACCATCGACACCTCGCCGTGGCAGATCGCAAAGTCGGTGCTGATCTTCCTGGGCATCCCACTGTTGGCTGGCTACCTGTCACGGCGAGTGGGCGAGAAGGCCAAGGGCCGCGACTGGTACGAGTCGCAATTCCTGCCGCGGATCGGGCCGTGGGCGCTCTACGGGCTGCTGTTCACCATCGTCATTCTCTTTGCGCTGCAAGGCGAACAGATCACCAGCCGCCCGCTCGACGTGGTGCGGATCGCGCTGCCCCTGCTGGTGTACTTCGCAATCATGTGGGGCGGCGGCTATCTGCTCGGCGCAGCGATCGGCCTCGGTTACCAACGCACCACCACCTTGGCGTTCACCGCGGCGGGCAACAACTTCGAACTCGCCATCGCCGTGGCGATCGCCACCTACGGCGCCACCTCCGGACAAGCCCTGGCCGGGGTGGTCGGCCCACTGATCGAAGTCCCGGTCCTGGTCGGGCTGGTGTACGTGTCACTGGCCTTGCGCCGACGCTTCCGCGACCAGGGCACTGTGCCCGTCGCTGTCAACCCGTCCACGACAAAGGAGTCGTAACACCATGTCAATGTCTGATAGCCCCGCCGCCTTACGCCCGCACCGCGACCTGTCCATCGATCAGCAGCACGCGCTCAAGACTGCCGCTACCCGGTTGGAGCGCGACTTCGGCGACAGTTTCGGTGTCGAGACGATCGAACGGTTCCTGCACACGTCCTACGACCAGTTCGCCGGCCGCGCGTCGGTCCCCAATTTCCTTCCGCTGCTCGCCGAACGGTTCGCCCGCCAACGCCTGCACGCCTTGGCCCGGGTGGAAGGCAAGATCAGCGACGGCAAGCCCACGGTGCTGTTCCTGTGCACCCACAACGCCGGACGCTCCCAGATGGCCTTGGGCTTCTTCACCCACTTCGCCGGCGACGACGCCGTCGCGTGGTCGGGCGGCTCCGAACCCGGCGACCGCATCAACCCGTCCGCGGTCGCGGCGATGGCCGAGGTCGGCATCGACATCACCGGCGAGTTCCCCAAGCCCTGGACCGATGAAATCGTCCAGGCCGCTGACGTGGTGGTCACCATGGGCTGCGGCGATGCCTGCCCCATTTTCCCCGGCAAGCGTTACGAGAACTGGGACCTGCCCGACCCGGAAGGTCAGGACGTTACCGCGGTACGGCCGATCCGCGACGACCTCGAAGAACGCGTCCGTCGGCTGCTCGCGGAACTCCACGTCACCGCACGCCAGAACTAAGGAGCCAGTACAACGATGACTACCTCGTCGACACCGTCGGTGCTGTTCGTGTGCGTCAAGAACGGCGGCAAATCGCAGATGGCCGCCGGGCTCATGCGCCACCTCGCCGGCGACACCGTGACCGTCTACTCCGCCGGCACCAAACCCGGTGGCGCGGTCAACGACCTGTCCGCCCAAGCCCTGCTCGAGGTCGGCATCGACATCAGCGGTGAGCAGCCCAAGCCGGTGGACTACGAGCTGGCCCGCGACGTCGACCTGGTGGTCACGCTCGGTCGGGAAGCCCAACTCGATCCGCTGCCGGGCACCCGGGTGGAGAACTGGGACACCGACGAACCCTCCGAACGCGGTATCGACGGCCTCGAACGTATGCGCCTGGTCCGCGACGACATCGCCGTCCGCGTGCAACGCCTGCACACCACGCTCACCGACGCCTGACACCAACCCCGCTCTCACGCTGCAGCGCAGCAGCACAACCCTTCCCACTCGATACACCGAGGAGACTTCGTCATGCCCGCACGCCATATCGTCGCCATCGGCGGCAGCGACGCCGGAATAAGCGCCGCTCTGCGCATCTGTGAACTCGACCCCAGCACCGAGGTCACCGTCGTCGTCGCCGACGCCTACCCCAATTTTTCCATCTGCGGCATCCCCTACTACGTCTCCGGGGAGGTCACGCACTGGACCAACCTGGCCCACCGCACCGCTGATGACCTAGCCGCCACCGGCATGCGGGTCCTCACCGACACCCGCGCCACCAGAATTAACGTCGGCGAGCACACCCTCGACGTCCTCGACCCCACCGGGGCGCCCACTGAACTGTCCTATGACGCCCTGATCGTGGGCACCGGCGCCGTCAGTGCCCGCCCACCGATCACCGGTTTGACCGGACCGGACGCCCTCGGCCCCAAAGATGGCGTGCACCTGCTGCATTCGATGGGCGACACCTTCGCCGTCATGGAGTCCCTGGAGCAACGCCAACCGGCCACCGCGGTCATCATCGGCGCCGGCTACATCGGTCTGGAGATGGCCGAAGGACTCACCACCCGCGGTATCGCCGTCACGCAGATCGAGGCGCTACCCGAAGTACTGCCGACCGTCGATCCCGAGCTGGGCGCCCTGGTCCATGACGAACTGGAACGCCACGGCGTGCAGGTCCTCACCAACACCACCGTCTCCGCCGTCACCCGCACCGCCAACGGCGCGCTCACCGTGACCGCTCATCGTGATGGCGAAACCCTGCATCAGACAGTTGATTTCGTTCTCGTCGTGGTCGGCGTGAAGGCTGATGTGGAGCTGGCCGCCGATGCCGGCGCCGAACTCGGGATCAAGGGCGCGATCGCCGTGGATGAGGCGATGCGCACCACCCTGTCGGATGTGTTCGCCGCCGGGGATTGCGTGCACACCCACCACCGCCTCCTCGGCGTGACCTGGCTGCCGCTGGGCACCACTGCCCACAAGCAGGGCCGCGTCGCCGGGGAGAACGCCCTCGGCGGCGACGCCCGCTTCGCCGGCAGCCTCGGCACCCAGGTGGTCAAGGTATTCGACCTGGTGGCCGCCCGCACCGGGCTGCGTGACCACGAAGTGCTGGCCGCAGACCGCGGATGGACACTAGCCACCATCGCTGCCACACCCGATGACCACAAGGCGTACTACCCGGGTGCGACCCCGATTCACATCCGGATCACTGGCGATGAACGCACCGGTCGACTGCTGGGGGCCCAACTCGTCGGTCACCGCAGTGCAGAGGTGTCCAAGCGGGTCGACACCTACGCCGCCGCGCTGTTCCACGAGATGAGCGTCGAGGGCTTCTCCGAGCTGGACCTGTCCTACACCCCGCCGCTGGGATCACCCTGGGATGCCACGCAAATGGCCACCCAGACCTGGGCGCGCCAACTCCGGGCGAAAGGCGTTCAGCTGACCTCGGAGGATCACCCAACACGGGTGTAGCCGTGCAATCGGCTACACCCCGACGATCGGGGCGGGGGTCTGAACCCGCGGCCTGGTGGCCACACCGGCCCCATGTTGCGAGGTCGCGCTCAAACAAGCGACTGCCGCGATGCTGAGGCGAAACCGCTTTTATCTGGGGGCGAGATCGTTTCCGCCGCTACGCCGCGCGCCTGAAGGACGCCGTCTTGGTTGCAACCGCTGAGCGTCTGACCAACGTGACGGTGCGGCGCGCAGTTGAAGTTCTTGGGGGTTACGTTTGGGTAAGTTGTCGGCAATCGGGGCTAGATTCAAGGCCGGAAAGCATTGGAAGGGGATGATGAAGAGCAACGCCACTCATGACGATGATCGGTTCACTCTGGGCATCCTAAACATGGCTGACGCAGCGCGTTTCCTGGCGATCAAGCGACAAACTTTTCACCGTTGGGCAAAGGGTTACGAGCGTGGTGACGCGCTGATTCACGTGGTCGCAGCACCGGCCCGGAAAGCGAACGTGTCGTTCATTGCGCTCACCGAGGCTTACGTCCTAGAGGCGCTGCGTGATGCCGGAGTGCACATTCGGCGGATTCGGCCGGCGCTTGACGCGCTTCAGAAAGAGTTCGGCAGGGAGTACGTCCTCACCGCTCCCAATCTTGCAACAGACGGTATCGACGTCCTTTGGGATTTTTCCAAGTCGAGGGCAGGCGCTGGCCTCATCGAGGCGCGTTCAGGCCAGAATGTGATCCGCGAGATTGTCCAGGACTACATCCAGTACATCTCCTGGGACGGTGGAGATGTCCCATATCAGCTTGAACTGAGGCAATGGGCACCCGCGAAGGTGGTCGTCGATCCCCGCTATGGGTTCGGCCAGCCGCGCTTTGGTACTGCGGGCCCGCGTGTGGCGGACGTCGCGGCGATGCTGAGGGCGGGGGAGCCGGGGGAGGTGGTTGCTGATGAGTTCGGAATCTCCCGCGAAGAAGTCCGAACCGCCGCACGCGTCCTCCTGGGCCGCGCCGCCTGAGTTTTACCTCGACGAGAATCTCGCCGGTAAGACCCTGCGCCGCTCCATCGAGGCGTTTGGGTACAAAGTCCACACTCCACCAGAGTTGTACGGTTCACGCGCGGCGGCCCAGGGCACTGACGATGCTGTGTGGCTGCGAGATGTCGGTCGTAGGCAGTGGGTCGCAATCGGCCGCGATACAACGATTTTGAAGACTCCGAGCGAATTGGCTGCGCTGAAGGCCGCCAAGATTCACATGTTCCTGTTTCCGGGCGAGGCGACGCGGGCCGCGTTGGTGGAGGCGGTGGCTGCAACGCTGCGCGATATCTGCACAGAAGCCATGAGCGGTACGCCGGGTGTGTGCGGGTCCATGGTGGCAAGACACCTCGCCTCGAGCGCCTGTAGGACACGCGTCAACGTCGAAGCATGTGAAGCTCATCCGTCGGGCGACGCTATCCTTGGCGCCGGCCCGACAACGGTAAAGAGGACGCTGCTCTCAGTGTCAATTCGCCCGCCGAGGCTCTTGCTCTTGTGCGACCGTTGGTTCTAGACCGCGCCTCCAATTGGCCGTAGCCACCGGGGTCGGCGTGACCACGTCTGGATTGTCACGCGGGCGAAAGCAAAGCAGTGGGGGCAACCGGACGTCACGTGTCCCGCCTCGTGAAGTCGCCGGATCTGTTCAAGTGCCAGACCCGGAGTATGTCCCACGCTGGGGGCATGGTTACTTCGTTCGTCCGGTACGGCTATGTGCCGGTGATGTTGTTCGGTGTCAACGGTGCGGCAATTGCTCTGGCGCACGCGCCGTGGGCGGAGGTCTGGATGGCGGCCCTCATACTGATCGCGGTCGGCTTATCCTTCGCTGCGGAGCGAACGTTGCCCTATAGCGCAGAGTGGAACGAACCGATCGGCGACGGAGGCCGTGACTTCGCCCACGCGTTCATCAATGAAACCTCGCTGCTATTGACAGTTCTCGTCGTGCCTTTGCTGGCGATGCTCAATCCCTTTAGCTCGTGGTGGCCCTCCTCGCTGCCGTTCGTGCTTCAGGTTCTTATCGCAATCGTGGTGACCGATGTCGGTGTGACGGCGGTACATGTGGCCAGTCACAGGGTGGGGTGGCTGTGGCGTTTTCACGCAGTCCACCACAGCGTGAAACGCTTCTACGGCTTCAACGGTCTTATGAAGCATCCACTGCACGGGGCGCTGGAACTCGCAGCCGGCATTTTGCCGCTGCTCATCCTGGGCCTGCCGAAAGCGATCGCGGAGGTTCTCACGGTGGCTATTGCCGTTCAATTGCTGTTGCAGCACTCCAATGCCGACTACCGCGTCGGACCGCTACGTAAAGTACTCGCGCTCAACGAAGGTCACCGCTTCCACCATCTCAAGTGGGCTGGGATTGGTGACGTCAACTTCGGACTTTTCACCCTGGGATTGGATCACGCCCTCCGGACATTCTCCTTCGACTCCCAACGCCGGTTTAGCCTCGATCCACCGATGAATTGCCTGTGTAGGTGGGTGTCGATATAAGGAAAGTGCCCCTTGAGCTGGGAGGATTGGTGTTCTCTACGCATCAATCAGGCCAGTTAAGAAAGGCACTTCCAGTGCAAGTGTCCCACGGGTTCGCTGCGTCGTCGGCGGTCTTCGATGAGGATCATCTCGTGTCGTGCGCCGGACTGGTGCCGGTGATGACACTGGCTGAGCAGACCGGCCTGCCGAATCTGTTGGCTGACAAGATCTTCATCCCCGCGCCGAAGATCAAATCCGGGTCAGCGAATCCGGCACCGAAGCTGGCCACGGTGATCGCCGGGATGTGCGCCGGCGCCGACAGCATTGATGACCTCAACATCGTCCGGGCCGGGGGCATGAAAACACTCTTCGGCGATGTGTACGCACCATCAACCATCGGAACCCTGTTGCGGGAGTTCACCTTCGGACACGCACGCCAACTCGAATCAGTCCTGCGCGAACACTTGGCCGCCCTCTGCCGGCGCGTTGAGTTGCTACCCGGATCCGACAGCGGTGTGTTCATCGACATCGACTCCCTGCTACGACCGGTCTACGGCCATGCCAAACAAGGCGCCTCCTACGGACACACCAAAATCGCTGGCAAGCAGGTCCTGCGCAAAGGACTCTCGCCGTTGGCGACCACGATCAGCACCCCCGGTGCGGCGCCGGTGATCGCCGGGATGCGGCTGCGGGCCGGCAAGACCGGCTCCGGTAAAGGAGCCGGTCGAATGGTCGCCCAGGCCATCACCACGGCCCGAGCGGCCGGGGTCACCGGCCAGATCCTGGTCCGCGGCGATTCGTCCTACGGCACCCGCGCCGTCGTCGGCGCCTGCCGACGCCATGGTGCGCAATTCTCGGTGGTCATGGGCCGCAACAGCGCGATCAACCGGGCCATCAACGCCATCGACGACGCGGCGTGGACACCGGTGAAATACCCGGGCGCGGTGCGTGATCCCGACACCGGAGAGTGGATCTCTGATGCCGAAGTCGCCGAAATCAGCTACACCGCATTCGCGGCCACCACAGACCGCTTCACCGCCCGACTGGTGGTACGTCGGGTCAAAGATGCGCGCTTCCGCGACGCCCTGTTCCCGGTCTGGCGGTATCACCCGTTCTTCACCAACACCGACCTACCAACCGCCGACGCCGACATCACCCACCGTCAACACGCGATCATCGAAACTGTCTTCGCCGACCTGATCGCCGGCCCCTTGGCCCACATGCCCTCCGGGCAATTCGGCGCCAACTCCGCGTGGGTGCTCTGCGGGGCCATCGCCCACAATCTGCTGCGCGCCGCCGGTGTGCTTGCCGGTGGAGCGCACGCAGTGGCCCGGGGCGCCACCTTGCGACGCACGATCATCACCGTCCCGGCACGGCTGGCCCGACCGCAACGCCGACCCATCCTGCACCTACCCAGCCACTGGCCCTGGACCGAGCACTGGCTCACCCTGTGGCGCAACACCATCGGCTACAGCCCACCCGCTACCGCAACCGTCTAACCGTCGCCGAACAGGCCCCACCGAAGCACACAGGAAAAGCTGGGCAGACCAGCGGCTACATCCTGCCCACCCCACAAACCGCCGTCAGAATCACCGTCGAACCACACCACTCAAGTCAGTCCACGGATTGAGGTTTAGTTCGGACGACCTCGGCATGGCCGCCAAACCTCACTACCCGACGCGGTACCTCGCACAGCTGGCTGAACCCTTTCGTGCAAGGGGCGCATGCAAATTCGGTAAGGAGACCGATATCGGCGACACAGCCTCTTTCAGAGGAGGTCGTGCGGTAACCCGGTCGGATCGGGTCGGCACGTGAAACTTGCCCGCGGTTAATGCGCACTCGGCATACTCGTGACGTGACGTGGTTGGGCGAAGCGCTAATCGAGCCGGGAAAGCTCGTCTTCCGTGGACAGCTCGGTTCTGCACACGCGCACGGGCACGCCGCCTTGCAGATTGTGACCATCGACGATGGCGCTGCCTTCCTCGTCGACGCCGATGGGCGGGGCCTGTCGGCGCCCGCCGCGATCATCCCCGCAGGTGCGGAGCATTCTATCGAGGCTCAGGCCTGTCAGGGAATGATGCTGTACCTGGAGCCCACAAGTGTCATCGGTAGTGCAGTCACGGCCCTTTTTCGCAACACGAATCGCAACGATGTCCGAGAGTGGGTGCGGCTCGGAAAGAGGCTCGTCAATGTCGATGTTGTTAAGCAGCGGCATCTTTCGTTCGCGGCACACGAGGTCATCGCTTACCTGGTCGGAGCCGAGGGCCAACCTCGATGTGCCGTGCATCCGGGTGTGGAGGCTGCCGTGGACTTGCTGCCCGGAATCATCGAAGGTCCGGTGAAGCTCTCTGATGTCGCACGCACAGTGCACCTCTCTGCTGACCGTCTTGGGCGGCTGTTCGCGCACGAGGTTGGAATGTCGTTCACGGCTTACGTGCGGTGGTGCCGCCTCATCCGCGCGATGGAGGTGGTGCGGGATGGCGGAACCATCACCGACGCTGCGCATGCTGCCGGGTTCAGCGACAGTGCACACGCCAACCGCGTCTTCCATGAGATGTTCGGGCTGGCACCTATCGATGCCCGGCGAGGTGTACGACTCACCTGAGAAAACTCGGTACCGGCGGTTCCGGTATGTTCATTCACACGAATTACGGAGACAGTGCGTAAGTGCCGGAGAATCGCGGCTGCTCTGCGGATCACGCGCGTACTGTCGGATGGGCTGGCGTCGATGGGGGTGTCGCTGATGGTCATGACGGTCGGTACCGAACCGTGTTGATCGACGTCCCGGTGAGTGAAGCGGGTCGCGATGCCGATCTGCCGAGTATCTCCTACCTCGCTACTGACGTTGGGCTGTGGATGTCGCTTCCAGCTTTCGCGCCCGCGCTAGTCATCGTCGGTGTCGTTTTCTACATTGCTCGTCGCAACCGACGTCGTGAGTCTGGAGGCGACGCAGGTCCCACGCAGAGTCCCGCCGTCGAGAGGAACGAGAACCCGTGAGCGCTCGGAGCGCCCGGTGTGGCGTCGTCATCGCCGCTGCAGCGACGTTGTCTGCCCTAGTGGGTTGCGGATCCACGACGACGGATTCGACGTCGTCGACCAGCCAGGCGGCGTCGACGGCAGCCACGACGATCTCCACGCAGCCGCCTTCTACCGAACAGGTGCCACCGGCTGCTGACGGCACCGTTGTCGAGGTCTCGATCGCCGGGGGCACGGTCACGCCGACGAACGGCCAAGCGCGGGCCACCGTCGGAAAGCCGATTGTGCTGAAGGTGACCAGCGACGTCGCCGACCAACTGCACGTTCACTCAGTACCTGAGCACACGTTCAACATTGAACCGCGTCCAGATCAGACCTTCGAGTTCACCGTGGACGTGCCCGGCCAAGTCGATGTCGAGCTCCACGACCTCAACCGCACTGTCGTCACCATCCAAGTTCGGCCGTGACCCCGCGAGTCGACATCCTCGCGCACGGCGTAGGCGGTTCCACTGACCTTCCTGTACCGCTGTCGTTCGCCCTCATCGGTGCGGCATGGGCGCTGACTGCGACTTTCGCGATCGTTGCTCTCGCGTGGAAGCGCCCGCGCTTCGACCCGGCGAAGCCGGGCCGCGAACTACCTGCCTGGGTCACCCGTGCCGTCGACTCTCCGACGTCACGCTGGATTATCGCGAGTCTGGCACTGTTGTTCGCGCTTTGGGTTCTGGCGGCCGCCATATGGGGCCCCGCGGGAGGCGACAATGCTCTGCCGGGCGCGTTCTACGTCTTACTCTGGGTCGGGCTGGTCGCCGTTTCGGTCTGCGTGGGTCCGGTCTGGCGCCTGCTGTCGCCGCTGCGCACCATCTACCGCATTTGCGGTCTCGCTCGACGGAGGGGAGCCGATGCCTCGGGCCGCTCCTATCCGCGAGCATGGGGTTACTGGCCTGCCGCTTTGGGGCTTTTCGCCTTTGTCTGGCTTGAATTGGCAAGCCCTGACCCAGGTTCCCTGACTGCCATCAAAACGTGGCTACTGATCTACGTAGGGGCGATGGGGGTCGGTGCTTGGGTCTTCGGTGCTCGGTGGTTCGCACGGGCAGACCCGTTCGAGGTCTACAGCATGGCGGTCTCGCGGCTATCACCCTTTCGGCGTTCGCCGGCATCGGGACGAGTGGAACTCGTCAATCCCCTCGATCATCTGCCGACGTTGCCAGTGCGTCCCGGAACCGTCGCAGTTCTGGCGGTGCTGCTGGGCTCTACCGCGTTCGACAGTTTCTCCCAAGCTCCGGCATTCCGAAACTTCGTTGATCGCACCGCTACGGGGGTTCCGCTCTTCGGCGAGGCCGGCGGTGCGACAGTGCTGCGGACAACGGTATTGATCCTCTTCGTCGCCATTGTTGGTGTGACCTTCTGGGGTGCTGCACGATCAACCGGCGGCATCAGTCCCCAGAAGCGCCAAGAACTTCCCGGCCAGTTGGCGCATTCGTTGGTTCCCATCGTTGTCGGTTACATTTTCGCCCACTACTTGTCTTACCTCGTCGAACGCGGACAGGAAACTGTCGTGCGCTTGGCTGACCCGTTTGGCCTGGGTTGGCAATTGTTCGGATTGGCACCGAATGATGTCAGTTACATCCTGTCTCAACACCCGTCAGTGCTCTGGACGATCAAGGTCGCGTGCGTGGTTGTGGGGCACATGGTGGCGGTCGTCTCCGCGCACGATCGCGCTCTGCGGTTGCTGCCGCAACAGCATCAGATCACCGGTCAAGTGGCGATGATGCTGACGATGGTCGGCTACACGTTCACCGGTCTCTACCTTCTGTTCGGAGGCTGATAGCCGCCTCCTTCGGAATTTATATGCGTCCTACTGAGGTGCATAGTAGATTGTGGAGGCCGTCAGGAGAGGCGGGACGGATCCCGACAAACCGCTGTGGCGGAATTCTGTCGGGGATTCCGCCACAGTGTATTTCGAGTCGAGCTGGCGAAGCGCCCTCCAACGCTCCCGTCAAGAATTGGACGGCGGCGGCGAGCCGATAGAGTAGGAAGCCTGGCTTTTGCAGCGATGCCTCCCATGCTGTATCTGCATCGGCGACGGCAGGTGGTGCACCCGCCCACCTGCGGAAGGCCCGTCGAGTCGCTCCGATCGCGATGGCATCGATGTACAACGTAAGCCGGCGCTCAGCTCGCGGCGGCCTTTTTACTAGCTCGCCGCGCCGAATCGGCACCTGGTCGCGCCACCAATTACTATGTGGATACGTAATAGCAGGAGTGCGACCCGACGGATAGTTGTGATGAAAGTGTTGGCTGGACGCCGAAAGGTAGTTGCGCTGAGTGTGATCTCGGCTGTCGCGGTGCTCGTGACGGCATCGCAGACAAGTGCTCTCAAGTCTCGGTTGACGAATACGGTGGTTGCGCCCGGTGCCCTGGAGGTTGAGCAGACGCCGCAGGCCGCGCCCGAGCCTCCCGTAATCGAGATTCTTCCCCGCACAGGCGCCAGCGATGTGGTCCCCGTCGGCGCAGTGAAGGTGACCGCGACAGTTGGCACCCTGACTGATGTGCGGATGCAGAACGAACAGGGCCGGGTCGTCGCGGGTCGCTTGGTGGAGGGCGGACGTGCCTGGGAGCCCGCCGAGCCACTCGGATACGGACGGTCCTATACGCTCAGCGCGACCGGCCGGGGCGCTGACGCCAGCACCGTCACGACGGTTTCGGAGTTCTCTACTGTCGCACCGCAATCCCAGGTCGGAGTTCGGCTGGGCATGACCAACGGAGCGTCGCTGTCGGAGGGTGGTGTGTACGGTGTCGGAACCGTGATCGTGGCAACCTTCGACGCGGATATCCCTGACCGGGCTGCGGCCGAATCTCGCCTCCAGGTCATAACGACGCCGCAGTTGGCGGGCTCCTGGATGTGGATCAACGATCGCAAGGCGCACTGGCGGCCCCGTGAGTATTATCCTTCCGGCACTGAGGTCACGGTCAAAGCCGATCTCTACGGTACTGATCTGGGTAGTGGACTATTCGGAGAACAGGACAGGCAGGTCAGCTTCCGGATTGGGCCGTCTCGTGTCGCGATCGCCGATGACACGACCAAACAGGTCAGTGTTTACGAGAACGGCAATTTGATCCGTACGATGCCGACATCGATGGGCCGGGGAGGGACGCAGACTGTCGGGGGCAAGACAATCGCGTTCTGGACGCAACCTGGCGTTTATACGGTGATGGAGAAACAGAATCCCGTCTTGATGGACTCGTCAACCTACGGATTGCCCGTCGATTCGGCATCGGGGTACAAGATCAGCGTCCCGCACGCGGTGCGGATCAGTCCCGACGGCATCTACCTCCATGAGCGCGAAGCGACCGTGTGGGCGCAGGGAAACACCAACGTTTCGGCAGGCTGTTTGAATCTGAGCGCAGAGAACGCCGAGTGGTACTACAACTTTGCCAATCCAGGCGATGTTGTCGAGATCCGAAATACCGGCGGCGCACCGCTGGAACAGTGGCAGAACGGAGATTGGTCTGTGCCTTGGGACGGATGGATGGGTGGCAGCGCGTTGCGCCCCTGATCAGTATTCGATAAGTCACGCGACATGCGACGCGATCCCGCTGGTTCTCACCGGGTGCGACTCGGACCTGAGCATCAGAGAGCGGGTTTCGGGCAGATGACAAATTCGCTGCCTGCTGGCCTTACACGCGAAGGAGTCTGACCGGGAACGCTGCAAAGCTGGCGACGGGTCGGCGATGAAGGCCGACCTCGACAATTTACTCCCCGCTCTGTTGACGGTAGGGATCGAGAAGTTGATCAACGGGAGCGTAGTCGTCGGTCAGCACTTGGGCGTCGCTGATCCACAATCTGAGGTCGTTGCCGGTAGCGGTCGTCCACCCGGTGTTGCGAGTATTCAGAACCCTCTGAAGGGCGTCATGGTCAACCGGTCGATCGGAGGCGAGCACGACCAGGTTGCCGCCATCGGGTGTCGTCGCGGAATCGACGCCGACGTCGCCGGCCTCGGCGGTGACTATGACGTACTTGAAAACCTCTGTGAGTGTTGCGACTTCGGCACGTGCAAACGCCAGCTCTCCGTAATCGATGAGATTCGCAATGTACACACCGTCCTCTTTGAGGACTCGACGTATGTCTGTCAGCGCTTCCACAGTCGTCAGGTGCCAAGGCACGCTCACGCCGCCGAAGGCGTCGCCGACGATCAGATCACGGCTGTCGTCATCGAGCCGCGCAAGGCCCAGTCTGCCGTCCTCGACGCGCACCTCAAGCCCGGCCTCGGAAGCTGATCCGAGTTGGTCTCGGTCTATGCGCACCACGCCGCCGTCGATTTCGGACACCACGTTATGGGTTCCTGGCCGAGTAGCAGCGAGGTATCGCGGGAAGGTGAGGCCGCCTCCACCAAGGTGGTAGGCCTCCAGTGTCTCTTCGGTCGGGAAGGATGCGTCGACGGCCGACGCAAAGGCGCGCACATACTTGAACTGCAGGACGGCCGGATCTTGGAGGTCTATGTACGAGTGGCGCGCGCCGTCGAGCATGAGGGTGCGGCCGCTGTCTCGCTCCGGGTCGGCGATGACTCGGGCGCAATGGTACTTGGTTTCCACGTCGCAACCGCCGGGTGCAACGTAGCCAGCCAGACCCGCGCCGACGGTTAGGAGCGTAAGTACGGCGGCGCTGACAGTGTTCCGCCGGCGCATGCGCCACTCCACAACGATGCCGCCGAGCACCAATATTGATCCAAGGCCGATAAGTATCACGCTGACTGGCACCCGCGACACGAAGACAAATCCGGTAAGCACAGTGCCGGCGATGGCACCGACGGTGCCTACGCCAGACAGCTGACCGACAACGGTGCCCGTCTGGGCGAGCTTGATCAGGCGCATCTTGGTCACCATCGGTGTCACCGCCGATAGCAACGCTCCGGGTGCCAGAATAGTGAGCGCCGCAACGATCAACAGCGTCGCAGGCGCCCATTCGGCCGCCGTGCGGACTGCGGAAGGCGTGAACGCCACGACCACGCCCGATATCCCCAGCGATGGCCCCAACCAGCGACGCGGATCATCGCGGTCGGCAAGGCGGCCGCCCGCCCAGGAGCCAAGGGCAATTGCGGCCAAGGCGATTCCGATGACCAGGGTGCTTGTTTCCAGGGTCAGCCCGAGGTACGGCGCCAGCAACCGCAGCGCGGTGATCTCCACCACCAGCACTGCCGCCGAAGAGGTGAACACAAGGACCGCGGCGGTGCGCGCTCCGACCCCGGGCAGCGATTGAGATGACGGATCGTCGTCGGGAACTGGCGGGGGACCGGTCACAGTCTCAATCCTGGCAGCACTAACCTCTGTCTCCGACTAACTACTGAAAAACGGTTTGTATACCTGTCAGTAATTGCGGTGCGCGCCGCGGAGATGGAAACAGCGCAGCAGGCATCGACGGGTGCGGAAACAGCACCGACGTCGACGCGTTATGCCGCAGAGGTTTTTGACTGCCGCCGACGGCAAGCCCGGCAGCAATCGGGTCCGAGCGTCTCGAATCGTTTTGCGCTTAACGAGATTCGACGAGTTTGTGGACGTACACCACCGTGGCCAGGGACACCGCTCCGAACCTTTTTTGACCAAAATTATTAGACATATGCGCGTCTCGCTAGGATGCCGGGCCGCGGCGCCGCGGAACCGTTGGAGAGGACTAGGGCGACAAAGTGCGGGACGCTTGGGCGTGGGGGAGAGCCGTCGTGGTAGAAATCTTTACGGAGATACACCGTAGATTGCTCAGTTGCAGGTCTCTACGGAGCGAAAGGAACT
The DNA here is from genome assembly GCF_022374875.2 of Mycolicibacterium rufum. Next base: position 25,521 of record NZ_CP092428.2, read on the forward strand.
GCCGGCATGAATCCAATGACTCGAATTCTGCTGACTTTCTTTGTAGTCATCACTGTCGCGATCGGTGCAGGTGTGTACTTTTCGAGCCGAGATGGTGGAACCGCAGGATCAGGTGGCACACAGGCTGATGGCGAAGCCCAGGTAGTCCGCGAGAACAGTCACCGCCTCAGTTCCGCGCCCGACAGCGATGTGACTTTTGTCGAATTTCTCGATTTCGAGTGCGAAGGTTGCCGCGCGGCGTTCCCCGCCGTGGAGCAGCTGCGCGCCCAGTACGGCCAGCAAGTCACCTTCGTCGCCCGCTATTTCCCGATGCCTGGTCACTTCAATGGAGAACGGGCGGCACGTGCGGTAGAAGCAGCGGCTCAGCAAGGCCAGTTCGAACCGATGTACAAGAAGATGTTCGAGACGCAGGATCAGTGGGGCGAAAAGCAGGTACCGGCAGACGAGGTGTTCCGCGGATACGCCACCGAGCTGGGTCTCGATGTAGCCGCGTGGGACGAGGCGTACAACGCCCCGGCCACACTTGATCGAATCCAAGAGGATGTCGCCGACGGCACCGCCCTCGGCGTGCAGGGCACGCCCACATTCTTCGTAAACGGAAAGCAGCTGGAGATCAAGACTTACGCAGACCTGGGCGCTGCGATCAAAAATGCCCTTGGCGAGTAGTCAGCGCCAGGCGGGCCCCACCACGGTTCGGCGCGCAGCGAACCGATGACTGTGGAATGGGCTTCGCCGACATAGCCGCACGGCACAATCCCGCGGCAGCGGCGAACGATTTACTACGCACCTGACCTGGCTCATGAATGCGGTCGCGGGACGGCCTGCATGCCGTTCAAACCGGGCTCAGAGGGATAGAGCTGCGGGCCGCAGTGAGCGCGGCATGCTTGCCCTCGGTCGACGCCTTCCGTTCGTCTGCCCGTGGACGGCATTCAGCGAGAGGTACCGCAGAAGTCATCACGATCGGCCTTATTGCTTCTGTCCGAGGCCGGATTGGGCGTCACAGTATGTGGCTCGTCTTTCGGCGCTCCCCGACCAGCCGCGACGCGATCGCACCGAACACCAGGCCGATTGTCGTATAAATGACAACCTGGGTGCCGAGCGCGTAGAGCCGGAAGTAGCAGAGGACATCGGCGGGAAAGCCCTCATAGACGATGGCGCCTGCAGCGTCGCGCAGCGGGGCCGGTGTTTCGTTGATGGTTGGCAGCACAATCATTACGAGTGCCATCGTCGCCGCGTAGGCGCCAGCGGCGGCCAACCTCCCGTTGAAGGCCCCCAACGTGGCCACCCATCGGCGAGCCAGTGCCACCGCGCCGATCAGGAGCGCTGCCGAGAGCACCACCATCAACACGTACAGCAGTGTGCGCTCACGGACGGTCTGGTCGAGACTCAACGCTGGCGGGTTGGCGGGATATTTTAGGTTAGGTATGACGTACAAGCTCAACAGCATGCCGCCCGCGATGTAGAGCGACAGCAGTCGTGCCGACACATCGCCGACGCGACCATAGGCCACAGCGAACACCACCGCGAACAAGGCGCCGATGGCGACGCTGAACGCGAGTATGCCGAGTCCCATGCCGATGTTCATCTGCACTGTGCGGGTGAACAGGTCGACGTTCTCTCCGTGGCCGGCGTGTCCCCCGGGCGAATCCATGGCCTCCCGGGCGGCCCGCACGCCATTTTCGTACTCGATTGCGCGCGCAGTCTGGGGCGCAGCGAATATCCGCGCGAACCCGAATGCCAGTACGCCTGCGGCGGCGCCAGCCAACAGGCCGCGCCAGATGATTTGCTTCTCCATCTCGTTAGTCCCTTTCGGTTTCGGCATAACAAGGAAACATCAGCAGAGTGGATCAGACTGGCGGTCGAGTCCATCGGCTGGACCTTACGAAGCTCATCAGATGGCAGTTCGATCCTATGCGCGACCCGTTGTCGCTACACATCTGCGTCCAGAATGCGCGCGCCCGTGGATCCGGCGACCTCGGGCTGCTATTGAGAGTCGCCGGCGGCATAGGCGGTAGCCCAGTCGCGCACGCTGCGGGCGTACGGATCGGACTGGTTGTAAGCCCACAGCGCTGTCATCCACCCCTTTGGGGTCGCCAGGTCGCCGCCGCGGTTGCATAGGTAGCCGGCAGCCGACAGCGCAGCGTCGTCGACGTTGTCGGGACTGACGATGCCGTCATTGTTGGCGTCAACCCCATAGAGCCGCCAGGTCTCCGGGATGAATTGCATCGGACCCATTGCCTGGGCGAATCCGGGCTCACCGTCGGGCGAGCCGCCGCCGCTGTCGGTGATGCGCATATTGCCGTTCGAGCCATCAAGACGCACACCACGAATCGGCGGAGTGACATCCCCGTTCGGGGCGATGGTGGCGCCGCGAAAGGTGCCGTTGCGGCTCTCGACCATGCCGATTCCCGCCAGCGTCGTCCAGGCCAGCTGGCAGTCGGGGTTCTCGACGTGGGCGACTCTGGCCGCATAGGCATATGCCTCCAGCGCGGTGGCCGGTATGTCCAGCGCCGGAGCCCGTTGTGCAGCCCAGACGCGCAACTGGTCGGCGGGTCGGCCGCGGGCAGGATAGTCAATGTAGGGCACCGGGGCTCCCGCGGGCGGCGGAACGCCTTCGGGAACGGAGGTGTCGGTCTGGCACGAACAGCTGGACGTCATCAGCACCGCGGTCGCGCCCACAACGGCGACAGCCCGCACACGCACCAACGACACTGGACTCCCTCAAGCCATTCTGGTCGAAGTCATTGTGCCACAGGGCTTGAAGCCTTGGGTTCAACTTGGCGCGACGTTGGCGCAGACGTCAGAGCGGTGTCAGAGCCCATCGACCGCTCGACCTCAAGTGGGTATGCCGGATCCTTCGCGTGCTAGAGCCCGCGGCTCGACGGTGCGATGGCTAGTGTCGCCTGACCGCGCGATTCGACGTCATGAGCAGCAGCGGTCGCGCTGGCCCGATCACCCGGGCGACCCAGCAGCGGGAGATCACGACCATGCCAGGCCTTCCTGCAGGCCTCTGAGCCGACGCGGCCTTCCGAGCTGGTGTCCGCATCAGGACGCCAATGTTGTTGAGCCACAACGGTTACGTAGGCAATGAGTCGGCGGCTCGGATCGGTATCGATGGTCACCTCGGCCCGTCTAGGTTGCGGCAGCGTGACGGTGGAGGCATCGCCGGTGCGCTCCATCACTTCCGGCGGTGATGGTGCCGTGGGGTTTTCACTATGGCGTTTGTGATTGCCTGCCCTGGGCCGGGGGCTCGAGGCCCACGCTGCCGGTGGTCGGTCTGGGCTAGAGGCCCAGGAGGGTGTTGCAGGTGAACTTAGACAGCCAGTTGAGTCGATCCGCGACCAGGGCATAGCCGACGTAGGCCACCGTGTTGATCACCCCGTGGGCGATGATGAGTGGCCACAGCCGACCGGTGCGCCGCCACGCGTAGCCGAACACCAGACCCATCACGACGTTGCCCAGCCCGGCGCTGAAGCCTTGATACAGGTGGTATGTGCCGCGTAAAAGGCTTGACAGCACCAGCGCGGTGGACGGGCGGACCCGCAGTTGGTGCAGCCGGGTGAGCAGAAAGCCCACCACGATGATCTCTTCGGCCCAGGCGTTGGCGAACGACACCAAAATGAGGACGGGGATGCGCCACCACGTGTCGTTCAGTTCCGAGGGCACTACCGATGCGCTGAGACCCAATGCGCGGGCGGTAACATACAGCGCCAGGCCGGGCAGCCCGATAAGGGCGGCGAGCCCGATGCCACCGAGCAGGTCGAGCCGGTACCGCGGTCGGCCCAACCCGATTGCTGCCGGGCCAAAACCGCTGCGCCACAATAGGTATACGGCGAGAAAGCCCCAAGCGACCAGTTGGAACACGGTCGCCAGATTAAGGCCGAGATCGATGAGGTCGAACGAGGAGCGGCGCGGGTTGAGCGCTACGGTCTGCCCCGCCAGGCCGAGCAGCACCGCCTCGATCAGATCCAGGATCGCGGTATAGGCGCTCAGAGCGAACGTCACCATCAACACAACGACGATCTCGATCCGCAGCGGTCGCCGCTGGTCGTCCGTTAGGGCATCGGGGGCGTTCACTGAAGCCACGGTAGCCTGCCGGGTCCACACCTGCTTCTCGCACAACCCGTCGAGGAAGGGCAGCCGTCAGCGCCCGGATCGCTTGGGGCGCCTCACTTCTTGATTGCGGATTCCCGTATCAGGACATCACTGGCGCGGCGTCAGGCCTGTGCCGACGGTTCATAGGCCCGTGGGCTCCTCCTGGGCTCGCTGTTGTTAGGCGGCCACCGCCCCAGGTAATTCCGGCGATCATCGCCAGCGTGCAGGCCAGGACGATCAAATAATCGCTCGGGGTATCGGAAACCTCGACCCCAGTCGAACCTTCGCCCGTGCGGTCAGGCGATCGCTGCTGTCCGCGACGATGACACGCGCGAGGGGGTGATGATTGAGCTTGAGGTCAATCTCTTCGTTCGAAAGGAGGTGATGTGTTTTGCACTCCAGAGCGCCCGGGTTCAGATCTGGGGTGTTCTGCTGCGTTCTTCCGGCGGTGTCGCCTATTTTGCCAGAACGCGATCACACCGCCAAGCGCCAGACCGGCGCCGGCTGCTGTGAGTACAGACGCCTTGGTGTCCGAACCTGCGGTCGCCGCGGGCGCCGGAGGAGACGGCTCAGCGGTGCTGGGTGCTGCACGGGCTGGCGTGGTTGTGGGTGACGGTTGTTCTGGGACGCCGGCGATGGTGAAGGTGTACGAGCCGGAGACGGGGTGGCCATCTGCTGAGACCACGCGGTAGCTGACGGTGAACAGGCCGTTTGTGAGTCGGTCGGGCCCGACGGCGACCGTGAGGCGCGGCCCTTCGACGTTTGCCGAGCCCGACACCCAGTTGCGACCATCGGCGCTGGTGACGGCGACGTCAGCGAACGCTGGATTGATTTCCTCGGAGAAGGTCAGCACGACGGCGGTCAATGGGGACGCTACGCTCGCGTCCTTGGCCGGGTCAGAACCAACGAGTGAGGTGTGCGCGGCAGCAACTCCGACTCCGGACAGCCAGAAGGCCAGCGCCACCAGTGTGGTCATGACGGCGCGCGTGGCCAGGTTCACGATCCTCCTTGAGCTTGCGTCCGTCGTGCCAACACGCGGTCCGCGCACATGAGTGTATGTTCCCGTCTGGCAACGCCAACGTCAGTCACGCATGCCTCACGCCAGCACCCTTGAATATCAAGTGCTACGACACCACCAAACGCCGCGATGTCGTCAAGTCGTAAACACGGCGGGACCCACCGTGTTCGGTACCGACGGGCTCGGCGACTGGAACATTCCTGGGAACCGCGGGAGCAGGCAACGCTGCGGTAGCTGGCTAGTAGCGGCGCACGTTGTAGATCGGCGCCGACGAGATCGGCGCCACCTTCACCGGAGTGCCGTACGTCGAGGCGTGCACCATGTTCCCATCGCCGATGTAGATGCCCGCGTGTGAGGCGTCCGAGTAGAAGGTGACTATGTCGCCGGGCTGTACGTCGGTCGTCGCCACGGGTTGTCCGCCCGCCGCGAGCGCCTGACTCGACCGCGGGAGCGACTTACCGTTCTGCAGAAACGCCCACTTGATGAGCCCCGAGCAGTCGAAGGCATCTGGTCCTGTTGCACCCCACGAATAGGGCGCACCCACACGGGTCAACGCCGCCTGCGCGACCCCGGTCCCCTCGGGTGAGCTGGACGGACCCGGACCCACCGGCGGTATCGCCTCGGGCATCGCCATGATGGCCGGATTGGCCGGCACCGGCACCGGCACCGGCGGCGCGGGCGGCATCGGCCCAGGGCCGGCGAGCGCTGCACGTTGATCGGGGGTCAGTGCGCGGTATAGCGCCTCTACTTCGGCGATCTGTGTTCGCAGCCGGCTCTGCTTCGATTGCAGGTCCGCGCGGACGGCCGACGCCTGCTCCGCGGCAGTACGAGCCGCCAGCGCTGATGACTGCGCCGCGAGCGCGGCTTCGTCGGCACGGGTTGATGCGGCGCGAAAGGCGCTGATGCGGTCCGACATCTGAGTGGCCATCACCCTGCTCGAGGAGAGTTCGTCGAGCAGGCGTTGGGGAGACTCCGCGGTCAGCGCCGCGCTGATCGTGCTGGTCGAACCACCCATGTACGACGCGGCCGCCACCTGATTCACGGCGGCCTGATACTCACCGAGGTCGGCTCGCGCCGCGGTCATCGCCTCGAGTTCGGTGCGTTGACGATCCTCAGCCCTGCGCTGCGCCCCGAGTTTCCCCGCGAGTTCCAGTTCGGCCGCATACACCGCTTCCGTGGTCCGCTCGGCTTCTCGAGAGAACTCCGTCAATCGAGCCAGGGCGTCGGCAGCCGGGTCGGCCCACCCAGTGCCGGCAGAGTCGCCGAGAGTCAGTGCCAGCACGATCGCCACGACGAGAGCACCCGCCGAGCGGCATACCGCGGCAGGGCGGTTCATTCTCAAAACACAGTCCTTACACCGCAGGGACATCTATGGTCTAGCTACGTAGGTCACGGAAAGATTACGAGTAACCGCGTTCAATGTCCACGCCCACAGCGATGCTCATCGGCCGTACGCGCCCATTGCGCATGCTCCGTCGCGCCGGGCGCGGCTCAAAAGCGAACTCCCGCTGAATGTTCCGGTCGAATCGCACCACGCATCCAACGATGCAACTATCGCACATTTACTGTGTGCAATAGTAGGTAGCGACTCAGTAGACCGTCTGCGGACTTGGCTTGACGAGGGACGACATGACAAGTGGCACCGCCATCACGGCACGGGTTCATTCGCTGAATCGGCCCAACATGGTTGCCGTGGGGACGATCGTGTGGTTGTCCAGTGAGTTGATGTTCTTCGCCGGTCTGTTCGCGATGTACTTCACCGCTCGCGCCCAGGCCGATGAGTGGCCGCCCCCGCCCACCGAGCTGAACCTCGCGCTCGCGGTGCCGGTGACCCTGATCCTCATCGCGTCGTCGTTCACCTGTCAGATGGGTGTCTTCGCCGCTGAACGCGGCGACGTGTTCGGCCTGCGCCGGTGGTACGTCGTCACCTTGCTCATGGGATTGATCTTCGTGCTCGGCCAGGGATACGAATACATCAGCCTGGTGCGTGAGGGAACGACGATCGCCGGCAGCGCGTACGGGTCGGTCTTCTACCTCACCACGGGTTTCCACGGGTTGCACGTGATCGGCGGTCTCGTCGCCTTCATCCTGCTGCTGGTGCGCACGCGCATGAGCAAGTTCACCCCCGCCCAAGCGACGGCCGCCATTGTGGTGTCCTACTATTGGCACTTCGTCGACATCGTGTGGATCGCGCTCTTTGCCACCATCTACTTCGTGAGATGATCAAGGGCATTCCGCGCTGGTGCTGTAGACGACCCCCGCAGGCCGGGAGGTGGCCCGCGCGAGCGGCCCTCGTCGTCGTAGTCGCCGCCACACTCCTCGGACTCGCCTCGACCGGCGCGCCGTCCGTCGCCGCGGAGCCGTCGTCGGCGCAGACCTCCTCGATCGCCCCACCACGCCCCGGCGTCCCAACACCCGCCAAACACTCCTACGACGACACGCACCCCGGCCAACAACCCGACGGCGCAAGCCCGGCGCTGTGGATCCTGGTGGGCGCCGTCGCCGGACTGGTCGCGATTGCCGTCATCATGCTGAGAGCGGGCAAACCCGTACGCCATCACCTCACCCGAGGCCCGTGACCTGAACGGCGAGTGGATGATCAGCCGTCGGACAAAACAAATAGGTGCCCCTCTCGGTCGGCGTCTGTCCTAGCCCGTGGAGATGGCATCGTCTTGACGCCCGTTGCCCACGGTCATCGTCTCGGTGGTGTCGTCGGCGGTCGAGACCACCCCGTCACGCCCAGCACGCCGGCAGCAGCGCTGACCGTAACCGGCGACTCCACCGATCCCCGACGTCGCCCTCGGTGACCGACGTCTGCAGGTCCGGAACGAGCAGATCGCAAGGGGTGCCCTTATCGACGACCCTTCGGATCGCTGCGCCTGCCGCGGCGTTGGTAGACCGCTGCACGCTCTGATGATTGCGGCTCCGCCGACGATTGCCAACAGCGTTGGCGTCGGCCACCAGACGCTCCTGCGCCGATAGATCGCCCGCGTGGTCGATACGCCTCATCAATGTCGTCCCGTCATTCGCCGTGGAGCCATTGCGCTACCATTTACGTAGTCTCTACGTAGAAGGTGCCGGGCTGACCGGCCCTGGCGGCAGGGGCGCCGCCGGTGCTCGCCCGAGCGGCCGCGGTGCCTGCGCCCAACGTCCAGTACGGAGGTCGTCGTGTCGATGCACCGGTCACGTACCACGTCGCGCGGCTTCGAGTCGGCGGGCCCGTATCGGAGCAACCCAGCGTGAGTGGCACTTGAATGACTCGTCGATTCACCGATGGACCCCGAACGTCGCCGTCAAGGCTGGACGTGGGCGTTGAGCGTCGGCGACGGAGGCGACCCCCGACACATTGGTCACTGGTGGTACGGCGTGGCATCGCCGCGGGTTTGAGCGCGGTACTGCTCGGCGCCGCAGTGTCCGGATGCTCCAGCGGAGACGACGCCGTCGCGCAGGGTGGCACGTTCGAGTTCGTGTCGCCGGGCGGGCAGGTCGACATTTTCTACGACCCGCCGCAGAGTCGTGGTCGCCCGGGGCTGATACGCGGACCCGACCTGATGTACCCCGACCGCACGTTGTCACTCGATGACTTCGCCGAGCAGGTGGTGGTGATCAACGTGTGGGGTCAGTGGTGCGGTCCCTGTCGCACCGAGATGCCGGAACTGCAAAGGGTGTACGACGCGACCCGGGACGAGGGAGTCGTCTTCCTGGGCATCGACGTCCGCGACAACAACCGCCAAGCTGCGGTTGACTTCATCGTCGATCGCAAGGTCACCTTCCCGTCGATCTACGACCCACCGATGCGCACGATGATCGCCTTGGGCGCGAGATATCCCACCACCGTCATCCCGTCCACCATCGTTTTGGACCGGTTGCATCGCGTCGCCGCGGTGTTCCTGCGGGCGCTGCTCGCCGAGGATCTCGAACCGGTGGTCCGTCGCCTCGCTGCCGAGACCACAACCGGCTCAGGGCCCCCGCGATGAACGGCGACCCCGCCCCGGCTGCACGTCGCCGCGGGGCGCGGCCGACACTCGGGCGCAACGCCGCGACTCGATGGTGGGCTGCCCCGTGATCGGTCAGGTGGTGCTCCCCACCTCACCGCCGTCGCTTTGGGCGATGCTCGGTTGGTTACCGCCACCGGTTCCGATACTGCCTGTAATGGCAATTGTTTTGGCGGTGTGGTACCTGCTTGCCGTTCGAGTCGTCAGATCCCGGGGCCGCCAGTGGGCGTGGACGCGCACGGCGAGCTTCCTGGCCGGCTGTATCGCCTTGGCGGCGGTGACGGGCCTGGCCATCGACGGCTACGGCTACCGACTGTTCAGTGCCTTCATGTTCCAGCACCTCACGCTGTCGATCCTCGTTCCGCCGCTGCTCGTGCTGGGTGCGCCAGGCCGGCTGCTCCTCAGGTCCACGCCTCATCGTGGACTCGGACGCTACGTCGTGATCGCCGCGCTGGGCGGCCTGCGCTGCCGGGCGAGCAGGATCGTGCTGCACCCCGGCTTCACCATTCCGGTGTTCCTGTTGAGCTACTACGGCCTGTACCTTTCCGACCTCTTCGACGCGGCGGCGTCCAGCGTGGCCGGACACGTCACACTGCAGGTGTTCTTCCTCACCAGCGGTATGTTGTTCATCCTGCCGATCCTGTCGATCGGTCCCTTGCCGGTCCGGCAGAGCAACCTGGGCCGCTTCTTCGACATCTTCGTCGAAATGCCGCTGCACGTCTTCATCGGCGTCATCCTGATGATGGCACCGCGGACGCTCACCGAGACCTTCGCCCAACCTCCGCCGGACTGGAACGTCGACCCCGTCGCCGACCAGGGGGTTGCTGGCGCCTTGGCGTGGTCCTACGGCGAGCCCGTCGCGCTGCTGACCACAGTGATCTTCGCCATCCGATGGCGCCGTGATGAGGAGTCGGAGTCGAAGAAAAGAGAGGCCGACGTCGAACGCGACGACGCGGAACTGGCGGCCTACAACGCGTTTCTGCGCGGACTGCACCAACAGCGGCGACCACCGACCGACGTGCCGAGCACCGCCAACGAGCACGACTGACGCCGTGACGACAACGCGGCGGCCATCAATTCGACGCCAGACCCAGGTCGCCAGCGACATCGTCAGGGCTGCAGGGTCTCCATGACGGAGATCTCGCTTTGCTGGCTTTCGATGAGCGATCGCGCGATCGCCATCGCCCGAGGATTCGACCCTGCTTCCAGCTGGTCACGCGCGGCCGAGATCGTGAAACGGTGCTGTCGGATCATCAACTCCAGATATTGGCCCGCCGCACCCGTCCCGGTCGCGCCGGTGACGCGACGGACGTCGGCGTCCACGGCGAGCGGATGTTCACCCGGCGCAACTGCGACGTTGGGCTTGCCCGCCGCAGGACGGGGCCCGACGGTCATGGGGGTGAATCCCCAATCGACGAGGAGCGCCTGCAGCTCGTTGACGTAGGTGGTGCTGCCCGCGCTGATTTGTCTGGCGATGTCCCGGATCTCGGGTGCGATGCCTTGCTTGACGGTGGTCGAATTGCTCAATGCAACAGCTTGACCGCTGTGGTCGATGATGTCGAAGGCGAACAAGACGTCGAACCGAGTGTGCGGCTGGTCGGCGACGGCACCCGCGGCGCTCGAAGGACCCGGCGACGACACACGGCCCGTGTCGCCGCAGCCCGCGACGACGATCATCGTCACACCTGCGAGTGCCACCCATGCCGCGCGGACCGGTCGCCCGGTGCCCGTTCTCAGATCGTCGCGCACGCGGTCCCTTTCATCGCCGCCTGCATGGAGCGACGGTGACATCGTTGCCCGCCGAAGCCCGGTCAGAAGGCCGCCTACACCGTGTTGGTGACCCCATCGCCGAACCTCGTAACGCAAGAATGCGAAGCAATGGCCACATACGTAGTCACATAGTAGATTGGTGGTGTGAAGAGTGCACTGGCCGTGTCCTGCCACGGACCGCGGTCGAGTTGGCCTCAGCAGCGCCACGTGCGGCCGACGGGCCGACTGGCTCGCCGATGGATCGCGACGGCGCTACTGTTGGCCCTGAGTTTGGCGGTGTTGGCCATGCTTGTGGCCGACCCCGCCGCCGCTCACCTTGCGGGCATGGCCGACCTCCCGCACTTCTAGCCAGCCGCAGAAGCGCCACGAACCCTGCCATAGCCGCATTTACGGCGCAATGACGCCGTGCAGCACGGTATTTGGATGCGCCAAGAATGTCGTGAAGTCCTTGAGCGCGGTGAGCCGCTCACGCGAAGCAGATCAGTACGCCCGATAGCGACAGCGTGACGATCGCCAACGGTGTGGCGGCCATCGCCGCCACCGCACCGCTGAGCGTGACTTGGGTCTGGATGCGGGCGAAGCGTCGTGGTGGCTTCGACAACCGCTCGGCACGGGCGAGCACGGCGATACCGGCGGCGGCCAGACCGTGAGCCGGGGCGGTGGCGCCAGAGAGGGTCAACAAGCCTGCGAGCAGCGGCTGACGGCCGTGGCGACGAGCGGCCGCATCGTCGGCGCACATTTCCAACAGAGAACTGACGTGGCTGGCTGCGCTCGCGAAGAGCCCGCATGTGGGCAGCGCGGCGGTCAGGCCGCGCGTCGCAGCGACGATGTAGGCGTGCCGGCCGTCGAGGTGAGCACGCTCGTGGGCCACGACGGCCGCCAGTTGGTTTTCATCGAGCGCGGCCAGAGCTGCGGAGGTCACCACGATCGCCGGTGGGCGTCCCGCCACGCAATACGCCGCAGGCTCGGTTGCCTCGATGACCACGACGTCGCTGCCATGTGAACGGCCCACCAGGCGCACGGCGTCGGCGTGCGCGAAGGTGTGGGTGCGCATCCGGCCCAGAGCGCGGCCTATTCGAATGACGACGGCGATCAGACTTCCGACCGCGATGGCCACCGCGACGGTTGCGACGATTCGCGCCGGCCACCCGGCGTGGCCGACGAGAATGGCGCGCAGACGTTCTAGGCACGTGACGAGCAGCGCGTCGGGGCTGTCCCAATGCCCAGCGGCCTCGATGAGCAGCAGCGCGACGGCGGCAACCGAGCAGCCGAGCACCGTCACGACAGCGGTGATCCACGCGGCTATCGCCAGGCGCGGAGCCCCGCCGTCGGCGGTGATATGGACCAGCAGCTTCGGTGCGATCGCCAGGACCGCCGCGACATAGAGCAGCAAAGCCGCCGCGACGGTCATCGGCGACCTGACTTGCGGGCCAGGCGCCGCAGCGCAGCACGCAAGTCAGCGGATTCCTCTGCATCGATCTGCGCCACGAAATGACTCAGGACCGCCTCCGACCGACCGCCGCCGCTCAGTGCCTCCAACATGAGTCGTGCACTGTGCTCCTCGCGAGTCAGGGTCGGCCGGTAGCGATACGCCTTGCCGTCGCGTTCACGCGACAGCCAACCCTTGCCATGCAAGTTGTCCATCGTCGACATCACTGTGGTGTACGCGATGTGGCGTTCGGTGCTCAACTCGTCGAAGATGTCCCTGACCGTGGTGTCGGCCTCGGGGTCACGATTCCAGAGGCGATCCATGATCGACGCTTCGAGCTCTCCGAAGCCACGCACCCGAGCCATGATCGAACCTCCTGAATTGGTCAGTAGGTAGCTTACGGTGTCGATCGGTGTGCCGGCGCTGAAGTGAGCGCACGGCGCCGACTGTGATCGCGCGGCGGCCAGCCGGGCTCGACGTGATTCTACTGACGTCAGTAGCTGGCTGGTAGCCTTCAGCGGCGGGCTGCATCAGCGATGCTGCCGGCACTCCAGGTCGGGCCTTCCGCCTCTGATCGCCCGGCCTCTCCTGGGGAGTTGTCTTCGTGAGACGGCTGTGCTCGCATTGTGTAGACGGTCAGGCAGCTGCCCTAGCCGTTAGGCACTCCCCGTTCCCCCAACCACGCCATCGGATCGGTCTTGACCGATCCGTTGCGGTGCACCTCGAAGTGCAGGTGCGGTCCCGTCGAATTGCCTCGGTTGCCCATGGTGGCGATCTGGTCGCCGGCCATCACCCGCTGGCCCGTTTGCACCATCGTGGTGTCGATGTGACCGTAGAGCGTAACTGTGCCGTCCGCGGCAAGGATCTTGACCCACATGCCGAAACCCGGTGTCGGACCGGAGGCAATCACGTCGCCATCGGATGCGGCGTAGATCGGAGTGCCGACGGCGTTGGCGATGTCGAGTCCGGCGTGCAGGGTGCCCCACCGGGCTCCGAAGCCCGATGTCAGGATGCCTCGGGCAGGAAAGGTGAACTGGGGGCGCCGAAGTCGCGCCTCCCGCTGCGCCCGCTCCTGAGCGAAGGCCGCGCCGTTGGCCAATTCCTGTCGATGGATCCCAGCATCGAAACCGTTTGCCACAGGGATGATCTGCATCCCCGAGGCGTCGGGGAGGGCAGTCGGGGACGCCGCAGAGTCGGCGACCAAAACCGGCTGCTGCGCCTCGGTTTCGTCGACCGCTGCGTTCGCTGCGGCGGCGATCGCGCCGACGGCGATAGCAGTGATGACCAACCTGCTGTGCACCGCACCGGTGGCCGCGGGGGTTCGTCGATGCGCTCCGCCAGATGCGCGGAGGGTAGCGCCCGACTGCGCCCGAGACGGCGGTGGACGTTCCCTAAGACGTGCCCCGCCGACGGGAGCCGGCACGGTCGGTGACGCTGCCTTCGTGGCACCTTTCGATGGGAGCAGCAGCCGTGGCGACTCATCGGCCACATCGTTGAGGTCGTCGAGTTCCGGTGCGCTCAACACCTCGAAGTCCATAGCGAACGGATCGCTGCGACAATTGGCCATATCCAGCAACGCGCCGAACTCGCCGAAGGCGATGATCTCGGTGACGTCAGTGGCCCCACGATCGGCCGGCGCGTCTGGTCGCGCGAGTCGGTGGTGCACCACTTCGAAGTCGATCCTTTGCCGTTACCGATTCGTTATCTGGTTGGCGAGACGCTAACCCAACACCGGCTACTGGGCAAGTCACGAACCGCCGATGAACGCCCCCGCCTGACATCACACGTTACTTAATGGGTTGGGACGCAATCGGTTTAATCAGGAACGCACGCAACAACGTGAGGAGCTACTTTGCTAAGTACGTACGTAGTAGAACCAGATTAAGGACGACCGTCAGGCTCGGACGTCGTTCGTGACACCTCAATACAGCTCCCCGCGCCGCGAGACTGGCACCTCCCTAACGCACCGGAGGTCGGCTCGAAGGGGCTGGGCCGGAGCGGGTGCGAGTGCTGGCTCGGCACCCGCCCCGGCAGGACGCCCGTCACCGGGCGATGTGGCTCACTGATGGGTCCAGCACTTCCAACTACACAAGCTAGTACTAACCTACGCAGTAGGATATCCTACGTATGTAGTCCGTAGATTCGAAACGGGGTCCGGGCCCGTGGCGGGAGGAGTCTTATGGTCGCCGATGCGCCACCGGTCGGGGAACTGGAGGCACGCCGCCCCTTCCCCGCCCGGATGGGCCCGAAGGGCAATCTGATCTACCGATTGATCACGACCACTGATCACAAGTTGATCGGCATGATGTATTGCGTCGCGTGTTTCGCGTTCTTCCTCATCGGCGGGTTGATGGCGCTGTTTATTCGCACCGAATTGGCGGTGCCCGGCCTGCAGTTCCTGTCTAATGAGCAGTACAACCAGTTGTTCACCATGCATGGCACGGTGATGCTGCTGTTCTACGCGACACCCATCGTGTTCGGCTTCGCGAACCTGGTGCTGCCGCTGCAGATCGGCGCCCCTGACGTGGCGTTCCCTCGGTTGAATGCGTTCTCGTTCTGGCTGTTCCTGTTCGGTGCGCTGATCGCAACTGCCGGGTTCATCACCCCCGGTGGCGCCGCGGATTTCGGCTGGACCGCCTACACGCCCTTGTCTAGTGCTATCTATTCGCCAGGCGCCGGCGCCGACCTCTGGATTCTCGGCCTGATCGTCGGCGGGCTGGGGACGATCTTAGGCGCGGTCAACATGATCACCACCGTGGTGTGTATGCGTGCGCCGGGCATGACGATGTTTCGGATGCCGATTTTCACCTGGAACATCTTGGTGACGTCGATTCTGGTGCTGCTGGCGTTCCCGCTGCTGACCGCGGCCCTGTTTGCGTTGGCCGCCGACCGGCACCTCGGCGCGCACGTCTACGACCCTGCCAACGGCGGTGTGCTGCTCTGGCAGCACCTGTTCTGGTTCTTCGGTCACCCCGAGGTGTACATCATCGCGCTGCCCTTCTTCGGCATCGTCAGTGAGATCTTCCCGGTGTTCAGCCGCAAGCCCATCTTCGGGTACACCACGCTGATCTACGCGACGCTCGGTATCGCCGCACTGTCGGTGGCCGTGTGGGCGCACCACATGTACGCGACCGGCGCGGTGCTGCTGCCCTTCTTCTCGTTCATGACATTCCTGATCGCCGTCCCGACGGGCATCAAGTTCTTCAACTGGATAGGCACGATGTGGAAGGGGCAGTTGACGTTCGAGACACCGATGCTGTTCTCCATCGGTTTCATCGTCACGTTCCTTCTCGGTGGTCTGTCTGGTGTGCTGCTGGCCAGCCCGCCGCTGGACTTTCAGGTCACCGACAGCTACTTCGTCATCGCGCACTTCCACTACGTGTTGTTCGGCACGATCGTGTTCGCCACCTACGCGGGCATCTACTTCTGGTTCCCGAAGATGACGGGCCGCCTGCTCGACGAGCGCCTCGGCAAGCTGCACTTCTGGCTGACCTTCATCGGTTTCCACACCACGTTCCTGGTGCAGCACTGGCTGGGCAACGAGGGTATGCCGCGTCGCTACGCGGACTACCTGCCTAGCGACGGGTTCACGACGCTGAACGTGATTTCGACGATCGGTGCGTTCATCCTCGGTCTGTCGACGCTGCCGTTCCTGTGGAACGTGTTCAAGAGCTGGCGGTACGGCGAGGTCGTCACCGTCGACGACCCCTGGGGCTACGGCAACTCCCTGGAGTGGGCCACCAGCTGCCCGCCGCCGCGGCACAACTTCACCGAGCTGCCCCGCATCCGTTCCGAGCGCCCGGCGTTCGAGCTGCACTATCCGCACATGATCGACCGGATGCGCCGCGAGGCACACGTGGGTCGTTCGCACGGACCCGAGGACGGCGACGTTACCCGGCTCGACGACGCTCAAGTGCGCACCTAAACCGATCGGCCACAATGCTGATATGCAAAGGCGCGCGCTATTCCAGCCTTATGCGCGGTCACTGCCGAGGCGGCCTCATGCCGCTGTTGAGGCCGCAGCGGGTCGGTGAATCACCTAAAAGGCCTACATGATTCGGGGAGACTTCGAGATGGCCGAGGTGATGTGGGAGGCCGCCGAACCCTGCCTTACGGAAGCGCAGCGTGTGACGGCGCTCACGGCGCTACACGTTGGTGAGCCGAGCATGGCCATTCTGGTGGTAGTAAAAGCCCTGTCCCGCAGCGGTTATCCACTGCCGTCCGAGCTGCACGAGGAATTCCACGAGTGGTTGCGGCAGCGTCCAGGTGCAGGGTCTAACCCCGAGTGGTCGCTCCTCGAACTCCGCGTCATGGCAGCCGACGTGAAGGCAACCGCCGACGTAAGCATGATCAACGGTTGTTTCGGCGATGCAACCCTCTGCTACTTCATCCTCGACGACGCTGGCGTGGCGGATGCCTCCCCGGAGCAACAAGCCGACGCGCTGAGGGCATGGCTATCAGCTAATCGACCGAGTCCATCGCTGCGAGCAGATATGCGGCTCAATGGATTCGGATTTCTTCTCGACACTCCCGAACCTCCGTCATGCGGCGGGCTGGGCACGCCGTGAACGTTTTCGGGTCGCGGCAGCCGACCGCACACTGGGTCCAATACCGTAAACAGACGTCGCGCTCGCAGAGACGATCGCAGGGAGGCGAGACGAGCGGAGGCAGACGAGCGAGGTTGTGGTCTGGCTACGCTACGCCGATAGTCCTCAACGGCAGCGTGAGATCTCAGACGTGAACGTAGTTGGCACACGGGAATCTCTGGCGCTGTATTCGGACTGGGCGTACGCATCAGCGGTGGGCGTGCTGACGCTTGCATTGTTGCTTCTTGCAGCGACTTTCGCGATCGGTCGGACAAGGACACTCGAGAGGTCTATGGCACCTGTAGGGGTCTCGCTCGACAGCGCAAGCCCGGGTGTCGTCACCGAGATGCCGCGGCGATCGCGGGCAGAACGTATGGAGCGTGCTGGAATAGCCGTGGTCTTCGTGGGTGCCGTCTTACTCCTGATGTGCATTGTCCTGCGCGGCTTGGCGACCTCGCGTGCCCCCTGGGGCAACATGTACGAGTTCATCAACTTGACTTGCTTGTGCGGCCTCGTCGCCGCGGCAGTCGTGTTGCGCCGCCCGCAGTTTCGCGCGCTGTGGGTGTTTGTCCTGATCCCGGTGTTGATTCTGCTCGCGGTGTCGGGCAAGTGGCTGTATGCCGACGCCGCGCCCGTGATGCCTGCGCTGCAGTCGTATTGGTTGCCTATTCATGTGTCGGTGGTGAGCCTCGGCTCCGGTGTGTTCCTTGTCGCCGGAGTGGCAAGCATTCTGTTCCTGGCCAAGACGTCGACTCATGGTGAGCTGCGGGGCGACGGGGGGAACGGGTACGTCGCGGGCATCATGTCCAGGTTGCCCGATGCACAAGTTCTGGACAGGATCGCCTACCGCACCACGATCTTTGCGTTCCCGACTTTCGGGTTTGGCGTCATCTTCGGCGCGATCTGGGCCGAGGAGACGTGGGGACGCTTCTGGGGTTGGGACCCCAAGGAGACGGTGTCGTTCATCGCATGGGTTGCCTACGCGGCCTACTTGCATGCCCGCTCCACCGCGGGGTGGCGTGACAGGAAGGCTGCTTGGATCAACGTGGCCGGCTTCGTGGCGATGGTCTTCAACCTGTTTTTCATCAATCTGGTGATTGCTGGGTTGCACTCCTACGCCGGGGTGGGCTGACGTCGAGGCCAGAGGGTGCGGACGTACTCGGCACACCAGTTTCGTCTGGCCGCGTCATGACCGCGGCTGAACTCATGACTCCCGTGGTGTCGTCTCGACGACCATGCTGACCTCCGCCCCGCCCCGGACGGCGCCGCGTACCGATTCCGGGCGCCCCGCCCCTGCCTTGACGGGCACTGGGGCTCCCGGGTTCTACCGCCACGACCTCGACGGCCTGCGCGGCATCGCCATCGCGCTGGTCGCGGTGTTCCACGTGTGGTTCGGCCGGGTCTCCGGTGGCGTCGACGTGTTCCTCGCGTTGTCCGGCTTCTTCTTCGGCGGCCGGCTGCTGCGCGCCGCCCTGACGTCGACCGCCTCCCTGGCACCCGTGCCCGAGGTCAGGCGTCTGGTCCGGCGCCTGCTTCCCGCGCTGGTGGTGGTCCTCGCGGCCTCCGCGGGGTTGACGATCCTCGTTCAGCCCGAGACCCGGTGGGAGACGTTCGCCGATCAGAGCCTCGCGAGCCTCGGCTATTACCAGAACTGGGAACTGTCGAGCACGGCAGCGAACTACCTGCGCGCGAGCGAGGCGGTCAGCCCGCTGCAGCACATTTGGTCGATGTCGGTGCAGGGGCAGTTCTACCTCGCATTCCTGCTGCTGGTATTCGGCATCGGCTTCCTGCTGCGCCGCCTACTCGTGGGCAGGCACCTGCGGGTCCTTCTGATCGTCCTGCTATCGGCGCTCACCATCGCCTCATTCGTGTACGCGATCGGTGCGCACCAGGCCGACCAGACCACTGCCTACTACAACAGCTTCGCCCGGGCCTGGGAGTTATTGCTCGGGGCGCTGGCGGGGGCGTTGGTGCAGCACGTCCGGTGGCCGATGTGGCTGCGGACCCTCGTCTCGGTGCTCGCACTGGCCGCGATCCTGTCGTGTGGCGCGTTCATCGACGGCGTCGCGGAGTTCCCCGGACCGTGGGCGCTGGTCCCGGTCGGGGCGACCATCCTGCTCATCCTGAGCGCCGCCAACCGTGCCGCCGACCCGCACCTCGCCCGCGCCGACGGCCGGATGCCCCTGCCGAACCGCCTCCTGGCCACCAAGCCGTTCGTCTCCCTCGGCGCGATGGCCTACTCGCTGTACCTGTGGCACTGGCCGCTGCTGATCTTCTGGCTCGCCTACAGCGGACATGCACAGGCCAACCTGGCCGAGGGCGCGGGCGTCCTGCTGGTCTCCGGGGTGCTGGCCTGGCTGACGACCCGCTACATCGAGGTGCCGCTGCGGCTGCGTGCGACCAGCTCGGCCAAAAAGGCGAAGGCCGCCGTACCGCTGCGCACGCGCCTGCTTAGGCCCACCATCGTGTTGGGCTCGGTGGTGACGCTGTTGGGCGTGGCGCTGACGGCGGCGTCGTTCACCTGGCGCGAGCACGTGGCGGTCCAGCGCGCCAACGGCGAGGAGCTGGCCGGGCTGTCGCCCCGCGACTACCCCGGTGCACGCGCGCTGATCGACCACGCCAAGGTCCCCAAGCTGCCGATGCGGCCGACGGTCCTGGAGGCCAAGGACGACCTGCCGCAGAGCACCGCCGACAGCTGCATCAGCGACTTCGCGGACCCGAGTCTGCGCGAGTGCGCTTTTGGTTCCAAAACCGCGACCCGCACCATCGCGGTGGCGGGCGGCTCGCACGCCGAGCACTGGATCACTGCGCTGGACCTGCTCGGCCGGCTGTACGGCTTCAAGGTCGTGACCTATCTCAAGATGGGCTGCCCCCTATCAGGAGAGCGAGCGCCCCGTATTCCGGGGTCGGGAGAGCCGTACCCGCAGTGCTTTGATTGGGTTCAAGCCGCCATGCGCGAGATCGTCGCCGACCGACCAGATTTCGTGTTCACCACCGTGACACGACCACGGGATACGCAACCCGGCGACGTCATGCCAGATGTGTACCTGCCGATCTGGCAGGCGTTCGCAGAAAGCGGTGTGAAGGTGCTTGGCATTCGCGATACACCGTGGCTGGTCCGCAACGGCGAACCTTTCTTCCCTCGCGACTGTCTGGCCGACGGCGGCGACGCGACGACGTGTGGCATGCCACGAGCGCTCGTCCTCGACGACGTCAATCCCGCTGCAGATCTCACGAATCGTTTCCCGCTGATGAAAGTGATCGACATGAGTAGTGCGATGTGTCGCGACGATTATTGCCGAGCCGCCGAAGGGAACATCCTGATCTACCGAGATTCTCACCACTTGACGGCGACGTACGTGCGGTCCATGGCGCCAGAACTCGGGCGCAGGATTGGTGCTTTGACGGGATGGTGGCCCTAGCTGGGCCGTGATGCGCGCACCATGGGCGTTCTGCTTGAGGCTGTTAGAGCTTGCTCGGTTGCCATCGTTTCTCCAGAGCGGATTCACGTAGTCCATCGCCACCACATTCCAACCATCGCGACGCCACCAACAAGTACTATCTAGGTACGTAGATAATGCGGCGGCGAGCAGAGTCCCCTCAGGGTGCGTTGCTGCGGCTACACAAGACGAGAGGGAGGAGGAGGCCTCGCCGTTTGGCAGGCCCAAAGTTGGGCATGGCATACAAAAGTGAGCCACGGGGCAGAGCGCAAGCAACACGGCGTGCCGCTGGTAACGGCGAGATCGCCGCTGCCCTCGTGCAGTGGGCCGTGTCTCGGGGGTGGACCGCTCGGACCAGTCCCGATGGGTGCTGGCACTTCTACGACCCCGATGGTGAGTACGTGGCGTACTGGCCATCGAAAGCATCCTCAGGCCCCGGTCACCGTTGGTAGACAGTGCGGCTCACCCGTTCCCCGGCAGCGCCTTGCAACGCCGGCAGGATTATTCGTGTAGCCAATGCGTGCGGGTGCGCTGGCGGCCTTGCAGCCAAATGGCGCCGTCGATATCCAATGCGGCGATCCGAGTGAGGCGCGGGCACCTTCGCGCCACATTGGTTGCGGGGCAACGGCTCTCGGGTAGGTCAGTCCGTCTACACGGGTTTCTCGCCGAGCCGTTGGCGGCACGCAGACGTTCTGCCACACGGCGGTTCCCCTGGGGGGCGTCGGAGAGGGTCTCTCGGCGGCGCCGGCGCTCGCCTTGGAATCTGTCGGGTCGCATGCGTGTCGTCGACGTCGGCGGATGCCGCCGACGCGCGGGTTCGCGCAAATTGGTGTTGACGAGTCATATGCACACATGCGTATTATTGCATGTATGGCAGATCGCAACGGCGAGAAGGTAGGTCGCCTCGGCGCGGACGGGGCGCCCACACATAGGACCCTGGCACTCGACCTGACAGACCTGCTTCCCGACAGCGACGAGCGCTGCGCTGACCGCCTGACGCGCGGCCTGGTGGATGACGGGATCATCGAACAGGCCCACGTTATCGATGGCGACACGCCCAAACCCCGCCTGTGCGTGCACTACGACGCCGAGGCTGCGTCCGCGACAGAAGTGCAGCGGCGGGCTCTGGAGGCGGCCGACACGATTACGTCGATGTATGGGCACCTGCGGTGGTTGACCACAGGCACTCATGACGATATGGCGATGCGCACTGCGCTCGTCGACACGCTGTCGACGATTCCCGGCGTCGTCGCCGCAGCCGCGACACCAGATTCAGTCGAGCTGGAGTTCGAGCGGACGACGGTGACCGCCCAGGAACTCGTAGACGTGATCGCCGCGCAGATGGCGCCGTCGGGGAGCGCCGCGGACGCGGAAGCAGCCGTCGCGCACGACGGAGACGGCGCCGACCATCAACACGGTCACGGCGGGATCTCCGGCGAACGCACCGAACTGGTCTTTGCGGGACTGGCGGGCGCGCTCCTACTCACGGGCTGGTTATTGGCCGCCTTCGCCGATACGCCACGGTCGGCCGAGGTGGTGGTCTACGGCCTGGCGTTCTTCTTCGGCGCGTTCTTCACCGTGCAGGAAGCCTTCGCCAGTGTGCGGCAGGGCCGGTTCGAGATCGACTTCCTCATGCTCGTCTCCGCTGCGGGTGCGGCGGCGCTCGGCGAAGTCGCCGAAGGTGCGCTCCTGCTGTTCCTCTTCAGCGTCGGACACGCACTCGAGGGCTATGCGATGGGCCGGGCTCGCCGGGCGATCGAAGCGCTCGCCGAACTCGCCCCCAAGACGGCGCTGGTGCGACGCGGCGGCACCGGCGACACCGTCGAAGTGTCCGTCGCGGACCTGCGCATTGGGGACATCGTCGTCGTGCGCCCCAACATGCGTCTGGCCGCAGACGGCTTCGTCGTGGCAGGCAGCAGCAGCATCGATCAAGCCCCGGTGACCGGGGAAAGCGTCCCCGTCGACAAGATCCCGGTCCCGGACGTGGCGGCAGCTGCGGCGTCACCCGAGCTCATCGACGCGGCATCGCGAGTGTTCGCCGGCACCATCAACGGCGCCGGCGCCATCGAGATTCAGGTGACCCGGCTCGCCAGTGACTCCACCCTGGCCCGGGTGGTGCGTCTGGTGGCCGAGGCGCAAACCAAGACCACCTCCACGCAGCGCTTTACCGACCGCTTCCAGCGGATCTTCGTGCCCGTGGTCCTGGTCGGTGTGGTCCTGCTGCTCTTCGCCGGGTTCGTGGTCGACGAGCCGTTCACTGACACGGTGTACCGGGCGCTTGCCGTCCTGGTGGCGGCCAGCCCGTGTGCGCTGGCGATCGCCACGCCCAGCGCGGTGTTGTCGGCGGTAGCGCGGGCGGCGCGGGCCGGCATCCTGATGAAGGGCGGTGCCGCGTTGGAGGAACTTGGCCGGGTCAACGTGCTGGCCTTCGACAAGACCGGCACCCTCACCGAGGGGCGGCCCCGGATCGCCGATGTCTGCGCCACCGCAGACAGCGACGACGCCGAACTGCTGCGGATCGCCGTTGCCGTTGAGGAGCAAAGCGACCATCCGCTCGCCCGAGCCATAGTCCGCGACGGCCGCGAGCGTCTCGCCGGGGCGGTGACACCCCGCGCGACCGACGTCCGTGCCGTGATCGGCCGCGGCATCGTCGCGTCCGTCGAGGGGGTCGAGGTCTGCATCGGCAAGACCGAGTTGTTCACCGACGCCGCTCAGCCCCCGCCGGCTGAGCTGGCGGCCGAGGTGAATCGTCTCGAACAGGCGGGCCGCACGACGATGCTCGTCCGCGCGGGCGACCGCTGGTTGGGCGCGATCGGATTGATGGACCTTCCTCGGCCGGAGGCGTCGGCGGTCATCGCGCGTCTTGCCGCACTCGGCGTGAAGAACACCGTGATGCTGTCGGGGGACAACCAGCGGGTGGCCGACGCCGTCGCCGCCGAAGTCGGTGTCGCCCACGCCCGCGGCGATCTGATGCCCGAGGACAAAGTGGCCCAGATCGCCGCCCTGCGGGAACGCCACGGCCGCGTCGGGATGGTCGGCGACGGCGTCAACGACGCGCCCGCCATGGCCGGCGCGAGCGTGGGTATCGCAATGGGAGCGGCGGGCTCCGACGTGGCGTTGGAGACCGCTGATGTTGCACTGATGGCCGACGACCTGCGCGCGTTGCCATTTGCAATCAGCCTGAGCCGCCGCTCCTCGCGCGTCATCAAGCAGAACCTGTGGGCAAGTCTCGGAATCGTCGCGGTCCTCATTCCCGCGACGATCTTCGGCCTGGGCATCGGTCCCGCCGTGCTCATCCACGAAGGCTCGACGCTCATCGTCGTCGCCAATGCGTTGCGCCTCCTCGGGATGCCTATGCAGTCGGTCACCCCAGCAGCGCCGCGCGTTGAGCGTGCAGAAGAGACGCCATGACGATCGACTTATCCAGTGCCGCAGATGAATTCGAGCATGCCGACGTCGACACGGTGGTCATCTTCGTGGACATCGCTGGGTTCACTGCGTTCACCGAAACCCACGGTGATCATCGCGCTGCCGAACTGGCAGATCGGTTCGCCACCACAGCCGCCAGGGTCCTCGGGCCCGGCGACGACATGATCAAGACCCTCGGCGATGCCGTGATGATCACCAGTTCGGACCCCACCGCGGCGCTGGCCTTCCTCCGGCGACTCCACGACGAGACCAGTCGCATCGACGGCTTTCCATTGTTGCGCGCCGGCATCTGTGCAGGGCCGGTGGTGAAGCGCCGCGGAGACGTCTTCGGGTCGACGGTCAACACTGCAGCCAGACTGGCCGCCGTCGCCAAGCCAGGCCAGATTGTTGGCAACGCCGAGGCCGCGGCCGCGCTTCGGGCAACAGACCTACTGGCGATGACGTCGTTGGGCCCGCTTCGGTTGCGGAACGTCGGTGCCCTGGTGGAAGCGTTCGCCCTCGACGTCGGAACCCGCCACCAGGAGCACGTCGATCCGATATGCCGAATGCACGTCACGACAGACGCCCAACCGTTGACAATCGCGCACGAGGAAGACACCTACCGGTTCTACTTCTGTTCGACGGCCTGTCTACGCCAATTCGCGCGTCGCGTCGGTGAAGTGCGCACGCCCTCTGGCAACGAGGACCCGCCGACCACGCAGTCGTTCGTCGGAGAGGTCGCGGCGCACTTCGGCGCGCTGGCGTCCCCGCCCCGCGCGCGGAATGCCGAGTCGACCTCACCTCCGGCAAACACCTCGTAGAGGCCGAAGATGACCTCGTGTCACGAATAGTGTTCGCCGACAGCGTTATTCGCGCCAGGGCCTAACCGGTCACCCGGTGGCAGGAAACGGACCCGCTGCTCATCGAAACCCATCGCCGAGGGACGGTGGTTCCTCGATAAGTCGCCGACATAGATCGTGTGTCGTGGCGTGAGCGCTCGTCATACTGGCGCCGCCGCGTTCGATGAAACCACCGACGGCCATGGGCGAGGACAGGCGTCAGCATCGTCTGTGCGGGATGGCGCTGCCAAGGACCTCTATGGGTACCGGGTTGCGTTCGCTGGGAAGCGCGTTGGTGATGTGGGTGACGATCGCGCTCCTGGTCTTGCGCGCGCGGTTTCGCGAAGGTGCCGAGCGGGGTGCGGCTTGTGACCGCTGGGCGTTTCTGGCTTCGACGTCAGATCTGCCAGTCCTGGGCTCCGTCATTTTCGTCGTAGATGCCGACAGAGTTCTTGACGACGACCGGGTCCCCGCTGCCGAAGTTGTCGTAGAACCACTGCGCATTGGCTGGACTCAAATTGGGGCACCCGTGGCTGACGTTGCGCTTGCCCTGATCGGCGACTGACCAGGGCGCGCCGTGAACGAAGATGCCGGCGTTGTTGATGCGCACCGCGTCTTTGACCTTGAGCTTGTACCCCTCGGCTGCGTCGATCGGCACACCGTAGGTGGAGGAGTCCATCACCATGTCGGCGAACTTCTCGAGCACGTAGTAGGTGCCGTTGGGTGTGTCGTATCCCGGCTTTCCTAAGGACACAGGCATGGTCTTCTCCAGTGTGCCGTTGCGCATGACCTCCATTTGGAGGGTGGCGTTGTCGATGGTCGCCACCAACGAGTCGCCGGTGCGGAAGCTCGATTTCGTGCCGCTGGCATCGATGCTGACCGTGGTGTTGGCAGGCCAGAAGTCGAGGGGCCGCCATCTGAGTTGGGTCGCGCTCATCCAGTAGAACTTCCCGGGGACCGCGGGGGTGGAGGAGATATGGACGGCTTGTTCAGCCAGCGTGCGGTCGGCGATGGGCCGTTGAAAATTGATGACGATGGGTTTGGCGACACCGACCGTCGAGCCGTTCGTCGGATTGAACGTGGGGGGAGCGAAGACCGGTGGGCCGAGGTAGGGCGCCGCGTTCTGGCCGGCTGGTGTGTCTTCGGTAGCCGTCGGCGATGGGCCGGGAAAAGTGCCGGATACCGGAGGGGGGAAGGGATTCGGCACTGCCGAGTCGGGGACCGTAAGGGGGTCACCGGGTGCGGGCACGGGTATCTGTGGCTCGGCGGAGGCCGACGGCGCGGTCAGCACGGTCACAGCCGCTAGAGCGGCCGTCATCATGGCCAAGATTTGCCTGGCTGGCGAGCACCGCATACGGGCCTCTCCGTTCCACTGGTCGCCGACCAATGCTCGCGGCGGCTGACGACGATTTGTTGCTACGTAGTTTGATAGTAGATGATGTGGCGTCGTCGGGTGCCGCAGTGTGGCTGCGGACCTGCGTCGTCGATGAGTGAATTCGGAAACGGTGGATGCGGAGGGTGTCGGACTTCGTGGATGGTGTCACCGCGATCGCTACGTCTGGACACGTCCTTCTCGCGGTGTTCGTGTCGGCGTTGGCTGGGTTGGTGTCGTTCGCGTCGCCTTGCGTCGTACCTCTCGTACCCGGGTACCTGTCTTATCTGGCCGCGGTGGTTGGCGTCGATGATGACCGGGCGCGTGCCCAGCCGCTGGGCAGGGCACGTCTGCGGGTGGCAGGGGCCGCCGGGTTGTTCGTTGTCGGGTTCACGGCGGTGTTCCTGATGGGAACCGTCGCGATTCTGGGTCTGACGACGACGATTATCACCAATGGGGTGCTGTTGCAGCGCATCGGCGGAGTGGTCACGATCGTGATGGGTCTGGTGTTCATGGGTTTCTTCCCTGCGCTGCAACGCGACGCGCGGTTTACGCCCACGTCGTTGTCCACGCTGTGGGGTGCGCCGCTCCTGGGGGCGGTGTTCGGGCTGGGCTGGACCCCGTGTTTGGGCCCGACGCTGACGGGTGTCATCGCTGTGGCATCTGCCACCGAGGGGCCCAACGTCGTGCGCGGCATCGTGCTCGTCGTCGCCTACTGTGTGGGTCTGGGCGCTCCGTTCGTGCTGTTCGCGCTGGCATCCGGACGGGCAATGAGGGCACTGGGCTGGCTGCGTCGAAACGCTCGGCGAATTCAGGTCTTCGGCGGCGTGCTCCTCGTCGCGGTCGGCATCGCCCTGCTGACCGGACTGTGGAACGAGGTGGTGTCGTGGGTGCGCGATGCGTTCGTCAGCAACACCACACTTCCGATATGACGCAGTCGCTTTCGGGCCCTCCGCGCCGTCGCTCGGGACTCCTGTGCTGATCGTGAAGCGCCGAGGCGGTCATGGCGAATCGACGGCGGGATCGGAATGGGGACGGTGATGGCCACGTCTGCTGCCCCCCGACGCTGGGTGGTGCGAGCTGTGTTGCTCGGGGTTGCACTGCTAGCGGGCGTTACCGCTGCCGCGATCGGCGCCCTGGCACTGCCTGAGGCGCTGGCGGTGACCGGGCTGAGCGATCCCGGGCCGGTCACCACCTACGGGCTGTCCTTCTTGCGCGCCGCTGGAGAGATCGCTGCGATGGTGGCGGTCGGACACTTCCTGTTCGCGGCGTTCCTCGTTCCGCCGCAGGCAAGTGGAGTGCTCGACGTCGACGGGTACCGGGCGCTTCGGGTCGGCGCTGCCGCTTGCGCGATCTGGGCGATGTGCGCTGCGCTGTTGGTGGCGCTGACGATCTCCGACGTGTCGGGGGTGCCGTTGACTGAGCTCACACCGCTGGACATATGGTCGGCGGCCGACCTCGTCGAGACCACCGCGGCGTGGCGCACCACCTCGATTCTGGCCGCGGTCGTCGCGGTAGCGAGCCTGCCGGTGCTGCGGTGGTCGTGGACGCCTGCCCTACTGGCGGGCGCCCTGGCGACGTTGATGCCGCTGGCCGTGACGGGGCACTCCTCGTCGGGCGGCTCACACGACATCGCGACCAACAGCCTGATCATTCACCTGGTTGCTGGGTCATTGTGGGCCGGCGGATTGCTGGCGCTGCTTGGGCACGCGCTGCGCGGCGGCAGCCACACCGACATCGCCGCCCGCCGTTTCTCGGGTCTGGCGCTGTGGTGCTTCGCGGCGATGGCCGTAAGTGGATTTGTCAACGCGGCGGTCCGGATCGACGTGTCGACCATCTTCGACAGCACCTACGGGCTCCTCGTCGTGGGGAAGGTGACAGTGCTGGGCGGCCTCGGTGTGATCGGCTGGCGACAGCGGCGGTCGTCGATCGTTGCGCTGCAGCGTGATCCGACGTCGCGCCGACCGCTGCTGCGGCTCGCACTCACAGAAGCCGCCCTGTTTGGCGTCGCAGTCGGCCTGGCGGTCGGGCTCGGTCGCACGCCACCGCCGCCCGCGACGCGCGAACCCGTTCCGGCCGAGGCTGCGCTCGGCTTCGACCTCACCGAGGCGCCGACGATCGCGCGGGTGTTGGTCGAATGGCGGTTCGACCTGATCTTCGGCACGGCGGCGGTCGTCATGGCCGGCGTCTACCTTGCTGCGGTGTATCGGCTGGCTCGCCGCGGTGCCCCGTGGTCGACGCGGCGCACCGTATCGTGGCTGATCGGCTGCGTCGTTTTGTTGTTCGCCACTTCGTCAGGACTCGGCATGTACATGGCGGCGATGTTCAGCATGCACGCCGTCGCTCAATTGGTGCTCACGATAGTGGTGCCGGTGTTGCTCGTGCAGGGCGCACCGGTGACCCTCGCGCTGAGGGCCTTGCGGGCAGCCGAACCCAATGCGGTGCCGGGGCCACGCGAATGGCTTGTCAGCGCGCTGAATTCGTCACTGCTGCGTTTTATCGCTCATCCATGGACGGCGCTGACGCTTCTCGTGGTGGGCGTGTACGGGCTCTGCCTCGAAGTGGTCTTCGATGCTGCCGTAAGCGAACACGCCACGCACATGCTGATGATCGGGTACTTCCTGCTCAGCGGTGCGCTGTTCTTCACCGCCGTCGGCGGCGTCGAGCCGGTGGTGCCACGGCCGATGCCCAAGCGGGGCCGGATCGCGATGCTGTTTCTCGCGCTGTCGCAGTTCATCATTGCCGGGGTCGTGGTGATGAACATGCGTGAGGTTCTCGGTGGCGCCTTCTACGGCTCCTTGAAACTGAGCTGGCATGCGAACTTGCTGGGCGACCAGCGGTTGGGAGGTCAAGTGATCGCCGCCGGCGGGGTTGTGGCAATGCTGGCGGTGCTCGCGGTGCTGATCCTGCGGCGCCGCCGCTCGACTGCGATCGAGCAGAGGACGGCTGCGCCGAGCCTGGGCTCATGACGACGAGGACCGCATTGTCGGCATAGCGGCTGCATCACATTGGTCCTCGGGATAAGCGCGTGCGTGGCCCCGACCCGGTATCGCGCAATGCTCTCGCCCGTTCACAGGGACGCCCCTTCTCCCGCAGGTGATTTCGGGTCATGCCCAGGCCGTCTAATTGTCCCGTCTGCGGTGAGAGCTCAGGCGCCGACGACAGCACCTTTCGAGCCGTGTTCGTCAGGATCCGGCAGGCGGCCGATCTGATGACGCGGGGCGTGGGGTGCGGGGCCCGGCCGCATCATCATCATCATCCGAACCAGTGCAGCTGGCCACCCGCTTGCATCTCGGACTGATGGTCGCCCACCACGCAGAGGCGATTCGAGATGGCGCGTACTGAGGTCGAAGCGAGACCTCACCGCGACGGAACCGACTTCGCGCAGAAGCCATCTCCCTGTCAGCCAACGCGAGATCGGCGCACTGCGGTCGATGTCGACCCCTCAGATCGCCGTCGACGCGGGGTGCTGCCGTCATGTTCGCGCCCGCACACGTCCCGAGTTATGGAACCGGTGCGCCAAGAGCTGTCGGCAGTCACCGCGGCTATCCGTTCAATGCCTGTTCGACTGCGGCCTTCAAGTCGTCGTAGCTCCTGAATTCCACTTCGGTTCCGTCGATGAAGAAGGTCGGTGTGCCCTTGACCCCGAGGGCCTTACCGTCAGCGACATCGACATTGACACGATCGAGTGTGGCGGGGTCGTTGTAGGCAGCATCGAACGCCGCCATGTCGAGCCCGAGTTCGGCTGCGAATCCGCGGAATCGGGAGTCCGCCGGAGTTTGTTGTTCGCCCCACTCGCTCTGCGTCTCGTACATCTTCTTGTACATCGGCTCGAACTTGTCCTGTTGGGCGGCCGCCTCGACCGCGCGCGCCGCCCGCTCTGCGTTGAAGTGAGACTGAATGGGGAAGTAGCGGATGACGAAGTTGACGCGGTCCCCGTACTCGGCGCGCAGCTGTTCGACCATCGGGAAGGCCGCGCGACACGCTTCGCATTCGAAGTCAAGGAACTCGACGAAGGTGACATCGCTGTTCGGCACGGTGGTGAGGCGGCGACTGTTGTCCCGGACCAGCTGACCGACGTCTTCACCCTGGCCTTGCGCGGAGGTGGGGGCGTCCTTGTCCTGGGCCGAGAGATACACGCCAACCCCGATGATCATGGTGATGACCGCGAAGACGGTCAGCAGAATGCGTGTGAGAGGTGCCATTGGAATGCGTCCTTCATGAGTTTCACCGAACGTCTGTGATGCGCCGGCGCAGCCCTGTACCGCAGCACCAACCCGAACCGCGCCCGCGGTTGAGCATCGCGTGTCCGACAATATACGGAGGAAGACCGTAGATCGGTCATGCCCTCGGCTGGCGCCAGATCGGACGCTTGGGCGCGGATTCGATGGACGGCCGTCGAGAGAGACGCCACATTCCCCACCAGGCGACCGGTGCGAGAGCGACGACGGTCCACATTCCGGGCACGTAGCCGGCCCCGCCGGGATCGAGCCACGGGAACACCACAAAGTGCGCCAACTCCGTGAGACCTAACGAGGCGAAGAACGTCCATGCCAGGTATCGGCCGATCGGGCGGCCGCGCCGCATGAGGGCGGGAATTAACAGCCAGGCGCCCGCGGAGACGGCGACGAGCAGCACCACGGGCACCGAGTTCACCGCAGGGGTTGGCACACCCGTGACCGCCGCTAGGAATGCGAAGAACCCCATCTGCTTCTCTTCGACGCGGTGGGCAAGGAACAACAACAGGGCGATCCAATATGGCGCGCGAATGTCGGCCCAGCCGCCGCCACTCGGCCACACCCGCCACAGAAGCAAGCCCCCGACGAACCCGGCGGTAAAGATGAGCATGGTTGCCAGTCCGAGCGCCCAATAGCCCACGCTCAACGCCGCGGTCGTTAGCGCGACTGCGGCGGCGACGGCCGGCCACGGCCACGCGTTCTGGTTCGACGTCGTGACTGACATCGCCCTTCAGTCCCTTCGCCCGCCCACGAGTGCGGCGAGAGCGGCGGGCGCGGCCCACGGGGTCATGAGGCCCGCGCCGACCCGACCGGTGTTGCCCCCGGGATAGCGTCCGGTCAGCGATCCCGGCGCAGCGACGATCAGGCGAACAACCTGGCCGAAAGCTTCGCGACGGTCTCGTTGGCGCAGCGCCAAGGCCCGCATCGCCGCGTGATTGTAGGTGTGTGGCCAAGGGTCGGGTTGCGACACGATGTGTGCCCGTTCCCAACGCCGCCACCGCTGCTTGGCGGATGGTGTGCGCTTTGCAGCGGCCATCTCCCGCCGATACGCCTCCCGGGGGCGGCGCGACGGCGCTGCGCCCGACCGGCACAGACGACGAGTGTGCGCGGTGCTGCTCAATACCAATTCCGGTTCGGCAGTAGGTCGATTCGCGGCGGCGAAGGCATTTCGCGGTCGCACCATCACCAGTGGTGTTCACTTCGACGGATCGACTCGTCACGGGGATTTGTGGGTTCTGCAGCGCAGCAGGTGCATCCGCCGCTGCGGGTTTCCCGACGATCAAGGACCACCGGTGTGAGCGCCGGCGTCGGGGCGCAGCAGGCATCGACGGGTATCGGGGGGGTGGGAAGGGTGATGTGGTGCGCCGCCGCTGCAGCCATCGGCTGCGGTTCGACGCCGGGTAGGGGATGGGTGCGTGCGGCGCGGATCGCGTTGAGGATGACGAGTACTTCTGCCGCCTCGTGGATCAATACCACGGTGGCCAGCCCGAGAACCCCGAAGGCGGCGAGGGGAATGAGGATGGTGATGATCGCCAGCGACAGTCCGATGTTCTGCAGCATGATTTTGCGGGCTCGGCGGGCGTGAGCGAGGACTTGGGGGAGGTGACGCAGATCCTCGCCCATCAGCGCGACGTCGGCGGTTTCGATGGCGACGTCGGTGCCCATCGCTCCCATGGCAATGCCGATGTCGGCGGTGGCTAGTGCGGGGGCGTCGTTGACCCCGTCGCCGACCATGGCGATGGGCCGGCCGCCGGAGAGTTCGGACAGCAGGCGTGCTTTGTCTTCGGGAAGCAGGTCGGCGTGCACGACTGTGATGCCGGCGGCTTCGGCCACGGCCATTGCCGTGCGGGAGTTGTCGCCGGTCAGCATCGCGGTGGTGATGCCCAGCTCGTGTAGTTGCCGTACCACTTCCGGCGCTTCGGGGCGCAGCTCGTCGCGGACTGCGATCGCCGCCACCACCACGGCGTCGCATTCGAGCAGGACCACTGTCGCCCCGGCCGATTGGAGGCGCACGACGTCGGCGGCGAATTCTCCGGCCGCGACCCAGCCCGGCTTCCCCAAACGGATCCTGCGACCCTCGACGCGGCCACTCATGCCATGGCCGACAACGGCTCTCACGTCTTCAGCCGCGACGATGTCGGGGCCTGCAGCGTCGGTAATTGCCCGGGCCAGTGGGTGCCCACTACGGGACTCGACTGCGCTGGCGAGGTGCAGGGCTTCGGCCTCGCTGACGCCGCTGGCGGTCACCGTCTCTATCACTTGCGGGCTGTTTCGGGTCAGGGTGCCCGTCTTGTCAAGGGCAATCACGGCGATGCGTCCGAGTTCCTCGACGGCGGCGCCTCCCTTGACGAGGGCGCCTTGTCGGCTGGCAGCGCCGACGGCGGCGACGACGGTGAGTGGCACCGCGATGGCCAGGGCGCAGGGTGAGGCGGCGACGAGGACCACGAGTGCGCGTTCGAGCCACAGCATCGGCTCGCCCACCAGCGCGCCAATCGCCGCAACTGCTGCGGCCAGGACCATGATTGTTGGGACGAGAGGGCGGGCGATCCGGTCCGCCAACCGCTGACCCGCACCCTTGCGCTCCTGAGCCTGTTCGACGATGTGAACGATGCGGGCCAGCGAGCTTTCGGCGGCGACGGCGGTGACGGCGACTTCGACCGCTCCACCGCCGTTGATCGCACCGGCATGCACCTCGCTGCCGGGTCCCGCCTCGACTGGAACCGATTCTCCGGTGATCGCCGACACGTCCAAGCTGGTGCGACCGGAGGTGATGACGCCGTCGGTGGCGGCGCGGTCTCCTGGCCGTAGCACCATCACGTCGTCGATGAGCAAATCGTCTGGGCGCACAGGGGTTTCGTGGCCGTCGCGGATCACGGTCGCCGTTGGCGGCACGAGCGACAGCAGGGCGCGCAGGCTTCGGCGGGTTCGGGTGACGGCGTAGTGCTCGAGTCCTTCGGCGATGGAGAACAGGATTCCCAGCAGCGCGGCTTCTTCGACCTGTCCAAGCGCCACGGCGCCGACCGCGGCGATCGTCATCAGCGTGCCAACGCCGACGCGGCCGTGTCGAAGACTGCGAACGGCTCCGGGCGCGAACGTTGCGGCCCCGGCGGCAACCGCCGCGAGCTCAAGTCCCAAGCCGATGGAGGAAAGACCGCTTCGGTGCAACGCCCAGCCGCCGAGGAGCAACGCCGCCGCCAGGGCCGCCAGCTGCAGTTCGCGGACTCCCCACCACTTGTCCGGTCCCGATCCGGGCTCGGTGTCGACTCCATTGGCCGCGGGCCCGCAGCATGGGTCAGACATGGCGTGCCTTGGAGGCCGGTTGACGGTAACCGTGCGCCAGCACGGCCTCGGTCAAGGATCGGCCGCGGTCGGTGAGTCGGTACATCACCATCCGGGCTTGCCGCCGAGAAGTCACCAGACCGGCGATCTTGAGCTGCCGCAGGTGGTGGGATACGAGGTTCTGCGACTGCCCGACCACCCAGGCCATGTCACATACACACAGTTCCTCGCCGTCGAGCAGCGCTGAGGCGATCGTCAGTCGCGTCGGGTCGCTCAGAGCCCGCGCCGCGGTTGCCAGTGATTCGGCGTCGACGAGTGACGGTAGCCGGGAACGAATTCGCTCGGCATGGGGCAGGTCCAAGCACAACAGATCGCAGTGATCAAGCCGCGGCTCGCTCATCCGAACATACTAACGGACGTTAATATGTCGGAGAGAGGAGGGGCTGCACGGGGCCGGCGTGCAAAGGGAGCGCAGGGCTGCCTACGTCGAACGGGACACGAGCCGACCTCGGGCTGCCTCGCGACGGCACCCCTACCATCCGCCGGCTCTGCATGTGCGGAGATGGATAGTAGGAACCGGTGCTTACCCGGCGTGCCGTCGGCCCTGATGCCCGTGGGGCTGACAAGCTACGCGCGTGAGAGCCGTCGTCACCGGACTTGTCGCTATGACCGTGTTGCTCTGCGCGCCGACACCCGTCGCCACCGCTGAGATCGGACAGCGCATCGCACAGGCAGACGCCTACCTCGCTACTCGTCCTGGCACGGTGGGCTACGTGCTTCGCGACCGGACGACCGGACAGGCTCACCGCAACGACGCGGCTACCACGATGATGTGGACCGCATCCACTATCAAGCTAGCGATGGTGGTTGATCTGTTGACTCGGGCTCGCGCCGGCCAGATCGCCTTGACCCCAGCCGACCGCCAACTCATGGCCAACATGATGCACTCATCGGACAGCGACGCTGCCGATACGCTTTGGGAACGCTACAGCGGACCCGACAACATGGCGTTCAACCGCAATTTCGCCACGTACGGACTTACCAGCCTGCAACCGCAGCAGGGTTTCAGCGGCACCTACCCGTACTGGGGTTTCCAAAAGGCCACGAGCGAAGACCTCGACCGGCTGATGAACTACACCCTCACCAGCTTGCCTGCGGCCCAAACCGCGGCCATTGTGTCGGAGATGCAACACCTCGAGCAGTGGGGAGTGTGGGGAGCGGGCGCGGCCATGACTCCCGGCAACAAGAACGGGTGGTCCCAAGAACAGGGCGGCTGGGTCGTCAACAGCGTCGGTTTCGCCGGCCCTCGACAACGCTACACATTGGCGATCATGAACTCGCTCAACGGCGAAGGCGCCTACGACGACGGCGTGGAAACGACCACGCGGCTGGCGCAGATTCTGCTGGCGCCCGCTTAGCGGGATTCACCACCAACGGACCTAGGAAAACGTCCCAGAACGGGAAGAAACCTGCCGACGGCTTGACCATAGGACCGGTAGGCGTCCCCGTGCGTGTGAACGAGGTATGGCTCCTCCACCACGCGGACCTGCAATTCGATCGCCACGACCAGAAGAATCAATGCAGCCAGCGCCAACACATTCGGGACCATCAACGCCACGCCGGTCGCGAACGACAGCATCGCCGTGAAGATCGGGTTGCGCACAACCGCGAACGCGCCGCGGCGCACCAGGGTCGTAGACTCCTGCGGATCGACGCCTATCCGCCACGAATCGCCCATGTCGTTCTGCGCGTACAGCGTTCCGGCGAGACCCCCGAGTGCCAACACGGACCCCAATGCCTGAAGCCCCCAGGCCTCGAAAGCGGCGATTGGGGCTAGCACGCCAAACACCTGCAAAGCCGGCGCGAGGAGACCGAGCACCATGGCCACAACGAAACCGACGCCGGCGGCCCATTCCGGTGAGCCGGGCCGGCCGCTGATTCCGTGGAAGCCGGTGGAACCAGTAAGCCGATACTGGCGCCAACTCCGCCAGCCGAACCCGAGTGCGACGAACATCAAATACAGAGCTAGAGCACCTATTGCAGCCACCGCAACCACCTCCAAAATCAAACATATGCAAACATTGCAATATATGCAACTATCCAAAGAATGAGAGTGATCTGCAGGCCCGGCGCTAACTCGATGACGCGAGTCGCGTAGGCGCCATGTCCCCGCTTCTAAACCGGTGAGACCTTCCCCGGGCCACCAGTTCTGCTGGTGCGAGACATGTCCGTGGTTGGCGGTGATGCCCCCTGCCGATGACATCACCGGCTTGTTACGCGCACCATTGGCACATGAGAGTGGAGATCGTCTATTTCGAAGGGTGTCCGAATTGGCAGGAAGCCGGTGCCCTTGTGGGCGCGGCAGCAGCCGGACTAGTCAACGTCGAGATCACGTATCGGCGGGTCGCTACGGATGATGAGGCGGCGGCCTTGTCGTTCGCGGGCTCTCCAACGATTCTCGTCGATGGCATAGACGCTTTTGACGATGCGGTGCCGGTGATGGAGTTGGCGTGCCGGCTATATCAGACCGACGCCGGTTTGATGGGTTTGCCGACGGTTACCCAGCTCTTGGAGGCGTTGCGGCGGCGGCTGCCGATCGACTGATCGCGGCGTGCGGGCAGGCCAAGGCTTCGGTCAGATTGCGGCATGAATCTACCGAGCTGCACACTGACTCCTTCCGGTCGCGGGCAATGACTGAACCGGCTGCGGCGTGACGCTGGATCGCCCGAGCGCGCGGCGCGTACCGACGGGTTGGTGAGGCGTCTTCATCGAATCTTCATCGGAACTCGAACCGACCCATACGCGGAGTCCTGAGGCTGGACCGAGGCGGCGAGAGCGCTTGCCGTGTGTGTGGACGCATGGTGTCAGGAAGATGTATGAGAAGGGATGTGCGATGCAGCACAAGCGATACCGAACTGGGTTTGCGGCGATGGCGGCGGCGGCCCTGTTCGTCAGCGCCTGTTCGAATGCGACAACCGACTCTCAGTCATCGACCAGCAGCCCGGCGGCACCATCGGCCTCGCCCAGCGCTGCCAGCAGCGACGCTACCCATAACGACGCTGATGTGACGTTCGCCCAAGGCATGATTCCTCATCACCAGCAGGCGATCGAGATGAGCGACATGCTTCTCGGCAAGCAGAGCATCGATCCCGAGGTCATCTCACTCGCTGACGAGATCAAGAATGCTCAAGGCCCCGAGATCGAGCAGATGCAGGGTTGGCTCCAGGAGTGGGGGGCGTCGTCCTCGCCTGCACCTGCGACCAGCACCGCTATGCCTGGCCACGACATGCCTGCTCACCAGATGCCCGGCCGCGACATGGGCAAGATGCCTGGTATGGGCGGCAGCGGTCACGGCATGATGTCGGAAGCCGACATGGCTGCGCTGCAGAACGCGCAGGGCGCGGAGGCGAGCCGACTTTTCTTAACGCAGATGATCGCCCATCACAAGGGCGCAATCATGATGGCGCAGCAGGAGATCGACAACGGCCAGTTCCCCGCGGCGGTGGAGATGGCGCGCAACATCGTGTCCTCTCAGCAAGCGGAGATCGACACGATGCAGGGCATGCTGGACAAGTAGCGAGTTGCGGCGCCTGCCGGTCAGATTCGCGCTGAGTCAGCCGTGACAGGGGTTTGCTCGGTGCGCTCCGGGGTGATCGGCATGGCGAGGGTGAATGTTGCGCCGCCGCCGGGGCCCGCGCTCGCTACGGAGATGGCTCCGCCGTGGGCCTCGACCAGCGCTTTGGCGATGGCGAGCCCTAAACCGGCGCCGCCGTGCTCGCGGTCGCGGGCGGAGTCTGCCCGATAGAACCGCTCGAACACCCGGTTGACGTGCTCGGCGGCAATCCCTTCACCGGTGTCGGCGACGGCGATCCTCAACCGGTCGCCGTCGCGGACACAGTTGACTTCGACCGAGCCGCCGGAAGGCGTGTGCCGCAACGCATTTTCCAGCAGATTGCCCAGGACTTGGGAGAGTCGTTGCTCGTCGGCCCACAACGGCGGTAGCGCCTTCTGGAGGCGTACGCGTAGTGCGACTCCCTTGTTGTCGTAGCGTTCCTGCGCCGCGGCGACGCATCGGTGTGTCAAGCGGTCGACGTCAATGTTGGCGTACGACATGGAAACTGAACTTTCCTCGGCCTTGGCCAAGGCGGCGACGTCATTGGAGAATCGCACCAGCCGGCGGGTTTGGTCACGCAGCATGGTTGCCGTCTGCGGCGTCAAAGTGCGCACCC
This sequence comes from Mycolicibacterium rufum, assembly GCF_022374875.2. Next base: position 63,219 of record NZ_CP092428.2, read on the forward strand.
CGTCTTCGAGTGCCTCAATATAGGCCTCTAGCACCGCGACCGGTGTGCGGATCTCGTGCGCCAAGTCTCCAAAGAGCTGCTGTCTTGTCGAATCCACGGTTTGGAGCCGGGAAGCCATCTGGTTGAAGGCAGTGGAGAGTGCGTCGAAATCGTCGCCGAGGCGCGGCGATGACACGCGGACATCGTAATTCCCTTGAGCGACATCGGTGGCAGCGGAGGCAACCTCGGTGACGGACCGTTGGAGCCGTCGACTGACGTAGAAGCTGACGGCAAGCGCAGCCAGTGCCGACACTGCCAGGGCGCCCCCGATGGACATCACCGTCGCGTAGCCGTAGGCCTCCTCGGCGTGGACTTCCTCTGGCGAGTTCATCGGCACCCCCGCGCGGTGAAGATGCTCGCGAAACAGCGGAGGTCCGACGACGGCGGCCACCACCGCGGTCGTCACGGCCCCGGCTGCCAGCACAATCGCTTGGGCCGCCAGCAGCCGCAAGCCGATACCAGGACGGCCCCTCCGTCGACGTCGGCGAGCTGTGGACGCAGGCGGGGGAGTCACTGTCCGGTCCCCATCCGATATCCCACACCTCGCACCGTGGCGATGTAGCGCGGGCGTGCGGCATCATCGCCGAGTTTGCGCCGCAAGTGCCCGATGTGGACGTCGACGAGGTGCTCGTTGCCGACCCAGGGCCCGTCGCGAACAATTTCGAGAAGTTGACGCCGACTCAGCACAATGCCCGGCCGGCCTGAGAGCGCTTCGAGGATGTCGAACTCTGTGCGGGTCAACAAGATCTGTTCATCGTCGATGCCAACCTCACGGGCGGCGACGTCGACACTCAGCGCACCGAACCGACGCGGTGGTGCCACCTCACGTTCGGCGGTTGCGGTGGCCGATTGCAGGACGCGGGGCCGCCGCAGCATGGCCCGCACGCGCGCCACAAGCTCGCGCGGGCTGAAGGGTTTGGTGATGTAGTCGTCGGCGCCGACAGTGAGACCGAGGACTGTATCGAGTTCGGTATCACGAGCGGTGAGCATGACGACGTAGGCGTCGGAAAACGTGCGCAACTGTCTGCAGACTTCCAGTCCATCAATGCCGGGCAGGCCAAGGTCGAGAATGACGACATCGGGATCGAAGTCGCGCGCGACAGCGATAGCGTCGACACCGTTTCCGGCCACCACGGCCTCGAACTGATCGCGTTCCAGATAGCTAGCCACCACTTCGGCCAGCGGCAGTTCGTCGTCGACGACCAGCGCGCGGTATCCCTTCGCCTGCTCAGGCGATCTACCCGGGTGGTGCTCCATGCTCCACATGGTGCCCGCCGAAGCGGCCGCGGCGCCGCACGACTGCCGGAACGGCGCAATCTTCAGCAGATCTTTACGAGACTCATACCGATTCCATCCTGCAGCTGAGTGACGCTCACTGTGGAGGAGGGCCTTGCATGCGCTGGCTGATGGACGTCTGCCCGAACAGCCTCGGGTGGCAAACGTGGCTGATCCTGTGCGCCGTTGTCGTCGTGCTGTGGGCCGCCGCCATCGCCAGCGCGACGGCTCTGTTCCGCGCCGCAGCGCCGCAGCGCCGCAGCGAGCGGCGTGAGGCATTGGAGGAGCCCGTTCACAGCGGTCACGCTGGGGCGGACTGATGCGTTAACGGTGCAACCGCCACAGCGCTCGCTGTGAGGTGTCAGTACTCGATCAAGCGCGTGACGTAGGGTGTCATGCCGGAGGTGCGCACGGGGGAAATCTTGACGACGGACCCGGTGTAGGGAGCTTCGAGCATCATGCCGTCACCGAGATACATGGACTCGTGCTGGCTGGCGTTGGGGCCGTAGAAGATTAGATCACCACGTCGCATCTGCGATGACGGAACTTTGCGGCCGGCGTTGTACTGCGATCCGGAATAGTGGTCGAGCTTGATGCCGACGCCGGCGAAGGCGTACAGCATGAGCCCGGAACAGTCGAAGCCGACGGTGTTGGCTCCCTGATCGATGCCCCGAGAGGGACCGTTGGCGTTGCCGCCGCCCCACGAGTAGGGAACTCCCAGTTGTGACATGGCGCGTCGGATCACGAACTCAGAGGCCTGCCGGCCGTTCAGGCTGGGGATGCGTCCATTGGTGATGCCGGGATCTGCGGCGGCGGCCGCCGGGGAGAGAATGCCCAGTTTGGTAAGGAACTTTCGGCCCATGTCGGCAGTCAGCTGCACCGAGGTCGCCATGATCTTGAGGATCGCGTTGATGATGGCTACCGGGTCGCCGGCCACATTGGCGCTGGGCACCATCGGCAGCGTGGTGTCCCAGAGGCCGGCGCCAGAATTGTCGGCCGGCAAAGAGTCACTTCGGTCCCACTGGTCGCCGGGTGCCTGCGCGGCGCCGGGTTGAGGAACCGTGGGCGCAGTCGCGGTCCCTGCTACCGGCGGGATGGCACCGAGTCGGGCTTGCGCCGAGTCACGTTCGGCGGCAAGCCTATTAATTTCGTCCTGCCGTGCCGCGAAGGTCTGCTGCGCCTCCTGAAGGGCGGTGACCGCGTCGTCCTGGCGGCGCTGCGCCTCGGCGGCGGCGCCCTCAGCGCGCGCCCGGACAGCCGTCGCGGTTGAGAGCTTGTTGGCGTGATCGGTCTGCCTGCGCACGAGGTCATCCCTGACCTTCTGGAAGCTGATGATCAGGCTCTGTTGCGTCGAGGCTCCAGCAAGGATTTCCTCCGGCCCATTTGCCAGTGGCAGCGCACCCGACGGCCCGTTCATATACATCGATGCGGCGAACTGATCGAAGCGTTGTTGCGCGGCGTCGATCGCCACCTGACTGTCGGCGAGCCCCTGCTCACTGGCGGCAACCTCACGCTGCGCGTCCGCGAGAATGTCGCGAGCAGCAGCAATCTCGACGAGGGCCCTGTTGACGCCCTCTTGCTTGATCTGGATATCGGCACCGACATCGGCTACCCGCTGATTCGCCTCGGCGACAGCCGCAACCAGGGACGGAATGTCCTTGCTGTCGCCGTCAGGTGCGCCGTCATGTTCGGCAGCCGCGATACCTGAAGGGCTGAGCATCAGCGTCGACATCAGTGCGCAGAGAGTGAGAAGTGAAGTGAGGCAACGCATCGGATCTCCTCACTTGGGTTGAGCGTCGTCGGGCCACCGAGCGAGGGACAGCGCACGGCATTCTCGGATCGGACCTACTGCCCAGCAAAGTACGGAGCACGATAGTAGGCAGTTGAAACGTACATCACTTGCGCACCAGGGAAACGCCTGTCACAGTCTCAAGTCGGTAACGACTCTGCAAGGCTCCGTGCACAACCCGCAGGCGGCCCCTCAATCATCGTCTGTCAGCGCTGCGGCGAAGCTGATGCCCAGTTGACAGCTCCCGTGCGTGATCGGCTCCGCCCGCACGGCGGCGTGGAATGCACTGACGAGGCCATGAACGCCGGGTGCGGCGAATCGGAACTTTCGAGGTCGGGCGCTACATTGGGGGTCTGGTAGGGGTCGATGGGCAAAGCACTCCAGCTCGTCGTGGACAGCAGGAGTGGCGCGGAATGGAACAGCGAGGGTTCGGCGACCCCAACGCAGTAGTCATGGATTGCGTGTGGGATTGCGCGGGGCCCATCACAGTGGGCGACGGCTTCGACGAGATCTCCCGGAAGCGCCAGTCCTGCACCAGTGTGATGCCGACGATGGACAACCTGTACCGCGAGGGTCGGCTGAGGACTCAGCGCCGTGGGAAAGGCTATATATACCCGGCATCGATGGGCCACGAGGGGTGTTCAGCGCGGTTGATGCGGGCTGCTGTCGACTGCGCCGGTGATACCAGTGCGGTGTTGGGCTTCGTGGTCGATCAGATGAGCGCGGAGCAGTGGGCGCAACTGAAGGCGGCTACGTGTAGGGGGCGACGATGATGACTACGGCGCTGTGGCTGCTGCTCTACGGGGGTGCGCTTGCGTGGTTGGCTCCTCCGGTTCTGCGGCGGATGACCGGCCAGGGAATCAGCCCTCACATGGGAGTCGCCGCATGGCTAATCACGGTCGCCGCAACCCTGGCGGCTTGGCTGGTCGCGGTCTCGATGGTCATCGGCGCAACGGCGGACAGTATTCGCACCGGCGCGGTGGTGACGCTGTGTCTTGAACTGTTCGGATTTTCCGAACACACACCGATGGCGGGCAGGATCGGATCTGTTGCCCTCATCGGTATGGGGACCCTGACGTTGGGGTTCGGAGGACTCCGGATGAGCCGTAGCCTGTCCCGCCTACGCGCGCGGAGTCACGAGCACGCACATGCCGCGCGGATCATTGGCCGGCCCACCGGTCACCCCAACGTGGTCGTCGTGGACGCCGACCGGCCCGCCGCCTATTGTGTGGGCGGCCGCCTGAACACCATTATCGTCACCTCCGCGGCCATCAAGACGTTGAACCGGTCGCAACTGAAAGCGGTTCTGGCACACGAAAATGCCCACATCTCGGGGCGCCACCACCACATCCTCATGGGGCTGCGTGCCCTCGCCGTCACTTTGCCCCGCCTGCCACTTTTCGCTACGGCACGCCATTCTGTGGCAGAACTGCTGGAGATGTGCGCCGACGATACCGCCGCGCGGCGCGTCGGCACTCGCCCTCTGCTTGCCGGGCTGATTGCTCTGGCCGGACATCAACCTCCTGTGCACGAAGGCCTCGCCGCAGCGGGAACGGCGGTCGTCGCTCGAGCGGAACGATTGGTCACCCCCACGCGCCGCCATGTGCGATGGCGCCACCGTATCTGCTTAGCTGCCGCGATCATCGCCATGCTTGCGACACCAGCTCTCATCCAGCTGCTCTGCCACCACTGAGGACCTGACGACAGCCGGCACGATTGCGGCGGCGAAGACATCGACGCGGTCGACTGAAACCCAAATAGCCGACATCGGATGTCGCGAGAACACGCGCTGAAAGCGGATAGTCGACGACATACGGGACGCCCGGGCTGTGATCTACGTAGTAACAACGTAGATCACGATATGCTGGTTGTCAGAACCCGCGTACGCAATCCAGTACCCGCGATGCGCGACGTCGACAGGAGGCTGCCACGACCATCGAGTCACACCTCGGACTGGGTAGTGCCGCATCTCCGGTGGCGGCCGCCGGCCGCATCCGCGTTCTGCTCGTTGAGCCGCGACGCATCTACGCCGACATGCTGGCCCACCGTATGCACGCCGGAGATTTCGCCGTTACGGTCGCATGCTCGGAAACCGCAGCACTCACCGCTTTGCGTGTCGTTGACCCCGACGTGGTAGTGGTCTGCGTAGGGCCAACGGACCAGGGTGCTGCTGTCCTTGACCGTGTTCGTCAGGTGGCACACGGTGGCGTAGTCGCGCTTACTGATGCAGAGATGGCGCCGCTGGTGTCACGTGTCGCAGTGGTGGCGATCGGCGACTCGGAGATGCTGAGTACACGAATTAGACGCGCGCTCAGGCACATCGGCGTGTGCGGTGCGGCCGGCGATACGCAGCGACGGCAGATCGACGACCTCGTGGTCGATGTGGCGGCTCGGCGGGTGTACCAGCGAGGAAATGTTGTACAGCTCACTCGGACAGAGTTCGCGATCCTGCGGGCACTATCGGACAATCCGGGCGAACCCGTGACGTGCCGGCGACTCCAGGAGAGTCTCTGGGGAGCCTCGCATCCCGGCGGTCGGGCTGCTCTGGGGGTGCATGTCGGCAATCTCCGTCGCAAGCTCGGGGACGACCCCACCTGCCCGCGCTACGTCCGCACTGTCCGCGGCATCGGCTACTGTCTCGTCGGTTGATTCGGTCACCCGCTGAGGTGAATGGCTCTGCGGGCGTGCTAATTGGGCCTCGCGGTCAGCTCTCGATAATCCGGACGACGTAGGGTGTCATGCCCCCTGTTCGCACTGGGGAGACCTTGATCGGGACGCCGGTCTGCTGTGCCTCAATCATTTGACCGCCGCCCAGGTAGATAGCTTCGTGCTGACTCCCGCCCGGCCCCCAGAACAGCAAGTCGCCCCGCTTCGCTTGGGAGGGCGGCACCTTTCGGCCGGCGTCGTACTGGTCACCGGACCATCGCGGGAGCAGAACACCGACGCCGGCGAACGCGAACCGTGTCAGGCCTGAACAGTCAAAGCCCACGGTGCCTGCTCCCTGGTCGACGCCGCGGCTTGGACCGGTGAGGCTTCCGCCACCCCACGAGTAGGGAACACCGATTTGCGTTCCCGCCCTGCGAATCACGTACTCGATCGCTTGCGCACCATTGACCCGATTTCCGCGCACGCTCGTCGACGGATCCGCGGCGGGGCTGACGATTCCCAGGCTGCTGAGGAAGCTGCGACCCATATTCATGGCCGTCTGCGTCGCCATGGCCGTTGCCTGCAGCGATGCGTTCGCGATGGCAACCGGATCGCCGGGAGCGCCCGCGCTCGGTATCTTCGGAAGTAATGGGTCCCACGGCCCGGCGGCAGGTTGGGCCGACGCGACCGGTGCGCACGCGAGGAAAAGCAAGACGACGATAGCGATCACACCGGGGAGCCGTCGAACGCGTCCCGCAACAAGGATTGCCGGGTCGCAGCGGTCAGTGCTAGCAATTGCCGCACCCTTGCTCCGGACGTGTAATCCCATGTCTTCTCCTCGGTGCGCCCGGCGGTGAGTTACTTCACGCACCAATAGCGGGGCTGATCGCATACGTAGGGCGCAGCACCAAAAATACGTAGCTCCTACGTAGAAAAGCGTAACTCACAAAAGCCCCACCAGTAACACCAGCCACATAATTACAGTGGTGAAATTCGCTGCGGCCGTTCGCTTCGAATGCGGCAAGTATGGACTTAAACCCGTTTCACGGTCGGGAAGACGCGCGTGAATGGTGCGCGGACTCAAATGTGCGAGCTTCTCGGCAACGAGCTCTATAGGCCGTCGTCGGGCGTCAGCAACAATTCTGCCCCGAGCGGTTATTCGAAGCCTCGTCGGCGGTACGCGCCGCCATCGGTTATCGGGGAGTCGGTGGCTCCAGTCACGCCGGCAACCGCCCGTACGGCAACGACGTCTCAGAAATGACCTCAAATGCACTGCGGAGTAATGGTTTTCAGATTCGCCGGGCATTGAAGCCATGTCGGCTCGGTGTCAAGAACTTCCGATGCTCAGACGTTGGCGTTTCCGGCCTTCCATTGCTCCCAGGGGATGTTCCAGTCGCCGAGGCCGTCGGTTCCCGACAGTGTGGGGCCGGTTGTGTTGATGACTTCCACGATGTCGCCGCGTCGGGTGTTGTCGTAGAACCAGCGGGCGTTGGCCGGGTTGACGTTGAGGCATCCGTGGCTGACGTTGGCGATGCCTTGGCTACCCACCGACCACGGCGCTGAGTGCACGTAGATGCCGCTGTAGGACATTTGGGTGGCCCATTCGACTTCGGTGCGGTACCCGTCGGGTGAGTTGACGGGGACTCCGTAGGTGGACGAATCCATCACCAGGAATGAGTAGCGGTCGCCGACGATGTAGGCGCCGTTGTCGGTGGGCGTTTTGGCTTTGCCCATGGAGATCGGCATGGTTTTGACGACTTCGCCGTTGCGCCGCACGGTCATCGTCTTGGTGGCGTCATCGGCGGTGGCGATGATTTGGTCGCCGATTGTGAAGCGTGTGGTGACGTCATCCTGGCCGAAGAGCCCGTCGCCGAAGTCGACTCCGTAAGCCTTGACTGACACCTCAACCTTCGTTCCGGGCTCCCAGTACTCGGCGGGGCGCCAGCGGACTTCACGATTGCTGAGCCAGTAGAAGGCGCCCTCAACCGGTGGGTTCGTGGTCACGGTGATCGCCTGCTGCGCCGCAACCCGGTTCGTGATGTTCTCGTCAAAGCGAATCGCAATGGGTTGACCCACGCCCACTGTTTCGCCGTCATTGGGCAAGACGTAGGGCATCGTCAGGTTTTCGGGGGAATGGGTTTCGAATGTTGCGCTGGTGCTTGTCGTTCCGCCAAGCCCTTGTGCTTGCGCCTGCAGGGTGTACTGCTTGTTGTAGCCCAGCGGTTCCGCCGATGACCATGTAACGCCGTCGGGGCCCAGTTGCCCGTCGACAAGTTCGCCCGCCTCGTTGGTCAGCGACACTTGGCCGAGAACACCGTCGCCGGCGGTAACGGTCACGGGGGCATCGACAGCGACGCCGATGGCACCATCAGTGACGGACGCTTCCAGTTTCGGTACGAGCAAGTCTGCGTAGGGCGTGCCCTTGTCGGTGATGACGTCGGGAGTGGGCGCCGCCGTCGGTGATGAGGTGCAGGCGGTCGCGATCAGCAGCACCGCCGCCGCGAGGACGGTCGTGCGCAGCCAGTGCGTCGTCGCTCGAAACGCTGGGGGGCAGCCTGTCTGCGGCATGAATGGGGCTCTCCCTATCGGGTTGTCGTCATCGGCTAACGGGCGGGGCACCGCCTGGTGCGCCGCGAGGGCCGGTCGCGGGCGACGGTTCACCGTTCACGGGTATGCCTTTGAGTGTGCTCGTGAGTCGTTTGGCTTTCTTAGTCCTTCGATGAAGATTCGATAAAGCTGGCACTAAGGGCTGGCGTCTCGGGTTTGCGAGGACATCCGATGGGTCGCACATTGTGCGGGGATACCCCCGAGGGGTACTTTGCGGTTGTATCCGCGGCGGGTACCTCGTCGACTGGGAAGGCCCATCGCTTGTGACGGCACAAGAGAAGTTCCGGTGGCTCATCGAGAGTTCAACCACGCGGTCGATCGCCACGTGCATCGCCCTGTGCACGTTGAGCCAAAATCGCCGGCGGGCGCCGCCCCATCAAGGCCGATAGTGGGAAAGCCTGCTACAGCTGACGGCTGGAGCTGCGGCGCTGTTGTCGATCGCCTTAAGTATCCGGGGTCCGACGTGGTGGCGAGGAACTGTTCGATTGTCGGGCCGAAGGCGTGCGCGATGTCGTCAGCGTTGACGAGCAGGTCGGACATTGTGGCCTCGGCGAGTACTCCCTGCGGACGGACGTCGACGAGGGTGCACGCGAGTTGCGCGGGGTGACGTGGGTCATCGCCGGCGATGATGAGCGTCGGGGTGTTGATGCGCCGGAGTTCCTCGGCTGTGGCGAAGGCCCGATCGTGACCGATTGCCGCTGCGGCAGCGGCGCTTTGGGCGTCAGCGCGCGGAATGGCCTGGGTGACGAGGTTGGCAATGAGCGGCTGCAGGTGAGGAACACACAGCTCCCAGGCGGCCTGTAGACCGCGGGCGCGGGCGCGGTCGGCGAAGCGGTCCATCAGCTTTGCGTCTGCGGCCTTGTCGTCGTCGTCCTCGATGGCTTCAGCACTGATGATGACCGCGGACCGGGCGATCCGGGGGTGTTGGAGGCATGTCCGTAAGGAGCGATCGTGCCGCCGAGGCCGGCGCCGACAAGGTGGGTGGACGTGGCGTCGAGCGCGTGCATGATCGCGACAGTGTCGGTGACGTACTGATCCCAGAGGTGCAACGTCGGATCGGGGCATCGCGATGCGCTCCATATCCTCGAATATCGGGCAGCGCAACGCGATACCGGCCAGCAAGGCGGGTGGCAAGCGGCCGCATGCTGTAGTGATCGGGCCCACCGCCGTGCAGCATGATGATCAGCTCGCCGCGGCCGATGACCTCGCCCATGAGCGGCCAGCCGTCATCCCCGACGTGCAACGTTCGCATCACCATTCGTCTCTCCCTTCGTCGGGAATGCCTCGGCCTGCGTCGACGCGGCATCAGCAAGAGCCCGAAAAACCCACCCTTGCAACATACCCTCTGGGGGTATACCTTGATGTACGCATACCCGGTAGGGGTACTACCGAGAGCGAAGATGGGAGTTCGGTCATGAACACGGTCACGTACGCCGTCACAGGAATGACCTGCGGGCACTGCGAGCTGTCAGTGCGGGAAGAAGTCAGCGGGGTCGCCGGTGTTCAAGACGTCGAGGTCAGCGCCACGGCGGGCACTCTGATCGTGACCTCCAGCGGTCCCGTCGATGACGCCCAGATCTTGCGTGCGGTCGACGAGGCCGGCTATTCGGCGGTGCGGGTCGTATGAACGCTGCAGGACGGTTGGCCGCTTTCGGTGCCGGACTGGCGGTGGCGTTCACGGCTGCGTACGTCACCGCCGCGGCGGTCGTCCCCGACACCGCGGTGACGGCCACTCAGCACGTTGGCGCTGAGCCCGCGGCTGATCACAGCGCGCCGACCGAGCAGGCGTTGCCGGTATCACCTCTGTCCGCTGATCCGCCGGGGTTGTCACTCGCCCAAGACGGATACACGCTCAGCGCGGTACGGGGACCCGGAGCACCCAACGATCGTGGCAGGTTGAGCTTCACCATTGCTGGTCCCAGCGGCACGCCGCTGCTGGACTACGCGACTGTGCACGACAAGCAGCTGCATCTCATCGTCGTCCGTTCTGATGGTCAGCATTTCGCGCACGTCCACCCGGTCCTGGATCGGGCAACCGGCATATGGTCGACGCCCTGGATGTGGAAGGCCGCCGGGGCCTACCGGGTGTTCGCGGACTTTCAGCCCGCCCAGGCCAGCAGCACCAAACTCACGCTTACCCGCACGGTCGACCTGGCCGGCGAGTTGGCCCCGTCGCCCCCGATGACCACACGCACCGTGGATGAAATTGCCGGTTACACCGTGGAACTCGACGGTGCGCTCACCGCCGGCGTCTCGAAGCAGCTCACAGCGAGAATCATCCGTGACGGCGAGCCGGTGACGACATTGCAGCCCTACCTGGGGGCATACGGGCACCTCGTCGCGCTGCGTGAAGGTGACATGGCGTATCTGCACGTGCACCCTGAGGGCGCTGAACCGGTGGGGGACCGCACTGGCGGGCCTGCGGTGACGTTCGCAGCGACCGCACCCACCGCCGGTCGCTACCTGCTCTACCTCGACTTCAAGGTCGACGACACCGTGCACACCGCCACGTTCGTCGTCGACGCCGCACGCGGCGCCACCAATCAGCCCGCGCCAGAACCGTCGCGCGACGCCGGCCATGCCGGCGGGCACTGACGACCTCCGTCCACCTAGAAAACTGAAAGGCACTGGCACACATGACGACGTCGACGCCCGTGTCCGGCCCGAGCATTGAGCTCCGCATCGGAGGAATGACCTGCGCCTCCTGCGCCAACCGCATCGAACGCACGCTCAACAAGATCGATGGCGTCGCGGCAACAGTCAACTACGCGACCGAGAAGGCCACCGTCACGGTGCCCGACGGATACGATCCCGCGCAGCTGCTCGCCGAGGTGGAAAATGCCGGCTACAGCGCCGCGCTACCCACACCGGAGAAGCCCGCCCCGCCCGGAGAGACAGGCGAGACCGACGACCCCGACATGGTGTCCCTGCGCCACCGGCTGACCGGTTCGGTGCTGCTATCGGTGCCGGTCATCGCGATGGCGATGATCCCCACGCTGCAATTCACCTACTGGCAGTGGGCGTCGCTGGTGTTGGCTGCGCCGGTGATCGTCTGGGCGGCCTGGCCGTTTCACCGCGCTGCCTGGGCCAACCTGCGGCACGCTACGGCGACGATGGACACGCTCATCTCCCTGGGCACCTTGTCGGCCTTCCTGTGGTCGCTGTACGCGCTGTTCTTCGGGACCGCCGGCACCCCGGGAATGAAGCATCCGTTCGAACTGACACTCGCACCGTCTCACGGCGCCGCCAACATCTACCTCGAAGTCGCCGCTGGCGTCACAACATTCATCCTTGCGGGGCGCTATTTCGAGAAGCGGTCCAAACGGCAGGCCGGTGCGGCGCTGCGCGCCCTCCTAGAGATGGGCGCCAAGGAGGTATCCGTGCTGCGCGACGGCGCGGAAACGAAGATCGCCGTCGAGGACCTGATAGTGGGCGACGAGTTCGTCGTGCGACCGGGAGAGAAGATCGCCACCGACGGGGTGGTGGTATCGGGGACATCGGCGGTCGATGTCTCGATGCTGACCGGCGAATCGGTCCCCGTGGAGGTCGGCCCAGGTGACACCGTGGTCGGTGCAACCGTCAACGCCGGTGGGCGACTGGTGGTACGCGCCACCCGCATCGGTTCCGACACCCAGTTGGCGCAGATGGCCCAGCTGGTGGAGAACGCCCAGACCGGCAAAGCCCAGGTCCAGCGGCTAGCCGATCGCATCTCCGGTGTCTTCGTGCCGATCGTCCTCGCGATCGCGGTGATCACACTCGGAGCGTGGTTGGGCGCGGGCTTCCCGGTCGCGGCCGCCTTCACCGCCGCCGTTGCCGTGCTGGTAATCGCCTGCCCCTGCGCGCTCGGCTTGGCCACACCGACGGCACTGCTGGTGGGCACCGGTCGCGGCGCGCAAATGGGCGTTCTGATCAAGGGCCCGGAGGTGCTGGAGTCCACCCGCAAGGTCGACACCGTGGTGCTGGACAAGACCGGCACCGTCACCACCGGCAAGATGACCCTGGTCGACGTCATCACCGCCCCGGGAACCGACCGCGGGAACCTGCTCCGGCTGGCAGGGGCGTTGGAGAACGCCTCAGAGCACCCGATCGCCCAAGCAATCGCCGTCGCTGCGACCGAAGAACTCGGGACGCTGCCCACCCCTGAGGATTTCGCCAATGTCGAAGGCAAGGGTGTGCAGGGCATCGTGGACGGCCACGCCGTGGTCGTGGGGCGCGAATCACTGCTCGCCGACTGGTCCCAACACCTCAGCCCAGAGTTGGCGCAGGCGAAAGACGCGGCCGAAGCGCGGGGCAAGACGGTGGTCGCCGTCGGCTGGGACGGTGAGGCTCGCGGCGTACTCGTCGTCGCGGATACCGTTGAACCCACCAGTGCGCAGGCAATCTCACAGATGCGCCAGATGGGCTTGACGCCGGTGCTGCTCACTGGGGACAACGAAGCCGTCGCCCGCCAGATCGCCGCCGAGGTCGGCATCGACACTGTGATCGCCGAGGTGATGCCGAAAGACAAAGTCGACGTTATTCTCCGGCTGCAATCCGAGGGCAAGACCGTGGCGATGGTCGGCGATGGCGTCAACGATGCGCCTGCCCTCGCCCAAGCCGACCTCGGCCTGGCTATGGGTACCGGAACAGATGTCGCGATCGAAGCCTCCGACATCACCCTGGTACGCGGCGACCTGCGCAGCGCCGTCGACGCGATCCGGCTGTCCCGCAGGACACTATCGACGATCAAGACGAACCTGTTCTGGGCGTTCGCCTACAACGTTGCCGCCATACCGGTTGCTGCACTGGGCATGCTCAACCCCATGCTCGCCGGCGCGGCCATGGCGTTCTCCAGCGTCTTCGTCATGGGCAACAGCCTGCGACTGCGCGGCTTCAAATCCACATCCACATCCTCTGCCCCTACCCACTGAACCCCTTCTGCATCAAGGAGAACTCATGTCCGACAACAAGAACCTGACGTCGAGCTGCTGCTGCAGCGGCTCAACACAAGACCTCGACACGACGGTCATCAATCCGGGGACCACGAACCTCCTCGACCCCGTAACGGACGAGACAACATGCCCGGTCATGCCCGGCACGCCGGTGAACAAGGCGGCCGCCGAAGCCGCGGGCCTATTCCGCGACTACCGAGGCCGACGGTATTGGTTCTGCTGCAAAGGATGTGGACCGCGCTTCGACCGAGACCCCGACAAGTACGCCAGCGCGGCGTGACTGACCTGCCGAACCCCGGCCTCCCAACCCACAGACCGAAGGAGTTGCCATGACTCACGTCGACGACGCTGACCACTGCCCGGCATCGGGTTCAGTCCACCACGGCTACATCACCGATAAGGACAAGTACCTCAAACGCTTGAAACGTATTGAGGGCCAAGCCCGCGGCATCAGTCGGATGATCGAGGGGCAACGCTATTGCATCGACATCCTCACCCAAGCTGACGCCCTGACCAAGGCCCTGCAAAGCGTCGCGCTGGCACTGCTCGACGACCATCTCCGACACTGCGTTCGAGACGCTGCTGCCGCCGGGGGACCCGCTGCCGATGCCAAACTCACCGAAGCCTCCGATGCCATCGCCCGCCTCGTGCGGTCATGACCCGCAACGGCGGTGCACTGACGCCGCCTCGCTCCTACGCACCCGCGCGAACGAACACGTGAGACTCCTCAAGGAGAGCACAACATGACCAGCCACGACGAGCACGCATTAGCGACATCCCACACCGGCGTTCACGCCGACCATGAGGGCCATGGCGAGCACGCCGTTCACGACTCCGGCCCCCACCACGACGACCATGCCGGCCATGGGGGTCATGCCGGGCACGGCGCCGATCATGTGGCTCAGTTCCGGAAGCTCTTCTGGATCAACCTGATCATTGCCGTCCCGGTCATCGCGTTCTCGACCATGTTCGCGATGCTGCTCGGCTACGAAGTACCCGACGTCCCCGGTGGCCGCTGGATCGCGCCACTGTTGGGCACGGTCATGTATGTCGTCGGGGGACGTCCCTTCCTTACCGGCGCCGTCAGCGAAATCCGTTCCCGAAAACCGGGAATGATGCTGCTCATCGGGCTGGCCATCACCGTCGCATTCTTCGCCTCCTGGGGCGCGAGCCTGGGCCTGCTCCACCACGAACTGGAGTTCTGGTGGGAACTGGCGCTGCTGATCGTCATCATGCTGCTCGGACACTGGGTCGAAATGCGCTCCTTGGCTCAGACCACCTCCGCACTGGACTCCCTGGCGGCCCTGCTTCCCGACGAGGCCGAAAAGGTCGACGGCGAACGAACCATCACCGTGTCGCCCGCCGACCTAAAAGTCGGTGATCTGGTAGTCGTCCGACCCGGCGGCAGCATCCCCGCCGACGGCAGAATCGTCGAGGGGCGAGCGGACATGGACGAGTCGATGGTGACCGGTGAATCGCGGCCGGTGGCCCGCGGCGTCGGAGATGCGGTGACGGCTGGAACTGTCGCCACCGATTCCGGGCTTCGGGTCGAAATCACCGCCACCGGTGACGACACCGCCCTGGCGGGAATCCAGCGCCTGGTTACCGAAGCGCAGAACTCGTCCTCGCGAGCCCAGCGCCTCGCCGACCGGGCGGCCGGGTGGCTGTTCTGGTTTGCCCTGGGGACTGCTGCCATCACAGCCGTGGCGTGGTCGATTGTCGGAGACCCCGACGCCTCGGTCATAAGAGCCATTACCGTGCTCGTCATCGCCTGCCCCCATGCGTTGGGATTAGCGATACCACTTGTCGTCTCGATCGCCACCGAACGCGCTGCGCGGGGAGGCGTGCTGATCAAGGATCGCCTGGCCCTAGAAGGCATGCGCACCGTCGACGCCGTTCTCTTCGACAAAACCGGCACCCTGACAAAGGGCGAACCAACCGTGACCGCGATCGAGGTCCGCGGCGACCTCGACGACGACTCCGTGCTCGCCCTCGCGGCCGCCGCCGAAGCCGACAGTGAACACCCCCTGGCACGAGCGATCGTGAAAGCCGCCGACGAGCGGGGACTGACTGTGCCACGCGCGAAAGGCTTCTCGTCGTCTCCCGCCGTCGGCGTGACTGCCACGGTCGACGGGCACGAGATCCGCGTGGGCGGCCCCCGCCTGCTCGAAGAGATCGGCGCGCAAGAGGTTCACGCGGCGACCTCGTGGCGCGACGAGGGCGCGATCATCCTGCACGTCATCCGAGACGGTGCTGTGGTCGGCGGCCTCCGCCTGGCCGACGAGATCCGCCCCGAGTCGCGCGACGCCGTCGATGCCTTGCACAAGCTCGGCGTCGAGGTGGTCATGATCACCGGTGACGCCGAAGCGGTCGCGCAGGCGGTAGGTCACGAACTCGGCATAGATCGGGTGTTCGCCGGAGTACGCCCGGAAGACAAGGCGTCGAAAGTTGCTGCGCTGCAACAGGAGGGCAAGAAGGTCGCGATGGTCGGCGATGGCGTCAACGATGCCCCCGCGTTGGCACAGGCCGACGTCGGCATCGCGATCGGCGCCGGCACCGACGTCGCCATCGCCTCTGCCGGTGTGATCCTGGCAAGCTCCGACCCGCGCTCGGTGCTGTCGGTCATCGAACTGTCGCGAGCCAGCTACCGAAAAATGAAGCAGAACCTCTGGTGGGGCGCCGGATACAACCTCATCGCAGTGCCGCTGGCTGCCGGTGTGCTCGCACCGATCGGATTCGTCTTACCGATGTCAGTCGGCGCCATCCTCATGTCACTGTCGACGATCGTCGTGGCGCTCAACGCGCAACTGTTGCGCCGCCTCGACCTGAGCCCTGAGGCCAGCACACGCGCGGTTCTCAACCGTTAGGACCGGTTAGCGGCGGGCTCGATCCGCGCAATGCGCGCTGCGGGGCAGGTCGCAGGCACTATGGGCTCACGAATGGGCTGAACGGCATGCGTTGATGGTGACGGGTTGCGGCCTTCCGGCGAGCTGACCTCTGGGTGCCGGTCGATCACGATACCTACCGACTGGGCACCTACCAATCGTCTAGGAACCGACTCCAGCGAGAGATCAGATTTTCAGTCGCCGTGATCGTGATCGCCATGGGCGTCGTTCAATGGCGCAGCGGATGGGGCCGGGGCTCCTGCCGGCGCCGCCGTCGGCGGCTCGCCGCCAGGCACGCTCACCGGCGGCGAGATGACCGACTCTGGACGACCGCCATCGTGGCCATCGGCATGCTCGGCACTCGTCCCACGATCACTACCCTCCTCCGGCTCGGCGCCAGTGCCGTGGTGGTCACCATCTGCAGCCTCGGCGGCCGTCCCATGGTGACCACCGGCTGCGCCTGCTGGAGCGTGATCACCGTGCCGCAAACCTGAAGCAACTCCCACTGTGGACGCCAGCGCCACGACACCGACTGCGCCCATGAGGACCATCGCGCTGCCGAACACCGGTACCGGCTCTCCTTGCAGGCCGCGGTACCACACCCAGGCAGCGCCCATCACAACATAAACCTGAAGCAGCAGCGCACAAAGGTCCGCGGCCTGCACCACTTCGGCTTCCCCCGCATTAGGGCCGAATGGTGCCCCGGCGGTCCTGGACAGGGCCCAAAGAGCAATGGCTCCGAGGTTGAGCATGATGCCGGCGGCAAGCACGGGGATCGTCGTTCGGGCCAGCACAGCCCGCGCCCATATCAATTGGAAGAGCGCGACCGCAACGAAGAACAAGCCCGCCGGCATCCACTCCTGCCAGTGAGCAGGCACAACGGCGAAATGGATAAGAGAAGCGCCCAACGAGGCCAGCGCGGCAAGCCGAGCAGCCAGTCTGCTGTCGGTCTTCCTCGCTGTCCTAGGCGCCACGGAATCAGGATGACAGTGCTTTCCCCGAAGCGGTTGCCTGACACCACATCTCAACCCGAACGAGATTCATCTGTCACCGATAGGTGTGGTCGTGCGCGCATGTCACTTCCTGAGAACCCGCTTGCTAAGTCTCGACCACTGCTGATCGGCCCTCAATTATCCGTACTGACCGTGCGACACCTGTTCCGAGCTTCCTTGATCGATGCTTCCGCGTGCAGTTGCTTACCGCGCAGGGGCGACCGACTACTATCTAGCTCCGTAGATGTTCGCTATGCTGCGTACGCGCCCGCGACCGCCTACTCACATCGCGCGGAAGGACCACCCAATATGCGTTTTCGCGTCATCATGGCGGTACTCGCCTGCGTGACTCTTCTCGGTGCCGGAGCTACTCTCGCGCCGCCCGCTGTGGCGGCGATGCCGTGCGGACATCAGTTCGGCTCGCCTCAACAGCTCACCGATGCGGGGGGCGCAGTCGTCCAGGAGTGGGTCATCTCGGATCTGCGAGAGTCTTCGGTCGCCTTGCCCGGATACACTGCCCGCGGTCAAGTCTGGGAAGCTTCGGCCACCGTTCGAGCCGTCACCGGCACGGTGACTCCGATCATTCCGAATCTGTACACGGTTACCGCAGCCGGGCAGCGTTATCCCGTCTTGTGGCAGATCGCCAGCCCACAGGGCCTTCCGGCTACCACCCTCGGCGAGGGCCAAGCCTCCAGCGGGGCGATCTACTTTGATGCAGTCGGCCCACAGCCCATGGCGGTGGTTTACGACAACGGCACTCCTACGCAGCTGTTTTGGTGTTGCACGGGCTCCATGATGATGATGCCAATGGAGAAGTGTCCGATGTGCGCCAACATGCAGCGCGCCTGCCCCCACCGTCCCGGCGGGATGTAGCCCTCGAGGACCTGACAGGGACCCATTAGCCTTCACCGATCGCCGCTAAGTGTCGAAGCTATCTCCAACCGATCCGCCTATCACCCTGGGACGTACTATCCGACCAGCGTGGTGCCCACCAACGATGGTCCTCGACCGCCAGCACAAGGTCGCGGCGGTCTTCCGCGTGGCGCTACTAGCCGAAGACATACGGCCTCTGCTAGATCGGCTGACCATCGAGCGCGGACACCTCGCTGGAGAGCTGCCCTGCGGCGCGTATCGTCTCGGATCGTTCGGTGCGTCGGTGCGCGCAGAGATCCGAGGTTTATGAAGGTGATCGCGGGCCCCGGTGGCGCAGCGGGGTCTCACCGCCGAGCGGCAGCCTGACCTCGAGTGATGGCGGTCGGCGTGTATCGGTGAGCCTTTTTGCGAGTTAGCGTGACCAGCTGGGTCAGCAGGATGCCGACGACGATCGCGGCCAGCACGCCGACGAGCTTCTGTTCGCCGAACAGCGGATACACCTGGTAGTGCGTGAGATAGATGAACAGTGACGCCTCGGCGATCACGCCTGCGGTGACCGTCAAAGCGGATGGGCACCGGATGGCGGGCAGCCAGATCAGCAGCGCCAGCCCGATGAACACCAAGGCCTCGCGGTTGGGTTGGCCGAAGTACCCGACGATTCCGACGGCGAGGACCGCGGTCACGGCGATCCGCTGCCACACCGTCGACGACTTCGAGGCGGCCCAGCCGATGGCGAAGAACCAGAACGCCAGGATGGTGAACCAGGCGGCCCTGCCGAGCCCGATGCCGAAGACGTCCCATCGCAGGGCCATGCCCAGGGCCAGGAATGCCGCCGCAACGCCGAACGGCCACCGGCGTTCGGCGCGGTCGCCCCACCGCGTCGCGCACAGCAGCGCCAACCCCACCAGGACCCACACCAGGACTTCGACGAACCACAGCCGCCCGGCGGTCATGCTGTCTCCTGGACCGAGGAACTTGTTGGCCAGCAGTAGATTCGAGGCCGCGTAGTCGTCGGTGACGAGTAGCGCGAATGCCACCCACAGAAAAGCGGGCACGGCGATCCAGCCGATGGTGCTGACCAGGTGGCGCACCCGGGTGGCGCGCGGCAGGGGGGTGAGGCAGAAGCGGCCGAAGTTGTATCCGGCGACGCCCAGCAGGATGTGCGCGCCGCCCCACAGCACCCACAGCTCCGCGTGCGATCCGGCGACCAGGACGATTGCTGCCGCACGCAGCGCCACGCTGGTCTCGAGCGTTGTTCCCCACCACCGGCGGGTTTTGCGGGCGGACTCCAGCTCGCTCAGCGGCAGCCGCTGCCAATCCGCGGGCAGGTGCCCGAGCGCGCGTTCGAGCCGCACCGACATGGCGACGTAAGACAGCGAGTTGCCGCCGAGGTCGACGAAGCTGCTGCGGGGATCGACGTCGGCCGTGTCGATCTGCAGCACGTCGGCGAACAGACCGCGCAGGTCCAGGCGGGCATCGTCGGTCGTCCGGTCGGCGGCCCGCTCGCGTAGGCTGCGATAGTCCGGCTTGCCGGTGGGCAGGCGGGGGATCTCGTAGACGTCGACCACCCGGATCGCCGCACCGGGGAGACCCGACGCGTCGGCCGCCGCGGCAGCGACGTCGGTGTCCTCGGGACGGTCGGCGGCGCCGACGAGCAGCAGGCCGTCGCCGTCGGTGCAGATCGCGGTGACGCCGTCGGCGTGCAGGGCCGACTCGACGCGTTGCAGGTCGATGCGCAGTCCGTAGAGCTTGACGAACCGGTCGCTGCGCCCGACCACCTCGTAGAGGCCGTCGGGGCGCTGCCGGGAGATGTCGCCTGTGCGCAGTTCCTCGACTCCGGCGTCGGCGGCGAGATCGGCGGCGGTGTGTGCGTACCCCATCATGACGTTGGGTCCGCGGTAGACGAGTTCGCCGGTTCCGTCGGGCATTCCGTCGACCGGTTCGATGCGGAACGACCCGCCGGGGATCGGGATGCCGATCGACTCGGGGTGGTCGTGGGCGAGTTCTGGCGGCAGGTAGGCCATGCGTGCGGTGGCCTCGGTGGCGCCGTACATGACGAAGAACCGCCACCCCGCGCGGTAGCCGAGGTTTGCGAGCCGGCGCACGCGGTCCGGGTCGAGCCGTCCGCCGGCCTGGGTGACGTAGCGCAGGTTCGGCAGCGACATCGCCTCGAAGCCGATCCGGTCGAGCAGTTCGAAGGTGTGCGGTACGCCGGCGAACGACGTTGCGCCGCGCTTCCGGAACACGTTCCAGAAGTCGTCGTCGACCACGGACAGTTCGGTGAGCACGAGCGCGGCTCCGCGTAGCAGGTGACTGTGGGTCACCGACAGGCCGTAGCAGTACGACATCGGCAGAGTCGTTGCGGCCCTGTCGGTTCGGGTGATGTCGAGATAGGTGGCGATCGACTCGGCGTTGGCGGCGAGATTGAACCGGGACAATCGCACCAGCTTGGGGGAGCCGGTACTGCCGGACGTCGAGAGCAGCAGGGCCAGGTCCGGGTGGAGTTCGGGGGCGGGACGGTGGCGTGTGCCCTCGGTGATGACGCCGTCGGTGACGATGACGTCGGGGTGGTAGGTGTCGACGACCGACCGGCGGTCGCCGCCCGCGGGCACGGGCAGCACCACGTGGTGGCCGGCGAGCGCACCGAGGTAGGTCACCAGCGTGGGCAGGTCGTTGCGGGTCTCGAGCAGGACGAGCTTGCGGCAAGTACCCAGTTCCTCGGCGCGGGTCGCGACCTGCGTCGCGAGTTCGGCGTAGGTAACGGCCTTCTCGGCGGTGAGCACCGCGACGGCGTCGCCGTGGCACGCAAGGTGGTCAACGAGCCGCTCGAACATCACGGCGCGGTCATCGCCCGTCGCGCGGGCGGTCGCCGAACACCACGGCGGCACCGGTGACGTGGATGCGGACCTTTGCATCGACCGCGGGCGGCGCGACACTGTGCTGACGGACGGTGATCGGCGCGGCGTCGCCGCCGAGGTCGACGGTGAGCAGGACGTCGTGGCCGCGGAACTCCGACGCCAGAACCGTCGCCATCCCGTCGCTGCGGTCGTCGTCGGAGACCGCCGCCGCCTCCAATTGCTCCGGGCGGAGCATCAGCGTGCCACCGCCGTCGGGTACGGTGCCGCGGACCGGCAGCCGGCCCAGTGCCGAGGTGGCGACCCCGCCGGTCACCGTGCACGGCAGCAGCACGCAGTCACCGAGGAATTCGGCGGTGAAACGATCGTTGGGTTCTCGGTAGACCGCCTGCGGCGTACCGACTTTGGTGAATCGGCCGTCGCGCATCACCGCGACCTGGTCGGCGATCGACAGCGCCTCCTCCTGATCGTGAGTGACGATCAGGGTCGTGACGCCGGCGTCGGAGAGCAGCGTCGCCACGGCCTTGCGGGTCGACGCCCGCAGTCCGGTGTCCAGGGCGCTGAACGGTTCGTCGAGCAGCATGAGCGCGGGCTGGCGGGCGAGGGCGCGGGCGAGGGCCACGCGCTGCTGCTGTCCCCCGGAGAGTTCGTGCGGCCGGCGTGCGGCGTAGGACTCGTCGAGGGAGACGGTAGCGAGGAGTTCGGCGACGCGCGGCTGGACGTTGCGGCGGCCCGACAGCCCGTAGGCGATGTTCTGGCCCACGGTCAGGTGCGGGAACAGCGCGCCGTCCTGCGCGACGTAGCCCACGTCGCGGCGATGCGCGGGGATACTGCTGCCGGCTGCTGCTACCTGGCGTCCGGCGATGGAAACCGTTCCCGCATCGGGGTTCTCGAAGCCGGCGACCAGACGCAGCAGCGTGGTCTTGCCGCAGCCGGAGGCGCCGACCACGGCGGTGATCGTGCCCGCGGTGACGCCGAGGTCGATGCCGTGCAGCACGGTGTGGCTGCCGAAGGCCTTGGTTAGCCCGGTGACGTCGAGCGCGTTGCCGGTAGCCCCGTGGATCGTCATAGCGCGGCCGCCCTGCTGGACTGCTGGAACAGCACGACTGTCACCGGAACCGCGAGCACGACGAGCAGCAGCGCATACGGTGCGGCGCTGGCGTAGGACAGTTCGCTCGACAGCGACCAGAATCGCATCGCCAGGGTGTTGGTGCCCGTCGGCGCCAGCAGCAGGGTGGCGGTCAGCTCGGTGGCCACGGCGACGAATACCAGCGAGGCACCGGCGGCGGCGGCAGGTGCGGTGAGCCGCAAGGTGACTCGCAGCAGCGTGCGGGTGGGGGAGACACCGAGCGAACGCGACGCCTCCTCCAACGTCGGCGGCACTTGGGCCAACCCCGACCGCAGGTTGACCATCGCGCGGGGCATGAACATCAGCACATAGGCCGCGAGGACCAGCGTCGCCGTCTGGTACAGAGGCGGTGCGAAGCGGATCGCCACGGTGACGAGCGCGAGCGCGGTCACGATGCCTGGCATCGAACTCGTCACGAAGTTCGAGCCCTCGACGAAGCGGGCGAAGAAGCCGCGGTGCCGCACCGCGATCCAGGCGAAGGGGAACGCCAGCACCGTCGTCAACGCCGCGGCCGCGGCGGCCAGCGCCACAGTCTGCACCGTCGACGGTACGATCTCGCCGAGCGCCCACACGTCGCTGCCGCCGATCCACAGCCACCGCAGGATCGTCCACACCGGAACGCCGAGGGCGAGCGCGGCCAGTGCGGCGAGGGCGGCAACTGCGGGAAACGTCATGCTCCCGAGGCGATGGGGCAGCGAGGTGCGCTGGGCGCCGGAACCGAGTCGGGCGTAGCGGGCGTTGCCGCGCACCCCGGCCTCGCCAACGAGCAACACCAGGCACAGCAGCATCAGAACGCCTGCGAGCGTGCTGCCCGCCGCGCCGTCGAACGTGGCCTGGAACTGTTCGAAGATCGCGGTGGTGAACGTCGAGAAGCGCAGCATGGCGAACGCGCCGTACTCGGCCAGCAGGTGCACGCCGATGAGCAGTCCGCCGCCGAGGACCGCCAGGCGAAGCTGTGGCAGCACCACGCGCCGGAATACGGCCGCCGGGCTGGAACCGAGCGTGCGTGCGGATTCCTCGATCGCCGGGTCGAGGCGACGGAGCGTGGCGGCGGCGGGCACGTAGACGAACGGGAAGTACGACAGCGAGGCGACGAGAATGCCTGCCCAGAAGCCGTGCAGGGTCGGGACGACGCTGACCCATGCGTAGCTGTTGATGAAGGCGGGCACCGCCAGGGGAGCGACGAACATCGGTCGCCAGATCGCCCGGCCGGGAATGTCGGAGCGTTCCACCAGCCATGCCGCCCCGATGCCGAGCACGATGCAGATCGGGACCGTGACGACGACGAGACCGACGGTGTTGACGAACAATTCGAGCACGCGTGGCCGCGCGAGGAGTTCCCAGACCCGCGTCGGCCCCAGCGACACCACCGACCAGGCGACGTACCCGATCGGCACGAACGCCGCCACGACCAGCAGCACCACACCGGCGGTGAGGACCGGCCCCGGCCGCGTGGCAGCTGCCCGGCCGGGCACCTCCGACGGCGGCAAGGCGTCGAGCAGCGCCGCGTCGACGGCCGTCGCGGCGGCGGTACTAACGTCAGCCACCCATCTAAAGCAGGCCCGCCTTCGTCATCAGGTCGGTGACCTTCTGCGCGTCGAGGTTCGACGGGTTCACGGCGGGTGCCTGCAGGTCGACAAGCGGCACCAGCGCGGGGTTGGCCGGAACGCCGCTGGCCACGGGGTACTCGAACGACGTGCCCTTCTCGAGCACTTCTTGGCCGGCCTTGCTGGTGATGAAGGTCAAAAACTTCTGGGCGTCTTCCTTCTTCTTGCTGGAGTTCAAGATGCCGCCGCCGGAGATCGAGACGAAGGCGCCCGGGTCCTGGTTCCGGAAGTAGTGCAGCGCGGTGTTGCCCGAGATTTCCTTGGTCTGCGACTGATCGCGGAACCAGTAATAGTGGTAGATGATCCCGCCCTCGACCTGGCCGTCGTTGACGGCGCGCAGCGTGGCGATGTTGTCGGAGTAAATCTCCGCGCCTGCCTTCATGCCGGCCAGCCACTGGCCGGTGGCCCGTTCACCGGTGAGTTCCAGCATTGCCGCGACGATGGCCTGGAAGTCGGGCTTGACCGGCGGGGCACCCCAGCGGCCCTTCCACTCTGGCTTTTCCAGATCCATGATCGAAGTCGGCAGCTGAGCCTCGGTGAGCTTGGTCTTGTCGTAGGCGAACACGGTGGTACGGGCGGCGACGCCGGTCCACTTACTCGTGGCGGGGCGGAACTGTGGTGGCACCTGAGCGATCGTGGCTTCGTCGACGTCGGTGAACAGGCCGTCCCTCTCGACCGCGGCCATGGCGGGCGAGTTCTCGGTAAGGAACACGTCGGCCGGCGAAGCGTCGCCCTCGGCGATTAACTGGTTGCCCAACTCGGTGTCGCCGCCCTGGCGATAGGTGACCTTGATGCCGGTCTCCTTGGTGAAGGCGTCGATCCACTCCTTGGTCAGCGACTCGTGCTGCGCGTTGTAGACCAGCAGGCCGTCCTCCTCCTCGGAGGACGAGCAGGCAGTAAGACCTGCTGCCAGCCCCCCCGCGACAATGAGGGCGACGATGCGATTCCAGCGAGTGCGACGGGTTGACATCCACAACACTTTCTCCGAGGTGAGCCTTGGCTAACGAACATACCCTTCGGCATGGCGCCGTTCTAAGTCGCAGGCCCTTGCTGCGGACGGGCGCGCCGCTCTGCCTCGCCCCGTCTCACGGAGCCCCCACTTAGAGTTCGCACCGTGGTAGACAGCTACGAAGTCGTCGACCTCGCCGACTGGACTCGCGGTGAGAGCGAACCAGGAGGTGACGAAGCGAAACGATGGTTCATAGCACCAGAGACCTCGCCGCATGCCGGGCACTGGTTGTTCAAGCCACGCCGCATCAAAACCCTCGAACTGTCCAAAGAACGTCAGCATCGCGGCGACAAACCCGACGTGCTCGTTCGCGGAGAGGACTGGGCGGAGAAGATCTCCTACGAGGTCGCCCAGCTGCTGTCTGTGCCTGCAGCGGAAACGGAGTTGGCGACAGTTGTTCAGTTACGCACCCACGAACGCGTCTATGGCTCGATGAGCCGAGACATGCGGCCTCGCGCGTGGGCATGGACCCCGGGAGCAGCATTGCTTGCCGAGCGCGACGACGAGTTCGATGCCAAATCCTGCCGCGGCCATACGATTAGCGCCATTCGCGAAGCATTAGAGGGGCTGCAAGGTCCGGAGGGCACCAGTTACGCCGACTGGCCCGCATTCGATGTCTTCGCGGGCTATCTGCTCCTGGACGCCTGGATCGCGAACACTGACCGGCATGCGCACAATTGGGGAGTGCTGCAAAACTCCAGGACGGGCGACGTTTGCCTCGGTCCAAGCTTTGATCACGGGTCGGCCCTCGCCAGCGGTGACGAGGATAGGGTCCGTGCCCAGCGAATTGAGCAGAAAACCGTCGTGCAGTGGTGCGAGCACGGGCGGACAAAACGCTTTAACGCCGGCGAGGCGATCAGCCTGATAGATGTCGCCGCTGAGGCCCTGTCAGTCTGCGGAGGCGCGGCACGACAACACTGGACAGCTCAAATAACCAACGTTGACCTGGATCTATGCTTCGATATCGTTGCAGCGACACCAAATCTGTCGGACCCGACCCGTAGTTTCGTGAGGACAGCACTAGCCACTAATCGAAAGCGAATCCGTGATGCACTCCGTTGATCTCTTAGTCGAGTCGACAGATGCTGACCCAGGTCTTCGTCGGTCGAGGTTGATTGTCACGCGTCGCGGTGCTGACGATGGGGTGTATCGGGCGATTGGCTACCTCGATAGGTTGACCGGAGGGGCCGAGCGCCCGACGTATCAATTCACGTACTTGGCTCGCGTGGCGGCTGACCCTGCTTTCGTGCCGGTCGTTGGGTTCCGCGACGTCAGCCGACTTTACCGTTCCGAGAGGCTATTTCCATCGTTCGCCGACCGGGTGATGAGCGCTAAGCGGCCGGACCGCCCTCAATACCTTGAGGCTTTGGATCTCGATGCCGACGCTGACGCCTGGGAGATCCTGACCGCCTCCGGCGGGCATCGCGAAGGCGACCCGATCGAACTCGTCTCGCTGCCCCGATTCGATCGGACCACAGGCGAAACGTCGGCGCACTTCCTTGCTCACGGCGTCAGACATCGCAGCGTAGAGGCCAGCCACCGAATAACCACACTGCCCGCGGGCTATCGCCTCGGGCTGGAGCGCGACCCCGAGAACCCTGTTAACTCAGCGGCGATCAGGGTTGTTGATCGTGGGATGCACTTGGGGTTTGTGCCCGATCCGCTTCTTGACTACGTCCATTCGGTAATGGCCAGCGGCACTTACGATCTGACAGTCGTGCGCGCCAACCCTGCTGTAACTCATCCGCACCTGCGGCTACTGCTGCGCTTGGGCGGACATTGCAGTTCTTTTGTGTTCGACAGCCCAGACTGGAATGCGGTCTAACTCCACTCCCGTTCCACCTTAATAGTTCGAACGGCAAATGCACAGTCAAGCGCTTCAAGGGCATCTTGCCGGGGGTGCCCGGAATTGCTTCTGCGACATCATGTTTGGTGACTGGATTATCAGCCCTGCTTATCGCACGCCTCCAAAGGCCAGTAGGAGCTTCGAAGTCCTGGAGGTGGTATAGCGTCCGCCGGTTCTCATTAAGCTGATCAAGGCGCGAAGCTAGGTCGCCGTCGAACCAATGTCTTTCTCTCCCAATGCGGATAAGGCGGCCAGGCCCCAGCGCTTAGTGTTCGGTGTTGGAGGGTGTTGCCACTTCAACGTGCCGGCAAGCTCTCGCTCGCAGCAGGCGTGGGCACACAATATGCAGGCCAGATCAGCCCCGAGATGATAGCAACGGGTTGCCTCGATAATGAGAAAACCGTTTTCATAGCCGCCGGCGGACGCTCCATAAAGCCTTGGGCCACCATATGACTCGACGATTCGGTTGACCTCGGCCCGACGAACCGGCTCTTTATCTATGTCGGTGCCCATCGACAAACGTCTCTGTGCGTGCAGATGCCAATTTGGCTGATTCCGAATCACGAGGTGCAACTGTAGGGCAACGGGGGATCGAGCCGCTGTCCGCGCGGATGTCTTCATGGCAGTCCCAAACCGGGATGAGCCACCTGGACTGAAGAGCACTAGAATCGGTACCCCTCCACGCTATTGGCATACTGCGCTCTATCCGTGCACTATTTCCGGGACAGTCGTAGGGGGGTATGCCGACGGCGCGGCGCCTAAGGTGCCAGGGCTGCCCGCAGGTCTTCGGGTATTGGCATCGGCGTCGTCAGGCCCGCCGCCGTCCGGCCCGTGTTGCCCTCGGGGTAGCGCCCCGCAAATGAACCGGGTGCGGCGACGACGACCGGACGACCTGACCGAGGGCCTCACGTCGGTCGCGCTGTCGGACGGCCAGCACGAACATGGCAGCGTGGTTACAGGTGTGTAGCCACGGGTCAGGCTGCGAGACAATGTGCGCCCGTTCGAGGTGGTGCCAGCGCGCCTCGGCGGTGCCAGCGGCTTTCGCGGCCGTCATCTCGCGTCGGTAGACGTCCCTCCCGTTGTCGGTGATGCGGCTCATGTCGCGCTCCGTTCAGTCGTCGTCGTCATTGTCCTCGACCAGTTTCGACCTCCCAGGCTTCTTTGCCTTCGTAGATGGCGAACGCGGAGATGACGAAGCCAGCGACGGGGTCGGGCCACGCCGTGCCGGTAAGCTCGACCAGCCCGACGCCGACCAGCGTGAGATGCTGAGCAGCACACAACGTGGTCTCGGCGGTGTTGACCAGGATGAGGTTGTCTTTGCGGCGGGCGCTGACCTCTTTTTGCTTTTGATCTGCCGGCGGCCCGCGCCCTTCACCAGGATCATCGAAGTGAAGACAGGACCAAGACCGCGATGGTCCTCATCACTCACAGCCGGTGGGCAACGGTTTGGCGGCCACGCCGAGCAGGTAGTCGCCTTGGATGCGGGTCCGTGAACCCAGTACGACGAGGCCATGGTGGGCGAGTTCGTCGGAGAATTGCTCGGCGCTGAACCGGTCTTCGGTCGGGTGGTCGAACAGCCGCTTGTAGCTGGGGCGGGCGAGGGCGTGGGCGGTGACTTCATCGAAGTAGAACCGCCCGCCCGGTGCGAGGACTCGCGCGACTTCGGCGACGGCGTTACGCCAGTCGGGAATGTGGTGGACGATCCCGAAGTCGAACACCGCCCCGTAGCTTCCGTCGCCGGCATCTAGCGCGGTGGACAGATCGGTGGCGCTGCCTTGGACCAGCCGAACTCGGTTGCCATAGCGGGCCAAGCGCTCCCCGGCCCGCCGGATCATCGCCGGGTCCAGGTCGACGGCGTCTACGGTGGCAGCGCCAAACCGCTCCAGGATCAGCTGCGTGCCGTATCCAGATCCGCAGCCGATTTCCAGAGCCTGGGTGTCCGGGACCAGCCGGCCGCCGAACCGCAGCAGCACCGGAACCTCGTAGACGCGTTGGAGCCATCGCCGCGGCGCAGAATTGATCAGCGCGGTCTCCGCCATGTTCATCAACACGGTTGGCCCTCTCCAGAGGTGGTCGTATCAGCGGACAGCCCGTGAGACTGGTTGCAGTTCAGCTCGATTCAGCTGTGCCAGGCCCCGGGCCGGCGGTGCGTGCCGCGGTGAGCACGGGGCACTGAGCGAGGCATGGTCCCGGTGGCCGACAGCGCGGGGTCATGCCGTGCAGGGCGGCGGTTGACGGTTTACGCCGACCCGCACCAATGAACAGACTTCTGCCATCGCCGCCGGTCGGCGATGACGGCGATCTTTACGCTATCATCGCCTTCGGGCGATGAAAACTATCGCCGCCGCGGTGCCATTGCAGGCGGCGGCGTGTCGGTACGCGGGGTGCGACGGCGCAGACTGATCCGCGGTGATCTGCGCAGAATGATCGCCGCGATGCACGCGAAGATGCCGATGCTGATCAGTAGACACTGCACGACCGGGCCCCACCGGGTGGCGGGCGTGAGTCCGGTCATCAGCCTGACCGGGGTGTCGAGGTAGCCAGGTTCGAAGAATCCGGTGCGGGCCAGTTCGCGACCGTCTGGCCCGATCACGGAACTGATGCCCGTCGTCGCGGCGACCACGACGTAGCGGTTGTGCTCGATGGCGCGTAACTTGGCGAAGGCGAGCTGCTGCTCGCTCATCGCCTCACCGAAGGTGGCGTTGTTGGACGGCACGGTGAGCAGCTGGGCGCCGTTAAGCACCGACTCGCGGGCCGCCCGGTCAAAGATCACTTCCCAGCAGGTCACCACGCCGATCGGCACCCCGGCTGCGCGCACTACCCCCGACCCGTCGCCGGGCACGAAGTAGCCAGCCCGGTCGGCGGAGGACGAGAAGAGCCGGAAGAAGCCGCGCCACGGCAGGTACTCGCCGAATGGTTGCACGATCTGCTTGTCGTGACGGTCACTGGGGCCGCCGACCGGATCCCAGACGATCACCGAGTTGAGGGTCACCGGGTTGGTGCTGCTGTATCCCGGCCCGGCGAGCACGCCGCCGACGAGGATCGGCGCCTCGATCGCCCGCGCGGCGATCGTGATCCGTTCGGCGGCGTCGGGATTGGCCAACGGGTCGACGTCGGAAGAGTTTTCCGGCCACACGACGATCTGCGGTTGCGCAGCACGCCCGGCGCGCACCTCGTCTGCGAGCCGCAGGGTTTCCTGAACGTGGTTGTCCAACACGGCGCGACGTTGGGCATTGAAGTCCAGGCCGAGTCGCGGCACATTGCCCTGCACCGCGGCCACGGTGACGACCGGGTCGTTGGTCGCATTGATTGACGGCTGCCGGACCTGCGGCCAGATCGCGGCGGTAGCCAATAGCACCACACCGATGTACGCACCGGGCAGCACTATCGCGGGAGGGCACGCGTGGCCGGCACGGGCGGCGTCACGGCGCCACCAGCGCGTGACCTCGCTCGCCAGGGCGGCCATGCTGACGCCCAGGAGCACGACCGCAAATGACACCAGCGGCACCCCGCCGATTTGGGCGGTCGGCAGAAACGGGCCGTCGGTCTGGCCGAACCCGACTGCGCCCCAGGGGAATCCGCCGAACGGAACATTGGATTTGGCCCATTCCTGCACGGCCCACACGGCCGCGACCCAGATCGGCCAGCCCGGCAGTCGGCGCACCAGCACTGCCCCCGCGCCGAACAGCGCGGGAAATACCGACTCCATGCCCGCCAGCGCCAGCCATGGCCCGACGCCGACGAAGCTGCTCGTCCAGGGCAGCAGCGCAACGTAGAACGCGAGGCCGAACAGAAGTCCATATCCGAGCCCGCCGATTTGCGTCGTCGACTTGTGGGTCAGTACCCAGGCCAGCAGTGCGAACGCGACGATGGCGGTGTACCACCACCCGAACGGCGGAAAGCTGACGCACAACAGCAGGCCCGCAGCGATCGCGACGGCCATCCGGGGCAGTCGGCGCAGCGCCGCAGCACCTAAACCTGCGCCCAGAGGTCTGCTCAACGGCGGGGCGGGGGCCCCATCGGAATTGGCGGACCCGTCGGTGAGCGCCGCCATCGCGTCGGTGTCCTCGTCGGGTTGCCCCGCCCCGCGCCTCCCGGTCAGCCTGGCCAGGGGGCCGGTCACGGGTTCATTGCCGCGACGGCTGCACGAACTTGCTCGACGTCACGGAACACTGTGGGCGTGGTGACCCGGCGGACGGTGCCGTCGGTGCCAACGAGGTAGCTCAGCGGCAGGACCGGGGGAGCGCCTAGGACCTGCCCGACGGCGTCGGCGTTGCCGAAGGACGGGTAGTGCACACCCAGATCCGCCAAAAGGCTCAGCGCCACGGTGTCGGTGTCCTGCACGTTCATCCCGACCACCCGCACCGCGCCCGGCTGCCCGGCGTAGGCGTCCAGCACCGGAATCTCTTCCCGACACGGGGCGCACCATGACGCCCACAGGTTGATCAGGGTCTGCTCACCGGCGAGCGCCGCGCCGACGTCGAACATGGTCCGCGCCCCCAGGCACGACGCCAGCGCACCAGCCAAATCACCCTTGGGCGGCGCCCCCTCACGTGGTGTCGGGCACGGCGCCAAGGCCGCACGCGCGGTGAGTCGCGCCAGTTCGCCGGTATCGGCGTCGCCAACGGCGGCAGCGGGAAGGGTAAGCCCGGGGCCGGAGGTATTAGTGCCGTCGACCTGGGGCGTACGCGGCCAGATCGCCACCGCCATCGCGGCTATTACCACCAGCGCGAACACCGTCCACCGCAGCCGAGACCGCACTTGGCACCTCCCCTGTTGCCGAGTTGACACCGGCTGGGTCCTGGGCGCTACCGACGGCACCCTTCCTACTAGGGGCCATAGTAGATTGTTCGAGCCTGCCACCGTTGATGAGCCGCCAACGTTCCGGGAGGGGGGCCGATGACTGCCGATGATGTTGGCATTAAATCGATCCGGCACTGAACCGCTCAAGAGGATCGCGTGGACTCAGGGGCACGCAGCAGGTTAGGCCTCCTCTCCCGTGCCCATCCCAGGAGGCGCCGGCCGCAGCACCGGCCGGTCGTCGTCTTCAGATGCGTTGGAGGTTGCGCCAACCCGCACCAATCAACGAAATTCCCGCTTTCACCGTCGTTTGGCGATGAGGGCGAAAAATGCGCTATCATCGCCGTATGGCGATGACAACCGACGATTGCGGCTCTGTGCGGCCGTCCACCAATCTGTCTCCGGCGGCGGCGCTGTTTCACGGTTTGGCGGATCCGACTCGACTGGCGATCCTGCAGCGGTTGGCTGACGGTGAAGCCCGAGTGGTGGATTTGACGGGACTGCTCTCTATGGCGCAGTCCACAGTGTCGGCGCATCTGGCGTGCCTTCGTGACTGCGGGCTCGTAGTCGGGCGGCCCGAGGGCCGGCAGATGTTCTACTCCCTGACCCGTCCCGAACTGCTCGATTTGTTGGCCTCAGCCGAGACACTTCTGGCCGCCACCGGCAACGCCGTCGCGCTGTGCCCCAACTACGGAACCCGCTCCCGCACGGGCGCGACGATCGATGCGGAGGAGACCGGCCGATGAGCGACGCCTGCGGCTGCGGCAATGACGAACCCCGCGGCGCCGACGAGGAGGAGCGTGAGCCCGAGCGGCTCTGGCAGATCAAGGAACTGCAGTTCGCCGCCATTTCAGGGGTGTTCCTGCTGGCAGCGGTGAACGCCGGGTTCCTCGACGCCGCGGAGCCGGTCGTCCTCACGCTGGAGGCGGTGGCGCTGCTGGCCGGCGCCTATACCTTCGTTCCGTTCACCCTCAAACGGCTGGCCAAGGGCAAAATCGGCGTTGGCACCCTGATGACCATCGCCGCCGTGGGCGCGGTGATCCTCGGCGAGGTGGGTGAGGCCGCCATGCTGGCCTTCCTGTTCTCCATCAGCGAGGGCCTAGAGGAGTACTCGCTGGCGCGCACTCGACGCGGACTGCGCGCGCTGTTGTCGCTGGTGCCCGACGAAGCGACCGTGCTGCGTGACGGCGGCGAAAAGACCGTCGCGCCAGCGGAATTGCGGATCGGCGACCGGATGCTCGTCAAGCCCGGTGAGCGCGTCGCAACCGACGGCATCATCGGCCGAGGCCGCACCGCGCTGGATGTCTCCGCCATCACCGGTGAGTCGGTCCCCGTGGAAGCCGGGCCCGGTGACGAGGTGTTCGCCGGGTCGATCAACGGCACCGGCGCGCTCGAGGTGGAAGTCACCACCACCGCCGAGGACAACTCGCTGGCCCGCATCGTGCGCATCGTGGAAGCCGAGCAGTCCCGCAAGGGCGCCTCCCAACGCCTGGCTGACCGCATCGCCAAACCCCTGGTGCCCGGGGTCATGATCGTGGCGGCACTGATCGCGGTGATCGGCAGTTTGCTCGGGGACTCAGCCACCTGGATCGAACGTGCGCTGGTGGTGTTGGTCGCCGCCTCGCCGTGCGCCCTGGCGATCTCAGTGCCCGTCACCGTGGTGGCCGCCATCGGCGCCGCCAGCAAGCTCGGAGCCCTGGTCAAGGGCGGCGCCGCACTGGAAGGGCTGGGCAAGATACGCGGCGTCGCCTTGGACAAGACCGGCACCCTCACCGCAAACCGGCCCGCAGTCATCGACGTGGCCACCACCAACGGCGCCACCCGCGAAGAGGTGCTGGATCTAGCTGCGGCCCTGGGAGCGCGCAGCGAGCACCCGCTGGCCGCGGCGATCCTCGCCGCCGTCGACGATGTCCTCCCAGCCACCGACGTGGAGGCGGTGACCGGTGCCGGGCTCACCGGGCGTCGCGACGGGCATACCATCCGCCTCGGCCGCCCCGGCTGGCTCGACCCGGGCCCGCTCGCCGATGGGGTGGCGCGCATGCAGCACGCCGGGGCCACCGCCGTCCTCGTCGAAGACAACGGCCAGGTAATCGGCGCCATCGCCGTGCGCGACGAGCTGCGACCCGAGGCCGCCGAGGTTGTCGCCCGACTGCGCCGCGACGGCTATCACGTGGCAATGCTCACCGGCGACAACCAGGCCACCGCAGCCGCATTGGCCCGCGACGTCGGGATCGAGGCCGTGCACGCCGAGCTGCGCCCCGAAGGCAAAGCGCGACTGATCGAACAGCTACGTGCCCAGCGCCCCACGGCGATGGTCGGCGACGGCGTCAACGACGCTCCAGCGCTGGCCACCGCCGACCTGGGTATCGCAATGGGCGCGATGGGCACCGACGTGGCCATCGAAACCGCCGACGTGGCGTTGATGGGCGAAGACCTGCGCCACCTGCCTCAGACGTTCACCCACGCGCGGCGGGCGCGGCGGATCATGCTGCAAAACGTCGGCCTGTCCCTGGGCCTAATCCTCGCGTTGTTGCCGCTGGCACTGTTCGGCATCCTCGGACTGGCCGCCGTCGTGCTGGTCCACGAACTCGCCGAGATTGTGGTCATCGCCAACGGTGTTTGCGCGGGGCGCACCAAGCCACTGGCCGCCGCGCCGGTCGATGCGGCAGCCAGCCACAACCGCGCGGCGCCAGTGGGCACGCCGTCGTGACCGCTGACCACCCCAGCCCCGAGGCCAGGGCGATTCGGGCACGAATCACCCTGGCCGCCACGGCGGTCATCGTCGCGGGACTGAACCTGGGAGCGAAGACGTGGGCTGCGGGCGCCTTAAATGACGGCAGCTCAACAGATCTCGAGCTGCTACACCTGCGGCTGGCCTTCAACCCCGGTGTGGCATTCAGTATCGGCGACACCCTGCCCCCCGCGGTCCTGCTCGGCGTCACCGGCGTGATTGTGGTCGCACTCGCGGTGTTCGCGGTCCGCGTCGCTCGCACCGCCGCGCCGCCGGTCGTGCTGGCACTGGCCGCGATGCTGGGTGGCGCGGTGGCCAACTTAATTGACCGCGCCGGTGATGGGCTGGTCACCGACTACCTGCACACGGGCTGGTTTCCCACCTTCAACCTCGCCGACGTCTTCGTCGTCACAGGCGCCGCCGTCCTCGTTCTGGCTAGTTGGCGCGCCAGCGACACCGCAGACACCGGGGCCGACGAATGATCCAGTCGTCGATTCTGCCCGCGATCGGCCTCTTCATCGTCACCAACATCGACGACATCATCGTGCTGTCGCTGTTCTTCGCCCGCGGCGCAGGGCAGCGCGGGACGACGGCCCGGATCACCGCAGGCCAATACCTGGGGTTTGCGGGGATCCTTGGCGCGGCCGTGCTCGTGACGTTGGGCGCGGGAGCATTTCTTCCCCCGCAGATCATTCCGTACTTCGGGCTCATACCCCTGGCCCTGGGACTGTGGGCGGCATGGGAAGCCTGGCGTGGAAACAACAACGACGACGATGACGACGACGACGACGACGCAAGAGTCGCAGGTAAGAACGTCGGCGTCTGGACCGTCGCGGCAGTCACCTTTGCCAACGGCGGGGACAACATCGGCGTCTACGTCCCCGTCTTCCTCAGCGTGGGGCCCGCGGCCGTGGTGGCCTACTGCGTCGTCTTCCTCGTGCTCGTCGCGGTCCTCGTCGTCGCCGCCAAATTCGTCGCCACCCGCCGGCCGATCGCCGAGGTCCTCGAACGCTGGGAACACGTGTTGTTCCCAATCGTGTTGATCGCCCTCGGCATCCTCATCCTGGTCAGCGGCCTCGCCTTCTAGCAGCTGGCCAGCGACCCCCGCCCGCACACCAGCTGAACGCCGAACTACTTGTAGTGAAGGAGGTTTCATGCGTAGCGCGAAGCAATCACTCGCCGTCGTGGCAGCCCTTGTCATCGCGGCAGCCCAAGTCACCGGCTGCACCACTGGCGAGGATGCCGTGGCGCAAGGCGGTACCTTCGACTTCGTCTCCCCCGGCGGCAAGACCGCGATCTTCTACGACCCTCCGTCGGCGCGGGGCACGATCGGCGATCTCAGCGGCCCCGACTTGTTCACCAACAAACCGATCCGGCTGTCGGATTTCACCGGGAAGGTGGTCCTGATCAACGTGTGGGGCTCTTGGTGTGCGCCATGCCGCACCGAGACTCCAGAACTGGAGACGGTGTACGCCGAATACCGCGACCGCGGTGTGCAGTTCCTGGGTATCGACGTCCGCGACAACAGAGATACTGCACGCGACTTCGTCACCGACCGCAATGTCGAATACCCCTCCATCTTCGACCCGGCGATGCGCAGCCTCATCACCTTGGGACGCACCTACCCGACCAGCGTGGTGCCGACCACGATGGTTCTCGACCGACAACACAGGGTCGCCGCGGTGTACCTCATGGCATTACTGGCCGAGGACCTGCGGCCACTACTAGATCGGCTGACCACCGAGCGCTAACACCTCGCTCAAGCCGACTCGAAGTGTGACCTCGCTGCTGCAGCGTGCAGCGACGTGACTAGCCAGCGTGCGGGGGGTTGGCATACCGAGAGCGGTTCATCTCGTCTCTAGGAACACTTTGGCGCCGCCGTGCTGCTGTCCACGACGCCGAAGCCGCGACACGGCAGCGACGACCCGACGTCTTGAGACTCGCCGGATCGGACGTGGCCGCGTGACATCAGCAGACTCGACAGGAGATACCCAGGGGGGTATCGTCGGGCATGGAGAAATAATACCCCCACCGGTATAGAAGGAGGCGTCGTGGTCGGCGACGAAGACAGCATCGCGCTGGTGTTGAACAGGTTGCGCCGCGCGCACGGCCAGCTCGGTGGCGTCATCTCGATGATTGAGCAGGGGCGCGATTGCAAGGAGGTCGTCACCCAGTTGGCGGCGGTCTCCAAAGCGCTCGATAAGGCGGGTTTCAAGATCGTTGCCACCGGTTTGCGGCAGTGCCTGACCGGCGAAACCCCAGACGACCAGGCGCCAATGACCGAGGCTGAGCTGGAGAAGCTCTTCCTCGCACTGGCCTGACGAAGGGAATAACCATGACACTGGCCATCTCCACGACACTACGCACATCATTCGACGATGCCGTGGCGCGAACCCGAAAGGCATTGTCTGACCAAGGGTTTGGTGTGCTCACCGAGATCGACGTCAAGGCGACGCTCAAGGCCAAGCTCGACGAGGACATGGAGGACTACCTCATCCTCGGGGCGTGCAACCCGGCCCTGGCTCACCGTGCCATCGGCGTGGACCGTCAGATCGGACTGTTGCTGCCGTGCAACGTCGTGGTCCGCGCCGATCCTTCCACTGACGGGTTGGTGATCGTCGATGCGATGGATCCGCAGACCATGGTGCAGGTGGCAGACCAGCCGGGCCTCGCCCAGGTAGCCGACGACGCAGCCGCCAGACTGCGCGCGGCCATCAAGGCGCTGACCGACTGATCATGGCAGTAACCGTCACGCTGACCCTGGGCGCCGTCATTGGCGTATTCCTCGGCCTGCTCGGCGGCGGTGGCTCCATCATGGCCGTACCCGCGTTGGTCTTCGTGCTAGCCGTGCCAGTGGAGCAGGCAATTCCCATGTCGCTCATCGTCATTGCGGCCGCCGCAGCCGTCGGAGCGTTACCCAAGGTGCGGGTGGGCCAAGTCCAATGGCGGCTCGCCGGAGTGTTCACCGCAGTAGGCATCCCCGCCACGTTCATCGGTAGTGCGATCGGACGGCACCTGCCGCAATCGGTCATTCTCGTCGGCTTCGCCGCCGTGATGGTGATCGCCGGAATCCGTATGCTGATGGACGCTGCCGACACCGGAACAGCCTGCGAAGTCGGCGATTCCGACATCAACTGGCGTCGATGTGCGCCCCGATCCATCCCGGCGGGGATCGTGGTCGGCGTGCTCACCGGCTTGTTCGGCGTCGGCGGCGGTTTCCTCATCGTTCCCGCTTTGGTACTACTGCTCGGCGTACAGATGCCCATCGCCATCGGCACGTCGCTTCTGGTCATCGTCGCCAACTCCGCGGCCGGGGCGCTGACCTACGTGAGTCAAGGAACGATCGACTGGGGCATGACCGCGCTGTTCGCGGGCACCGCCGTCGTGGCATCGCTGATCGCCGGCCAGATCGGCACACGGCTGGACACCTCCAGACTCCAACACTGGTTCGCCTACCTCGTGTTCGTAGTCGCGGCGTACGTCCTGATCGACACACTCATCCTGCGCTGACGCGCGAATCATCAAGAGAGAGGCAATTTTCCATGCGTATCTCCATCATCGACACCTCCAGTCTGGGCGACCGTAGCTACCTGATCGACGATGGCGGTGTCGCCGTGGTCGTCGACCCGCAGCGCGACATCGACCGCGTGCTGGCGCTCGCCGCCGAACGGGACGCCACGATCACCCACGTGCTCGAGACCCACATCCACAACGACTACGTCACGGGTGGCCTCGAACTGTCGCGCCTCGTTGACGCGGAATACGTGGTGCCTGCCGGCGACGACGTCGCCTACGATCGGCTCCCCGCCCGCGACGGCTACGTCATCGAGGCTGGGCCGATGCGCTTTGAGGTGCTGCACACCCCCGGCCACACCCACCATCACGTCAGCTATGTGTTGCGCCACGACACCCAGACCGCAGTCTTCACCGGCGGGTCGATGCTTCACGGCACCACCGGGCGCACCGACCTCATCGGGGCCGACGACACCGAAACGCTCACCCACGCCCAGTTTCACTCGGTGCGTCGACTGGCCGGCGAACTGCCGGACGACACCGAGGTGTATCCGACGCACGGATTCGGGAGCTTCTGCTCGGCAACGCCGGCCAGCGGTGACACGTCCACCATCGGCGAGCAGCGCCACACCAACCCGGCACTCACCTCCGATGAGGAGGCATACGTCGAGAACCTCCTCGCGGCGCTATCGGCATACCCGGCGTACTACGCACACATGGGAGTGATCAACGCAGCGGGGCCGGCCCCGGTGGACCTGACCATGCCCGCGACCGTCGACCCCGACGAACTGCGCCGGCGCATCGACACCGGCGAATGGGTCGTTGACCTCCGCAGCCGAACAGCCTTCGCCGCAGGGCATCTGGCCGGCACCCTCGGCTTCGAACTCTCGGGCTCATTCGTCACTTATCTGGGCTGGCTGTACCAGTGGGGTGCCCCGCTGACCCTGATCGCGGACGACCCGAAGCAGATTGTCGAGGCACGACGCGAATTGGTCCGCATCGGCGTCGACGAGGTGCGCGGCGCCGCGACCGGCGCCATAAACGACGTGAGCGCCGGCAGCGCCCTGCGCACCTACCGGGTGACCGACTTCACGCAGCTGTCGTCCGGCATTCCCTCCGACGCCACCGTCCTCGACGTTCGGCAGGACAGCGAATACGCCGAGAGCCACGTGCCGGGGGCGGTGAACATCCCGCTGCACGAACTGCTGGCCCGCGCCGAAGAGGTCCCCGCCGGTGAAGTGTGGGTGCACTGCGGATCCGGTTACCGGGCGTCCATCGCGGCGTCGATCCTGGATGCGCGGAACCGCACCGTGGTGCTCATCGATGACGCCTTCACCAACGCCGTCGAGCTGGGACTCGCGGCGTAGGCATCACAACGGAGGGTGAAGGAACCCTCGCCGCGAGCGCACGCAGCCAGACCCGATGCGGGAAGTGGATGGCATATACAAGCTCAGGGAAGTCGGCAACTGAGCCGCGAGCTTCAGCTTCAGGTGTGAACGGATTTGTGAACGAAACAGGGTGTAAAGCGCGAGACGAGGCCTAACGAGAATGACGCTGGAGACGCACTAAGTGACCTGACCTGGGTATTCAGGACACGGTTGACCGCTTGAGACGGCGACTGACCGGCTCATAACTTAGAGGTCGTAGGGGAAGGCCTCAATCAGCGACCCGTCGGGCCCCAGACTGCCCCGAGTTCAGTTGACTCGCGGTGTGCGAATTTCGGGCCGCGGTTGCGACTGGTGTGTGGAGTAGTTCGACTCCGGGTGAGCCTGCCGAGGGCACGTTGCCGGCAGCATCGGTGGTAGGTCCGCTCGATCCAGGTCACGATCGCGAACCATTTTTCATGGATAATGACTATTATCCATGAACGTTAGCGAGATGCACTGCGGCGTATGCAGTTTCAGCCCTTTTTGTCACCGCGACTTATCGCGCGATGCAAGCTGGACCTCCGTGGTGACGCACACCGTCGTTGTCTCGTCGCACACGGGCACCCAGGCTGCGGTTCGTAGGCGCTCGATCCCTGGGGACTCCGCCGAGACGTGCCACAGGCACATGATGCGCCTTTTTGGTTCGCTGAGACAGGGGTGCGCGGATCGCGACCGGTCACTTTGGTTGACCATAACGGTCGTTATCGGCTCAATTCTGTTGCACTGCAATGTGTTTCATCTTATGCGGTTGCCAGAATCCCGCACACATCATGTGCCGTCTTCATCAGATGTCGGTGCGCGCCGCCCGTCGCAGTTGATGTCAAAGCACCGGTCGTGCCGAGGTGGCCGGTAAGTGGTCGAGTCGCAAGCGCGGCAATGAAAGACGCGGTGCATGACGCCGCACGCGCACGCCTGGCTACCGACCAGCACCCGACCCGGGCCGAGCGGATGGCCGTTAAGGCACGTCGGCGGCGGTCCCGGTTCGACCCACCCCCGTCGAGTCCACCGCAACCCGCCTGTCATCATTCGATCATACGTTCGATACGCGCACGCGGTGCCTTGATTCGTCACGGTGACGAATCATCTGTGCGCCAGTGTGACGCCCTGGTGCAGTGTGATGCCGCCCTACGTCGCATCTGGCACGACGTCTATCCGCGCGCCAAGGCCTGGTCAAGTGCCGTGGAGAGGTCTTCGTAGCTGCGCGGCTGGATGCGTTCGCCGTTGAGGAAGAAGGTGGGGGTTCCTTGCACGCCTAGTGCGGTTCCGTCGGCGATGTCGAGTTGGATGCGTTCTAGAGTTGCGGGGTTGGTGTAGGTGGCGTCGAAGGCGCTCATGTCCAGGCCCATCTGCTGGGCGAACCCCCGGAACACGTCGTCAGCGGGAGTCTGCTTCTCGCCCCATTCCGCTTGTGTGTCATACATTTTGCGGTACATCGCTTCGAGCTGGCCTTGCTGGGCGGCGGCTTCGACTGCGCGGGCGGCGCGTTCGGCGTTGAAGTGCGAGCGCAGTGGGAAGTAGCGCAGCACGAAGTTCACCCGGTCGCCGTACTCTGCGCGCAGCTGCTCGATGGCGGGATACACCGCGCGACAGCCTTCGCACTCGAAGTCGAGAAACTCGACGAAGTAGACGTCGCTGTCGGGTACGGCGTTGAGCCGGTGGCTGTTGTCCCGGACCGTCTGTCCGGTTGTGCCGTCCAGTTCGATGGTGGGTTCCGAGGCGGTGTCGCGGGCCGAGAGGAACACCGCGGTCCCGATCGTCGCCACCGCGATGACGAAGACGGTCAGCAGCACGCGGGTGCTGGTCAGGATCATTCCGACCCCTTTCATGTTCATATCGACGTACTTTAGTATATGAATATGACTGAGCCGGTGGATACCTGCGATCTCCTCTGTTTGGACCTGCCCCACGCGGAGGCCATCCGGGCCACGGTGCCCGACAGCGCCATCATCCAAGCCGCCGCCGCTGCGGCGCGCGGCCTGAGCGACGAGACCCGGCTGTCAATCGCGGCCGCCCTGGCGGCCGGTGACGAGTTGTGCGTTTGCGACATGGCCTGGGTGGTCGGACTGCCGCAGGGATTGGTGTCTCATCATCTGCGCCAACTCAAGAACGCGGCGCTGGTGTCCTCACGGCGCCAAGGCAAGTTGGTCATGTACCAGCTGACCGAACGCGGGCGCCAGCTGACCGACTCGGTACTGACCGGTGCAGGCGCGCGTGCAGGGAAGGAACCCGACCGTGTCTGATGCATGCTGCGGGCCAAGCAACGACGTCGAACCCGATGCGGGTCCCGAAAGGCTCTGGCAGGTACGGGAATTGCAGTTCGCTGCGCTGGCTGCGGTCCTGTTGACTGTGGGCTGGGTCGTGGGGCGGGTCGGTTACGAGGGTGTCGCGGTCGGCGTCGAGCTGGCTGCGGTAGCTGCTGGCGCGATCACGTTCGTGCCCGATGAGGTCCGCAATCTGCGGCATGGCCGTATCGGGGTCGGCACGTTGATGACCATCGCCGCGATCGGCGCGGTGGTTCTGGGTCAGTTCGCTGAGGCCGCCCTGCTGGGCATCTTGTTCTCGATTGCCGAAGGTTTGGAGCACTACGCCGTCAGCCGCACCCGCCGCGGGCTGCGCTCCCTGCTGTCGCTGGTGCCGCCGAAGGCCTCGGTGCTGCGGGATGGCACCGAAATCACCGTGGCTCCTGGTGATCTCGTCGTCGGTGACGTCATGGTGATCCGGCCCGGTGAACGGGCCGCCACCGATGGCACGATCCGATCCGGTCAGACGAGCCTGGACTTGTCGGCGATCACCGGCGAGTCGGTGCCCGTCGAAGCCGGACCGGGCAGCGACGTGTTCGCCGGTGCCATCAACGGCGGCGGAGCGATCGAGGTCGAGGTCAACGCCTTGGCCGCTGACAGTTCCTTGGCGCGGATCGTGCACATCGTCGAGCAAGCCCAGGAACGCAGGGGTGCCGGCCAACGACTGGCGGATCGGATCGCCCGTCCGCTGGTGCCGGCGATCATGGCGTTGGCCGCGGGCATCGCCGCGGTGGGCGCGGTGTTGGGTGACCCGATGCTGTGGCTGGAACGGGCATTGGTGGTGCTCGTGGCAGCCTCACCGTGCGCGCTGGCGATCGCCGTCCCGCTGACCGTGGTCGCGGCCATCGGAGCCGCCAGCCGCCACGGCGCCCTGATCAAGGGCGGCGCCGCGGTCGAAGAACTTGGCCGCATCAAGGTCGTCGCTCTGGATAAGACGGGCACGCTCACCCGCAACCAGCCCCGCGTCATCGAGGTGGTCACCATCGACGACCTGAGCGGGGAGGACGCCTTGCGGTGGGCGGCGGGCCTGGAAGCGCGCAGCGAACACCCACTGGCCCAAGCGATCCTGACTGCCGCCGGGAAAGCACCGGCCGCTGGCGACGTGACCGCAGTGCCCGGCCACGGCCTGCATGGTGACCTCGACGGCCACCGGCTGCGCCTCGGGAAACCCTCGTGGGTAGCCCCTGGACAACTCGCCGCCGACGTGGAGCGGTTGCAGGCCGCCGGCTCCACCGTGGTGGTGCTCGCCCGCGATGACGTGCCGGTTGCCGCCATCGCGGTGCGCGATGAACTTCGCCCCGAAGCCGCCGAGGCCGTCAGCTTGTTGAAGCGACTGGGGATCACGGTGGCGATGCTCACCGGCGACAACATCCGCACCGCCCACGCGGTGGCCACCGAAGCCGGCATCACCACCGTGCACTCCGAGCTGCTTCCCGAGGACAAGGCATCTCTCCTGCCGGCCCTCGCGCAGGGCCGACCCATCGCCATGGTCGGCGACGGCATCAACGACGCCCCCGCACTGGCCACCGCCGACATCGGCATCGCCATGGGCGCCATGGGCACCGACGTCGCCATCGAAACCGCCGACGTCGCCCTAATGGGCGAGGACCTTCGCCACCTACCCCAGGTGCTGGCCCACTCGCGGCGCGCCCGCCGGATCATGGTGCAGAACATCGCGTTCTCGCTGGCCATCATCG
This sequence comes from Mycolicibacterium rufum, assembly GCF_022374875.2. The sequence goes on from NZ_CP092428.2 coordinate 106,170, forward strand.
CGGTCCTCATTCCGCTGGCCGCGTTCGGCGTCCTGGGCCTAGCCACGGTGGTCCTGATTCACGAAGCCGCCGAAGTGTTCGTCATCCTCAACGCCATCCGCGCCGCCCGCATCACCGCCCTACCCGGCGTGACAGCGGCGTCACCGCGGTCAGCGCCTCACACCCTCGACATCGGCCCAGCACCCACCCTCGGCGACCCCTGCTGCGGTCCCCAACCGGCCGCGCAGACCCCAGTCGCCAGCATCACCCTTCCCCTGGTCGCGTCGGCTCCTGCGCAGAGCGACCACGGGTGCGATTGCTGCGCCCCCACCGGATCTGCACCGGACGTCAACGACACGTCCGCACCTGCCCGAGTCGACCACCAATAGCCCCCAGCAGCTCGCCGCTCGACAGGAGCCAACTCGATGCCACGGATCACTGAGCAGGCCCGCCAGGTCTATCGCGGTGAAATGACCGCCGCGAAACACGCCGCAGACCCCGCGTGCCGGTGGCGACATCTGGAGCGGGCCCACATCGTGTCCCAGCCAGATCCCTGGCTGCACACCTGCAACCACGCCGCCATGCTGACGTTGGCGCTACGCCAGCACGACCGCCGCGAAGCCCTGGGCCAAGTCCTGCGCCTCGTCGTCGCCGCCCCCGGCTCGATGACCGGTCGTTATCCCGTCGGCAACACCGGCCGCGTCGCAGCCGGCCTGATGACACCCATGCCCATCCCCGCCGACCTCGCCGCGACACTCATCCACGCGTGAAGCCAAGACCACTTCGAGACAACTAGGGCCTTGAAGCGACCCCAGCCTTGGAAAGAATGACGACGAGAACTGATCGGTCTTGAATCTCCCGAAGACGAGACATCGGAGATCAGCACGGCATGTCCTTGTCATACGCGTAATACTGTGTGACACTCTGTCTCAGGTGTCATACACAACACGCTAAGGAGGGCGGTATGGCCGTCTTGAATATCCGAGTAGATGATCAGGTCCGCGATGAACTCAAGGACATGGCTGACACGGAGGGCGTCACCGTCAGTGAGTACGTCCGCGATCTGGTCATGGCGGCGATCGTCCCCGGTTATGAATCGAAAGAGGACCACGGCGACCTGCCGGCGCCGGAGACGATGCGGATTGCCGATCGGCAGGTGCTCTCCCTGCTTCACCGCATCCTCGCGCGCGTGCTGCCCGAGGATAACGACGACGTGGACGGAGACGCCGGTTATCAGCTGGGGCGTGCGCGGGTGATCGAGGCGGGCTACACCGGGGAGTACTGGCGCGAAGTCGCTGGGTTCAGTCCCGAGTTGTCCAAGCGCGACTGCGGCCGAGTCCTGGACATTCTCGACATGTTCCGGATCATCACCTTCAGCATCCGGCGGCTGGAAAAGGACGGGACCGCCGTCGACGAGGACCTCAAGTACAAGCTGGAATTTCAGGGCTTCGACGGCAACGACGGACTCGAAAGCCATATGGCCCGCTACGTCGAGTTCCTCATGAGCGACGGCCGGTGGGCCGAACTGCGCGAACAGTGGAACAGCAACGACGAGGGGAACTCTCACTCCCTCATGCTCGACACCTACATGCGCATGGTTGCCGAACATCGCCGCATCAAGGCCAGCCGCGACCGCGGATTCCACCGAGAGGACTACCTGCTGTCCCTCGACGAGCTGCAGCAGATCGCAGCCGCTCGGGTTCACCCGTCGCGCCGCGGCTAGCTCGGGGCCGTCCCCCGGCCGCGCAGAAGACACAAGACGGCTCCCGCCCGGCCCGCACGCGGCCCCGTTGGGTCCGAACATTCCGTGCCCCACTGAGGACCGCGCGAGGCCGCCGGGAAAGCTGCGCAGCAGAGTATTTGGTGTCGAACTACCGTTCTCAGCATGAGAAATCAGATCAGCACCCAGTGGGTGCTCATCGAAGCGATTCAGGCTGACGACGTTCTTTTCGACCAGGACTCACAGTCGAGCTGGCAACGGTTCTAAGCTCCCAGCCACATCCGGCGCAGCACTGGCGTCATCTGGTGTCGGGCGAGCCTGGGTCCGGTCGCTGCCTCGATGCCCCGATCGGTACAACGGTCCGTCGAGTGATGCAGTAGGCCGCCGACTACTGGCCGCTGGTCCGCCGCAGTCCGATCCAGCGTCTACCGCAGATCAACATTGCTTAGCGCGCGTCGGGGTAGTTTCGGTTTTGTCAGAGAGGGAGGGCGTCGTGGCGGCCACGATGGAGATGGCGTGTGATGAGCGGCGCGACTTCGCGGACTTCCTCGCGGGACTAACACCCGAGCAGTGGGACGAAGACAGCTTGTGCAGCCAATGGCGCGTGCGGGATGTCGTCGCTCATGCCATCGGCTACGACGAGCTGAGCTTCGCCGATCTAGCCACCCGGTTCGTGCGCGGCGCGTTCCTGGTGAATCGAATCAACGCGATAGGCACGGGCGATCTCGCTGCTCGCGCCCCCGAAGAACTGGTCCAGCTGGTCCGCGATCACATTCGTCCGCGCGGCTTGACGGCTGGTTTTGGCGGCATGATCGCCCTGGTCGACGGCATGATCCACCAGCAAGACATTCGTCGACCGTTGAACATGCCGCGCACCATCCCAACCGAGCGCCTCAAGGCGGTGCTCGACTACGCGCTCTACGTACCACTGGTCCGCGGTGCCTGGCGTGCACGTGGTGTTCGGCTTGATGCCACCGACTTGGAGTGGTCACACGGTAGAGGACCGGGAGTCCGGGGTCCTGGTGAAGCGTTGCTGATGGCGATGGCCGGTCGGGCCCACGCCCTTCAACAGCTCGATGGACCGGGGAAAGATCGGCTCGCACAACACATTGCCGTAGATGGGATCTAGAAGGCGTGACGAGCGCGTGCGGTGACACCGGGCCGAAGCCGCCTCCGTCCCCGACTTCCCCGCGTCATTTCGGTCAACTCCCCGACCTTGCGGTCGGAGATAACCTCGACGACCCACTCCCCGAGACGGAGCTGGACGCATGGGAGGACGCGCCTTCGAGGAGAGTTGAGCGTTGGGCCGCGAGGACGAGCCCGCATTCAGATCACGCGGGGGTCGCCGCCCTCGTCGAGCGCGATGTGCCGATCGCCGCGCTGGAGTGCGTTGAGCGCGAGATCAATGTCGTGGACGGCGGGATCGCCTATTCGGCTGGGGCCGAGGACGATGATGTGCTCAGCCTGATCCGCGCCGACGCCGCCGGCCGCCAGGTGACGAACTCGTGGGCCCGCGACGACGAACTGGTCTCGACGGCTTCCGTGCACAACACATGTGTCGCTTTACTCATAGGCAAGGAACGCGCTGACTAGCGACAAGCGCGTCGGGGACAGAATGACCCCTAGAGAACTGACGTCGGCGCCGTTTCGCGTGAAGATGGTCACCACGTCTTCGACGAGACAGATCCCGCGCTGCCCGTCGTACTTGATTTCTGTGGCCCAGTCTCCGCGGCTGGGTGGAGGGCCCAATGTTGCCAGCATTGGCTCGGGCGAGTGCCCGCGCTGACCGAGCCGTCTGCTGGTTTCCACATCGATGACGCTACGCACCTGGCGGCAGGCCCTACTCCCCACGGTGACAGCCGCTATGGCCGGCTATAGCGACCCTGGCGCATCAGCGGGCTGCCAGCGGGGCTGAGGAATGACTGTTTGAGGTCGCGTATCGACCAACCCAGATAGTGCGACAGCGGCACCAGAGCGAGCAGACTCAGGCTGTCGTCCGGCGCGGCGGCCACGGGAACACCGCCAACCCGTCGAAGCGTCCGGTACCCGCGTTCGGCGGCGGTGAGGTCGTAGCCGTCAGCGAGGTCGGCGGATCGCCAGGGTTGCTCGAGCAGGGGGAGGTCAAGGTCCTCTCGGATGTCGTCGGCGAAATGCCCGACGAGGTAGTGCTCCAAGACGTCTACCTCGGCGACGAACAGAAGACCACGCTCGCTGGGTGCGTCTTCGTCGTCTTGTGTGAGCTCGAACCGCTCCAGTCCCCTTCGCCGGATGAAATACCCAGTAGACGGCTGCTTTTGGGAACGTAGGTGGACGTCTCCATCATCGGCAACCACGGGATGAAAGCCGGCTGCACGTACCCATCCCAGACAGTCTTCTCCGAGGATCACACCCCGCCCCAGGGGCCGGCTCCGCCACGCTCATTAACCACGACAGTAAGGCTACAAAGCGAAGGCGCTGGTGTGGGCTACGCGCTCGGTTCTGAACGCGTAGCTAGAGCCTCTAGTACCCCGTGGCTAGAGCAGCACTCCTCGCCGGCCATTCCGAGTCAGGCGGCGCCCTCTACGCCGGCGCACGTCCTTACACAACGAGTCTGGCGAAGCCGTCATCTCCCAACCACACCATCCCCCCTGTGGTCTACGGATACAAACCGATACTCGTTTAACCTGGCGGCCGAGTCGTTCGAACGCAGCGGTGTTGACAGTCGTTCACGCTGGCACAATCTGGCATGAAGCGAGCAAATTCCTAGGAGGGGTCTACCAGGGGCCCCGAGATCTGATGCCGGTGAAAGCCATCACGCCAATCCTCCCGCTGGAGTGCCAGAAGGTAGCCCACCGGGTTGGCAAGCGCTTGTTCGGTTCGTTCCGATCTGGCGTCGTAAACCAGCCGTCCAGCTGCGAGAGCAAGCCCAGCGCTGGATACGATGACCTGCGAGAGCGCTCCGTCGGGCAGGATACTGTTAAGTCCGCCCGCGACCAGCAAGGGCGCGGCCGTATTGAGCGATAGCGCACGCCAGACTGCTCCCACGCCGATCTTTTGGAGCGATCTTTCCAACGAGCGTAGGGCGGGTGCGACTGACCGTTCGTACTCATTTTGAAGTTGCAGAACAACAGCCCGCGCGTCACTAGGACTGCTAAGGACCTCCGGCAATGCACTGGAGGTCACGATCCGCTCAATAAAATCTTGAAACGTCGTCAAAGCCAGTCTGTTTCGAGCACGGAAATCGGCTACCTGACGAATCGTCATGGCTTTGAGGTCACCCGGAAGTACCGCTTGAATCGAGACCAAGGCGAGTCCCGCAACCCCGGTCGATTCATGCAACTGCACATCGCCCACGAAAGTTCCGGTGGTTAGGACCTCTCGTACCGTCTCGGGCCCCCAGTGAGCAGAGCCTGGGAAGGGCCCGTGGTCAACCCCTGTCAGGCTGAACCCTAAACGCGAGGCAACGATCTCTGCTAGGCGGCTGTTGTATATCTGAGCTATGCGTGCCGACGTGCGAAGGAAGGGATCGAACGGTGGCTCAGTTTCGTACTTTAGATAGCCAAGGTTGGCATCGACTAAGCACCCCGCCAGATCTTCGCTGAACCAATGCTCATCTAATGTCGCACGGAGGCCAGTCCTTGGCCTCCATTGAACGATTTCGATTGCAGCACGGATCTCTTCGGGCCACCTATGTACGGCCTCTATGATGGGCGCAGCTGCATTCGCGTGGTCTTCCACGCGATATTTCAATACGGACAGCATCTGTCGGTCTGCCAACTCCCGCACTGCCGTTTGCCGTTGATAGATTCGGTTTTCGTCCCACACAGCAGGTACAGCAAGAGCCATTTGATCGAAATACAGTGCGACCGCTTTGTGTCTGTCACTCCACACATCGGAGTTACTGAGCAAACCGATGGGCACGTTCTACTCCTGCCGCTCCCCGTATATGGCTTGGTGCAGCCGATGTTACCGCTTGATTTGCGGGGTGAGCGCGCGACAGATGTAGGTGGAGGTGGTCCTCAGGCATGATCTCAGCTTGTCACCCCACGGCCATCAGAACGGCCGGCCAACTTGACGCCCGCGCGGCCGCGACGGGTACACCGGCAAATTCGCCAGCCAGACGGCGCTGACCCGGCTCGGCCCCACCCTCAGGACACCTCGTGTCCATCCTTACCCAGCATCGTCGGAAGGTACCCGATACGAGAACGAACACGGGCAGGATCGCGCATGAGCTGAAGAATATGCAGGAATCGAATGTGCACGGTTACCAGTAGACGCTGAATATGCTCGGGTCTGCCGCACGAATAGGTGACATCTGAGTTGGCTTGCCCAGCGCGGGCAGGCTGGAAGGATGTCCCCATGGCAAGGCCCTATCCCCGTGAGTTCCGCGACGACGTCGTGCGCGTGGCCCGCAACCGCGATGACGGGGTGACGATCGAGCAGATCGCCACCGATTTCGGGGTGCACCCGATGACGCTGCAGAAATGGCTCCGTCAGGCCGACATCGACGAGGGTACCAAGCCCGGCAAAGGTACCGGCGAGTCCGCTGAACTGCGGGAACTGCGCCGCCGAAACCGTCTGCTGGAACAGGAAAACGAGGTCCTGCGCCGGGCGGCTGCGTATCTATCGCAGGCCAACCTTCCGGGAAAAGGGTCTACCCGCTCGTGAAAGAGCTCGCCGCTGACGGGATCCCCGTCGCGGTGACGTGCCGGGTCCTCAAGCTCGCCCGCCAGCCCTACTACCGCTGGCTGGCCAACCCCATCACCGACGCCGAGTACGTCGAGGCCTATCGCGCTAATGCCCTGTTCGACGCCCACCGCGACGATCCGGAGTTCGGGTACCGCTACCTGGTCGAGGAGGCCCGCGACGCCGGCGAGACGATGGCTGAGCGCACCGCCTGGCGCATTTGCTCACAGAATCGGTTGTGGAGCGTGTTCGGTAAGAAGCGCGGCAAGAACGGCAAGGTCGGCCCGCCGGTGCATGATGATCTTGTCGAACGCGACTTCACCGCCGATGGTCCAAATCAGTTGTGGCTCAGCGATATCACTGAGCATCGCGCCGACGAAGGCAAGCTCTATCTCTGCGCCATCAAGGACGTGTTCTCCAACCGCATTGTCGGATACTCGATCGACTCCCGAATGAAGTCCCGGCTGGCCACCACAGCGCTCAATAGTGCGGTGGCACGCCGCGGTGATGTCGCCGGTTGCATTCTGCACAGCGACCGCGGCAGCCAATTTCGAAGCCGGAAGTTCGTGCACGCCTTGGGCCGTTACGAGATGGTCGGATCGATGGGCCGCGTCGGGGCGGCCGGCGACAATGCGGCCATGGAGAGCTTCTTTAGCCTGCTGCAGAAGAACGTGCTCGATCGCCGCCGCTGGCGCACCCGAGAAGAGCTGCGGATCGCGATCGTCACCTGGATCGAACGGACCTACCACCGCCGGCGGCGCCAAGCCGGACTCGGGCGGTTGACCCCGATCGAGTTCGAAGCCATCATGACCACACCGGCCAGTCAGGCCGCGTGACCGAAACTGTCACCTGATCGTGCAGCAGACCCCTCTTATGCAACGGTATTCGGCTATTGATAACGCCGCCCTACTCATAGTATTGCCAGGCTTGTTCGGGATGTGTCGGCACATGCAATGCAACGACCTTGAGCCATTCGCGCTGATAGGCCGCTTCTGCCCCGGCGGCGACGCCACGCTACGAAAATCGACCGCCTCTGTAGGTGGCCGGCAGAGCATCAGCGAGAATCGATGCCGTGCCCGCCAAGCCTGCATCGTCACCACGAATGCCTATTGGTCCCTACTGGTACGAGAACCTCGGCGAGGACGACTTTCAAAAGCTATGTCAGGTGATCGTCGCCGGCAAATACGACAAGGTCACCTGCTACCCGCTGGGTCAAAAAGACGGCGGCAGGGACATCACGCGCAGATCCGGGTCAGGAGGCGTGATCTACCAAGTCAAGTGGTCCAAGGATTCGGTGAAGAACCCCATCACCTGGCTCGAGAACGCGATAGCGGGGGAATCCGAGAACATCAAGGCCCTTGTCGAGGCTGGTGCAACCCAGTACGTGCTGATGACGTCCCTATCGGGCACGGGAGCGGCTGCAACCGATCCCGACGGCCGCGGTGCCGGCACGATCAATAAGCTTGAGACGGCCCTTGCCCGATATGCGAAGGACTTCAAGCTGGCGTCCATGGAGTGCTGGTGGCGCGATGACATCGATGCGCTTGTGCCCGCATTGCCGAAGTCGTCGCTCTGGCGGTTTCAAAAGATGCTCGCCGGTCCCGAGGCAATGCGGTTCCTGCTCGACGCTGATCATGAGGAGTCCAGGCAGGCCCGGCTAGCCACGTTGGTGAGGAAGGCGGTCCAGGCGCAATGGTGGCGCGACGAGAAAGTCAAATTCAAACAAGCTGAACTAGACAAGGACGATCTGGAAGACCTGTTCGTCGACGTCAAGACGAACGCGAATCCGACCCACAGAGTTGGTCATCCCGAATCTAATGAGGTCCGTCCAGAGTCGGTCGGTGCGGCGCGGTACCTCTTGTCGTCCAAGAGCCCCTTCACGCTGGTACGGGGCGAGCCTGGTCAAGGCAAATCCACACTCGGACAGTATCTATCGCAAATCTATCGGTCCGAGTTCGTGCCTGACGAGCCGGGAACCACCATCAAGCGACCGAGCTTGAGGCCGACATCCTCGCGCGTGCCACTCAGAATCGACTTGCGTGATTACGGGGCGTGGCTGGACGGAGACGATCCGTTCGCCGAGGCTCAGTCCGCGCGCGGACCGTCGACCCGCCAGAGACGGATGGGTGGAGTCGAGAGATTCCTCGCTGCCTTTCTGTCAGCGCTCACCGAATCCGACGGCGTCGACCTGGAGACGGTAAGTGACCTGCTCGATCGTTTCCCGGTCTTCATCGTGTTCGATGGCTTGGACGAGGTTGCCCAACGTGACACACGCCAACGCGTTGTCGACGAGATCGAAAAGTTCATCAGCCGATGGAGGGGCGGCAGTGTCGTTCCGCCCAAGATCATCGTCACGAGTCGCCCGAACGTGTCGGGTCTCGCGGAGCCTAATGCCCAACTGTTCGAGCCGATTACGCTGCTTAAGCTCGACCAAGACCTGAGACTGGCCTACCTGGACAAATGGTGTGCCGCCCGTGGCATCGTCAGTCAATCCCGACGCGACCTTGTCCACAGCTTCGATGCGCGCACCGCTGAGCCCCATATCGCGCAACTCGCAGAGAACCCAATGCAGTTGACGATTCTTCTGTATCTGCTTCATCTGCAAGGACAATCAGTCCCGGACAAGCGGACAGCGCTCTACGACGAATACATGAAGACGTTCCTCAACCGCGAGGCCGAGAAGAGCGCCTCCGTCCGCGACAACCGGGAGAACCTCGAGGAAGTGACCGCCTTCCTCGGCTGGCATCTGCAGGGCCTAGCGGAACAGCAGGGAAGCAACGGTCGGCTCAGCACCACCGATCTGAAAACGGAGATTTTTCGGTACCTCACGGCTGCTCAGAAGGACACCGCTCTGGTCGAATCCTTATTCACCGATGTGACCGACAGGGTTTGGGCCCTATCGAGTAAGGCTCAGGGAACGTTCGAATTCGATGTACAACCGGTGCGCGAGTTCTTCGCTGCGAAGTATCTGTCGCGATATGCGTCCGCGGACAAGGCGACTATGCTGAACGCCCTGATTCGACGGCCTTTCTGGTTCAACACCAGCCGCTTCTTCGCCGGCTTCGCGCATGCCAACGAGGTCGGAGGATTGGTCGACGGGCTGACCGAGGAAATTAGCGAGGAGAGGCACCCAAAATCCGCACGCGTTGCGACATGGACGCTGCTGTCAGACGGTGTCTTCTCATCGAAGACAACCGCACAACGACGCGCCGTCGACCTGCTCTGCGATGACCTCGGAACACGATTGCTCCGGCTGAAGAACCAGTCCTCCGAGCCTCTCCCCGCACTTCCCGGCGATCGCGGATCGCTCATGCTGTGGGAACGGCTCCTAGCGGCGGCAGCTCAAGCACCGTCCACCGCCATCTCGCGTGAACGCGTTTGGCTGGCGTCTCGGCTCGATGTGGACGCCGCTGCGCTGACGCAATGGTGGCTCGACCAAGCCCGACCGAAGCTCGGCAGTCCGGACGAGACGGCGTGGTTGCGCTTGGGCGCCTCGCTCACGCTGGGCCGCGTCCTCGGGCCCGACGACGTTCAGAAACTCGCGCTCAACGACGTCACCTCAATCCGCGCTGCAATCGAGACGGCGATCTCGCCCCCGTCGAACTCGGCGATCGAGCAGTCAATGGTGCGCGCAGTCCTTTCGGGACATGGTTCGGATCTAGCTGTCGAACACACCGGTTTGGTGCCCGATCTCGTAAATGCCCTCGCTCCACGTGAGTTCATACATCTCGCGGTTCCCGAGGACCGTATGGTGTTCGAGTCCAAGACTGCCCATTGCCAGGAACTGATGCAGGCATCATCAAGGCGGGAAGCCTTTCGTCGTCTCAAGGCGATCGATCCGTCCTTCGATAAGGTTCAGACCGCGATGAACAAGGCGCGTCGCTCGCCCAACACGGTCGCCCCGTGGAGCGATGCTGCCGAGGCCTTGCGAGACGTCTATGGTCCCTCCTGGTTATCAGCTGACATCGCGATCATCGGGGCGGCGATCAACCCCAGCACGCGACGCGACCTAGGTCCGATGAATCCGAGCCGCTCGGCCTTCGGCCCAAACATCGATTACGGACGCTTGGTGAACGACGTACGGGTCAATCGCGGTCAGACGCAGTGGTGGCTCGACCAGCGCGAAAATCTAACGCTCCCCGATCGCTCAGTGTGGGCGTACGCGCTCGTCGCCGGCGCGACCCCAGCCGTAGTCGAGGCGTGCCTGCCAATGCTTGCCGACGACATCGAGGCGCTCGAACCAGACCGCGCAGCGGTCCTGCTGAATAGCTCCAGTCGTTTGGGTTTGGCCCGAGTTAGCCGCCGACTGCCGAAAGAGCTGATCACGACCGCACTAGAGCTATCTCTACCCTTGGCGCTGCTCATCGCCCACCACGTTGACATGGACCACGCGACATCAGATTTGGCGACCACGGTCACTCCCGAAGTTGCCTTGGAACTGGCGCAGTATGGACCTGCCGCCTGGCCCGCGTTGTACGTCGCGGGCCAGGGCCTCTATCAACAGCGTTCGGCAGATTGGCTTGCGGCACTTAAGGCTCACGGCCCAGATGCAGCAGGCGGTGTGGCACTAGGGCCGCTCCCCCAAGACATAAGTGCAGAGATTCTGCAATGTCCGGCCAGCTTCCCGTTGCAGTGGGTCGAGGTCGCAGAGACGTCTCGGTCTCAAAGTCACGTCGAACCCCCGCTGTTGACGCTAGCCGGCACTTGGTTTGCGGACTAGAGACGGCTCTGCGCTCCGATGAACTCACGCTAAAAGCTTCCGCAGCGAGAAAGTCAAACCCGGAGCACAGCGAAGTCGACTGCGGACTCACGGTTTTGTGGGATATCCACAACGCGCGCACCCGTCTCGCATGTAGAGAAAGTGGACATCTCATGTCCTATCTCGCATAGTGCCGGTGCGCCGATCGACGGTGACGTGGTGGGCTCAGATCCCGGCGGCTGCCAGCCATTCGCTGTAGAAGACCGCGATTCCGAGTCCGCAGGAGATGGCAGCGATTAGCCAGAACCGAATGGTCAGCGCGGTTTCCGGCCAGTCCATGAGTTCGAAGTGGTGGTGCAGCGGGGAGTTCCGGAACACGCGTCGGCCGGTAGTACGGAATGAGATGACTTGGATTACAACCGAGCCGACTTCGGCGACGAACAGCGCGCCCAGGATGATGGCCAGAATTTCGGTGCGGCTGGTCACCGACAGTCCGGCTATGACGCCGCCCAGGGCCAAAGAACCGGTGTCACCCATGATGATCTTGGCGGGTGCTGCGTTCCACCACAGGAAGCCGATGCAGGCTCCGGCGGTCGCGGCGGCGACGAGGGCCAGGTCGAGTGGGTCTCGGACGTGGTAGCACCCAGGCGTGGCAGCCTCAGCGCATTGGTTTCGGAACTGCCAGAAGGTGATGATGACGTAGGCGGCGCTCACCAAGGCCATGGCGCCCGCAGCCAGCCCGTCGAGTCCGTCAGTGAGGTTCACCGCGTTCGACCAGGCAGAAACCACCATGATGCAGAACAGCACGAACACCACCGGCGGCAGTGCGAATTCTGCGATGTCGCGGACGTAGGACAGCGCAGGGCTGCCAGGGGTTAACCCATCCGCGTTGCGGAACTGCAGTGCGAGAACGCCGAAGAGGATGGCCGCGACGAGCTGGCCGGCACTTTTGGCTCGCTTGTTCAAGCCGAGGTTCCGGCCTCGCCGCACTTTGAGGTAATCGTCGGTGAAACCGACAGCACCTAGTGCGGTTGCTAGTCCAAGGACGAGTAGTCCTGATGTCGTCGGGCCCTCACCGCCGAGCACGAGTTCGTCGAAAAGGGTGCTGGTCAGGTAGCTGACCCAGATCGCAGCGAGGATCGCCAGCCCGCCCATCGTGGGCGTTCCCTGCTTGCGTTGATGGCTTTTCGGGGCCTCGGCGCGGATGGGTTGTCCCAACCCAAGCCGAGAGAATGTCCGGATCAACACCGGAGTCAGCAGAACGGCGACCACCAGGGCCATACCGGCGGCGACAAGTATCGATTTCATCGAGCTATACAGGTCTTTCGCCCGCAGATCGATCGATCACAGCGCGACATCGAAACCCAAGCCCCCACCGCGCCAGTATCGCGCAACATCTTCCGAAGCCCCACCCACAGCGCCCCGGCGCGGCGGCGCCTGTGCCCGAGTTGTTCAGTACCTTTAAATCGTCCGGCCGTCTCGCATGTAGAGGTTCGAGGCGGCTCAGATTCTGTCTCAGGTAAGGCCCAGGCTCGATCGAGTTGGTGCTGCAGTCAGGTTTGCGCTTATGCGCTGTCCCACCAGTCGAGCACTCTTGTTCCAATCAGGGTCAGCCACTTCGATGGCGCACCCGGAGGTGCATCTGTTTCGAACCACACTCGTCCGGGCTGGCGTCCCGCCTGTAGCCAGGTGCCGTCGGGTTGCCTGGCAGCTCTGATCATGTCGATGGCCTCGCTCATTCGATTGTCGGGCGTGACGCCATCGAATAATGCGGCCTCGCGGAAGTGATCTGCGGCGTTGAGAGTGCTGTAGGTCCAGCGGAAGGGGTAGGCGAATCGGTCCACCCATGGGCCGACCTGTTTACCGGTCGATAGGCGACGCCGAAGGTTGCGTTGCCACAGGTATTCCGAACCCGCGTGCCGCGCGTCACGGGTGCCATCGGTGCCCCCGGTTGCAACGTCGTAGGCGAGCAGTCCCTTTAGCGAGTTCAGCGTCGAGTGGAACGAAGAGCGGGTGGAGCCCTCGGTCCACTCGCAATTCCAGCCGCCGTCGGGCAGTCGGTGCTCGAGAAACCAGTCAACGAGTTCGGTGACGTCGACGCTCAGCCAGACCCCGTTGGCGAGGGTCCAGGCGTTGATGCAGCAGTCGACTTCGCCGCTCCAATAGGGCAGGTTCTCGTATTCCCAGCGGCTGTTCTCAGCGAGCAACTCGGCGGTGCGGCGCTCGCTCAGGACGGCAGGATCGAGGCCCCACTCACGCAGTGAATTGAGCGTCCACGTCGTTGCCGTCCAGGGCATCCCTTCGCCCTCGGCTTCAGGGCCGTCAAAGTCGTAGTCCGCTGGGAAGAACGCACCTCCTGCCCATTGCCCGTCCAAATCTTGTTGTGCGAGAAGTTGCCTACCCCATCCTTCTGTAGCGACGCGTGCACGTGTCGCTGCCCAGACACCGGCAGGTTCGTGCAACAGGTCGCGTTCTACCTGCCAACGTAGGGCCGGATCGGAGTCGAGTAGCCACTCGATCGGGGCCTCAGATGTCATGGCAGCGCAGTTTATGGGAGGTATGCGACGCTCCAAGGGAATCCGGCTCGCTCATCGCCGCGTAGGGATACGGTTACCGCATTCCGGAAGGTACTGCTGATGGCTGTGCTGCTTAGTGCCGCGTCTCCCGCTGGCTTGGTGTGTCGGTGCCATGGAGTGCCCCGGAATGCGGGTCGAGGACCCGCGGTGGGTGATTGCCCGTCCGCCTGGCTCACGCCCTTGCTGTCCACCGGGAACGGTTGGCTGACTTGTAGCATGCCGGCGGACGGGCTCTGCTCCCCGCAGCCAACAGCATGGGGAAACACGTGATCATCGTCGGGGTGGATGCGCACCCCTCGACCGCGTGGTGGAGCCGACTGTTTCGGATGTCACCGCACGGGGCTTGCAAGATTGGTGCGCGGACCCCCCGCCGCGGCGCTCGATACTTTTCCTCATGAGCACACCGTTGAATTCGACCAAGACCACCGCCGCGTTTTTCGCCCAGTCCGCTATCGCTTTCGGCGTCAGCTTCCTGGGCCTGCTGTTCGGCATCTGCTATTTGCCTCTGGATATGTGGCAGCGCCTGTTTCTGGCGATGGCCGGGCTGTTTCTCGTCTCGAGCACGTTCGGCCTGGCCAAGACCGTGCGCGATATGCAGGAAGCGTCCACAGTGCGCGTCCGCATCGACGAGGCCCGTATCGACCGTCTGCTCAACGAACACGACCCGTTGCGCACGTTCACCGCCGCCTCGAGCTAACGATTAGTCAGTGATTCCGCCGCCGCGGCCCAGAAGCAAATTGGCGCAACGCTATTCAGTCCAGTCGACCGACCGGATGCGGACTCTGTGGCTCACCTACCGGTGGATCGTGCCCGCCGCCGTCGCGGTCGTGGTGGTGGCCGCGATCGTCGTCGCGGTAGTCGTGCTGCGGGCCGGCAAGCCCCGCCCGGACTGGTGCGCGATCAAGGAAAGAATCGACTTTGAAACCACATCACACGTTCTCGCGGTGAACCCACCTGCTGATGCAAACCGAGCCGCCATGGACGATCCGACGAATCGTCCATTCTGCCCCGGCAACCCGATGCGCTGCTGCCCGCACTAGTGACAGTTGGGCGACTCTCTTGGCTATCACTCTTCCTCGAAAGCACATGCTGATCTGGAACGCTATGAGCGGCAACGGTGTTCGGCTCCGGTGCGACTACGCGGCGAGGACAGGAGCCGGTGGCGCGGCCTCGACACTGGCGCTAAGGAACTTTGGTAAGCGTTTGAACCGACACGGCGGGAACGTCGATCGCTCCCCACCGACGGGCGATCTGGGCCGGCGCAGTCGTCTCACGCCGCTGGTAGAGGTCATCGCGAGGACAACGATTCGTGGGAGTGCGCCGAAATGAGGTCGGCCCAGTGGGTGTCGCCGCGTCGTCGAAGAATTTTGACGGCCTCGCCGGGTTCACAGTCGAGTGCTCGAGCCATGGCCTCGGCGGGGCGGTCTGCGGCAGGGCCGAGCAGGGTACGCAGCTGCACGGGGGCGGGGTCGCTGTAGCGCAGCCGCGTGGTGGTGAACGTGCGGCTGCTCGGGTGCAGGGTGAGGATCAGGCTGTCGCCTGAGGTGGCATCGGAGGCCTGGGCGTAGGCGCGCAGCGATCCGATGTCGGGGCCGGCCGAGGAGTAAACGTCCCAGCGCAACGTGACCCGGCCGAGCGGGCCGGTGAATGTGCGCTGTTGGCGTGGCCGCACGCTGGCCGCTGCGGCGACGGCCCGGTGCACCCGCACACCGGAGCCGCGCAGCAGCTCGTGATCGACGGGGATCACGACGCGAATCTCGTCGTCGGCGGTGCAGAACACCCCGCGCACCGTGCGTAGGTCGGGGACCTTGGGCCAGCTGTCCCCGCGGCCGCGGCGCCGCACGATTTCGTTGCGTACGACGAACGCCCACGTCGATAGG
The DNA here is from genome assembly GCF_022374875.2 of Mycolicibacterium rufum. Next base: position 121,689 of record NZ_CP092428.2, read on the forward strand.
TAGGCGTCGATGGATTCCGGGGAGATGTCGGGGTAGGCGGCGACGAGCTCGGTCGTCAGCGTGTCGACGGCGACCCGTCCGCCGTGGGTGTCGATGCAGTCTTTGATAGCGCGAGCGATTCCCCGGTATACGGTCCGGTTCCAGGCTCTTAGCGCCCAGGTGGTGCGTGAGGCGCGCACGAATCGATCGCCGTCGGACAGGACTTCTTTCACCGTCGCCAGCTTCGCGGCGCCGGGCTCGAGGAGGGCGAACAGCGTTTGGGGCGTCGCGGGCTCTCCGAGGGCGTGCAGGAGGTCTTCGATCATGGTGGCCACGGTGTCCCCGCGCCACCGCACACATACCCCGCCAATCTGGCGCAGCCGCTCGTGGGTGCGTAGATAGTCCTCGGCGATTTTCGTTGGCATTCCGAGCTCGCCGAGCGCGTCGATGAGCCGCTGCGGGGGCACCGCGGGATGGTCGGTGAAGAGGCTGTCAATCGCAGCCGCGGCGCGGGACTTCCCGCCCTCGGCGCTGTTCTGCACCCAGCCCTGTTCCAGCGCATAGGGTCCGGCGATGTCGAGGAGCACGTGGGCGGCCGTGCTGGCTGGCGGGACACCCATGCTGGTGAGCGCGTCCTGCGCATCGGCGAGGGTGGTGTAGATGCCGAGGCGCTGGCGTAGGTGGGACGCGTGCTGGGTGACGGCGCGGTGGGCGGGGTCGTCGACCAGCTCAGCGAAGCGCTGGCGCGCGCGAGGGGTGTTGCGGGAGATGGACGCTTCAGAGCAGCCCAGGGTGGGCGCGAGGAGGCGAGTGGGTGTGGGGTGCCACGTCCATTGGCGCCCGGCCAGCACGGTGCGGTCGAAATCGTCGAGGCGGCTCAGCAGGGCTTCGACGGCGTCGGCGGCGCTGATCTCCTCCGCATTCGGACTGGTCCGCGCGGCGCGAACCGACTCACGCGCGGTGGTGATCAGTGCCCGGACCGCGCTCTCCCCTATCCCAGGCAGGGCGAGCAGTGACCCCAGGGATTCGTCAGCGATGTCGGCCCACCGCTGCACGCGTGTGGCGTGACGACCCCATTTGCGTGGTAACCGCGCGAAGTGAATGGCCTCGCCGGCAATCACATTCAGCCCACTGACGACATCGGCGAGCGAGGCAGCGACGAGGTCCTCGTCGCGCTCCCAGCCACGAGTCAGCGCGACCTCGGACAGTTGTGAGGGCGACGGGGCGGGTCGCGCCGGCGGGTCCTGCGCACTCTGCACGCCCATCTGCTCGCGCCGCTCGCGGGCCATTTCCGCATCGTACCGGGCCGCCACAATGCCCTAGAACGCGTCGGCGCACCCTCGCCGCGGTCAAGGACAAGATGCTGGCTACCCCGATGGTCCCAGCCAGCACGAGAACCTCTGTCGGTCCCCCCGTGGCCGCGCTCGGGCGCATTTTGGCATCATCGTTCGCCCATACCGTGAACTGAGACGAGCTCTTAGGGTCTGGGGTGCCTGATAATGGGTTGATGTCCAAGCCGATCGTGACGCCGGAGCAGTATTACGCCCAGCTGGCTCGCGTGCGGCAGGGCGCCGGGGCGCTGATCACCACCCCTGATGGACGGGTGCTGATGTACGACGTGGTCTACCGCGACTATCTCGAACTGCCCGGGGGTGCGGTCGAAGCGGGTGAGACACCCCCGGACGCGTGTGCGCGGGAATGCCGGGAGGAACTGGGGATTGACGTCGCAGTCGGGCGGCTGCTGGTTCTGGATCACCAGACCGACGGGGGTGATCGCGGCGACTCCGTGATGTTTGTCTACGACGGCGGGGTCGTCGACCACACTGTTTGTCGGTCCGTGCCGGCTGGCGAGGAGGGTCGAGGCGTCGTCCTCGTGGAGCCGGCCGAGTTAGGTGAGGCCACAATCCCGCGGCTGGCCAACCGGATTCGCGCCGCGTTGTCAGCCCGCGAGCGCGCATGTGTCGTCGAAGCAGTCAACGGGCTGCCCCGGTAACCGCCCGGTGATGTTTCGCGGTCTTCTGCTGGTGTGTGTCGTGGGGTGTGCCCCGTGCCCGCCCTCGTTGTCTGTCGATCTGCACGCGGTGATAAGTGCTGCGGTGTGCGGTGTTACCTGTGCGCGGTGCGGGGCTGCAGTGTGATGTGGGGAGTCGAACCTCATGCGCTGCCCTTCGCGCGCCAGCAGGTGACCGGGATTGACCCGCCGGTCGCGGGGTTGTGCACGCCTCGAACAGAACAATTACCTGCACCAGTCCACGACTAATCGATCAGATCGACCTCCCAGTTGCGCTGTTGGATACGAACGTCGAGCTCACGGTGCTCTTGGGCGACGCGGTCGGCGTCAGCGCGTAGCTGCGCGACCGGCAGCGCCGACAGCATCTTCAGCTCAGACCGCAGCTGCCGTGGGTAACCCGCACGGTCGGTTCCTGTGGCCGCATCGGCGGCGGACTTGAGGACGTGGTGGCGCAGCCGCAGCGCGTCCCGGCGCGCCAGTGCGTCGGTCAGCGTTTCTGCTGGCCCGATGGTGGTGGCCGCGTTGGTGCGATTGATACGGCGGATCAAGTCTTCGTACTCGTCGATGGCGCCGTCGACCTCAGCGAGCAGCGCAGCGGGGTCCTCGGCGGGTGTGTCGCCCTCTTGATGTCTCGCGCTACCGATCGCCCGCGTGCGCAGCGCCTCGATACGCCGCGCGGCGGCTGCTCTGCGGGACAACGCTTCTGCCAACTTCATCGGCCACTCCCCTCTTCTGGCGGAACCAGGTACCGCATTCCCAGTATCAGAGCTCATGGCGGGGGTGGTGCGCACCAACTTTTTCCCGGGTACACGATCCCCCACAGTCCGGCTCTGACAGACGCGGCCGCGATCAGGTCATGATGTGCGGGCGGTGGCCAGTGCCCGCATGTTCCGCGGAGAAGGGTCATCGCATCGTCAGCCGGGGGCCCTCGAGCGGAAAGCTGAATCTCCGAAATCTGCTGGACTGCAGCTCCTTCGTTGTGCTCCCCTGGCGGGATGGATGTGTCGGTGTGGCCCCTTGCCGGGCTTGCGGTGCAGACGCCGCGGCTGAGGCTGCGCTACGTCACCGACGAGCTCGCCGCGGAGCTGGCCGTCCTCGCCGGCCGGGGCATCCATGATCCCGCGGTGATGCCGTTTTCGACGCCCTGGACTGACGTGCGCTCGCCGGAACTCGAACACAATGTCGTGCGGCACTTTTTGGCGCCAGCGCGCCGACACCTGCGTCACGCACTGGTGCTTGAGTTTGGCCGCCGATGTCGATGGCACCGTGGTTGGGCTGTGTTCGATTGAGACGGAACACTTTCCGCAGCACCGCAGCGCCGAAACCGGTTCGTGGCTGGGCATGAGCTATCAGGGCCGCGGCCTGGGTCGTGAGATGCGCCAGGCGGCGCTGCACCTCATCTTCGACGGTTTCGGCGCCCGGCGCGCCACCACCAAGGTGTGGCACGACAACACCGCGTCGCTGGCGATCACCCGTTCGCTGCCCTACCTGCAGAGCGGGTCGTCGCATCACCGTCGGCGCGACCATCCCGATCTGCTTCTGCACTTTGAGATGACGCTTGAGCGCTGGCGCACTGTGCGACGAGACGACATCGCCCTCTGCGGCATTGAACCCGTTCGTCACCACCTCCAACTCCCCGCAGACGTGTAGCAGCACCGCGCGGCGCCCGCAGTTCGGCCGACACACGCCATGGTCGCGATGTGTGGTGGACAGTGGGGCTTCGTCATCCTTCTCGCAGTCGTGGGTGACACTGGTCGTGTGCGGACCACGGAAGGCGCGGGATGGTGAGTGACGGCTTCGACCGGGACGCTGACGACGCGTCGGGGCGGGAGACCACTTTCGCAATGGACCCACAGACAGTCATCTGGGGGTTGGCGCGTCAATTAGTGCAAGGCCAGTCCGATCTGGCCGAATTTCGCCGGGCCGCGGACACCGCGCGACGGGTGCGCGATTCCGCCCCCGAGGCCATCGAGAAGCACCTCGCCGACTGCGCAGCTCTTGAAAAGAGCTGGTACACAGAAACATTACCGATGCTGACCGCGAGTATGCGGCTCGCGATCGAGGTGTACGACACGTTCGGCCCCGGCAGGACCGTCATCGCGGACCCTGTAGAGGCTGCGATCTGGAACAACAAACACCATGTGTGGTTCACCGAATACTCGCAGCAGGCGCGTCTGGGCGGGTAGCGGCGGGCACTGCGGTGCGCTGCTTCCTGCGGTGGGCGCGCGGTGACGGGCTTCTGTCTGTCGAGAGCGCCTACCGGGGAGAGGTCAGAGGCGACGGCGTGCTACCCCGGGTGTTGTGTTCTCCGTGGGAATCCGGCTCGCTCATCGCTGCGTAGGGATACGGTTACCGCATTCCGGAAGGTGCTGCTGATGGCTGTGCTGCTTAGTGCCGCGTCTCACGCTGGCTTGGTCTGCCGGTGCCGTGGGGTGCCCCGGAATGCGGGTCGAGGACCCGCGGTGGGTGATCGCCCGTCCGCCTGGCTCACTCCCTTGCTGTCCACCGGGAACGGTTGGCTGACTTGTAGCATGCCGGCGGACGGGCCCTCCTCCCGCCAACCAGCTTTGGGCACCACGTGATCATCGTCGGGGTGGATGCCCACAAGCGGACGCACACACTGGTCGCCATCGATGGATCGGGCAGCAAACTCAAGGAGAAGACCGTTGCGGCGACCAGCGGTGGACACCACGAAGCGTTGAACTGGGCCATCAGCCGGTTCAGCGATGACCTGATGTGGGCGGTCGAAGATTCCCGGGTCAATACCCGACTCCTCGAACACGACTTACTGGGAGCACACCAGCGGGTGGTCCGCGTTCCCACAGTGCTGATGGCCAAGGTGCGACGAAGCGCACGCACGTGGGGAAAATCAGATCCCATCGACGCCCTAGCGGTCGCTCGGGCAGCGCTTCGTGAACCCAATCTGCCTGTCGCTGAGCACGACACCGAAACCTGGGAACTCAAACTGTTGATGGATCGACGCGATGATCTCGTGGGACAACGCGTAGCGGTGATGAACCGATTGTCGTCTCGGCTACATTTGATCGACCCGCAGGTTCCCGCCTGGAATCTCAAGCGCTCACCCGGCCGGCAGGCTCTGCAACAGTGGCTCACGGCGTCTGCAAACACCCTGATCTCAGAACTGGCCCTCGAAGAACTCGCCGACATCGATCGTTTCAGCCACAACATCGATGCCCTCTACAACCGCATCAGCAAACGGGTCGCGCTCCTTGGCTCCACCCTGACCGGCATCGCTGGATGCGGCGACCTCACCGCGGCCCGCCTGATCTGCGGAACAGCGAACGTGACACGGTTCCGCAACGAAGCGGCGTTCGCCCGCTACGTCGGGGTCGCGCCCGTGCCGGCCTGGTCAGGGTCCACCCACGGGCGCATGGTGCTCACCCGTTCGGGCAACAGGGCGATGAACTCCGCTCTGCAAACCATCGCGGTGGTGCAGATCCGGCTGGACACCCCCGGCCGACGCTACTACCTGCGCCGCCTGGAGGGTGGAGACACCAAAGCCGGCGCACGCCGCTGCCTGAAACGCAAAATCTGCCGATCGGTCTTCACCCGCCTGCTCGCCGACCACCGTCGCCGACAGCACGCCGATCCGCGACACAGCGTCGTCTGACAGCATTGACCCACTGACCCACCGCACAGTCTTGAGCGCATCGCTGGTGCGCTCGTGCGGCTACGGGCGCGAAGGACGTCGTTCAGCATTCGGCCGAGATGATGTGGCGTGCCGCGATCGCGTCGCTAGAAGTCCGAGGTCGGCGGGGGGTGGCGTAGCGACGAAACGGTCGGGCGGATGTCACTTTTTGTCGCGTGGGGTCAGCGTCGATGACTGCTGTCGTCTGTAAGGATTGTTGGCGATGAACCGCCGACCGTCTCCGCGTATCCCCCAGGGGTCGACGGCTGCGCGGCCCGCGCAGATTCGCGACGTGGCGATGAAGTGTTTCGCCGAGCGTGGCATTGCGAGCACATCGCTGCGAACGATCGCTGAGGAAGCCGGGGTGAGTCTGGGCCTAATCCAGCACTACTTCGTCACCAAGACCCAACTCATCGAGGCGATCGATCACCACGTCCTGGAGGTGTTCGCGCAGATGAGCGGTGAGCCACCAGCATCCGGGGACCAGGTGGGCGCTGCCAGCGATCGGCTGGCCGCGCTGATGACCGACAATCCCGACGTCATGGATTACGTCGGGCGGGCGCTGGCCGAACACGGCGGAGTGGGCAACACCATCTTCGATGGTTTCTTCGCGATCAGCGCCGAACAGGGCGCCGCGTTCGCGGGTCAGGGCCTCACACCTGAGGATTTAGACCCGTTGTGGTCCAATCTGTTGCCGCTGATCCTGAGGGTCGGGACGATCATGCTGCGTCACCACATCGAGCGCCACACCGACGGCCCGCTCTATGACCCCGAACAATTATCCCGTTGGAATGCCGCGGTGACGCGCATGATCTGCCGCGGGCAGATGAAGTAGCGGACTTTCGGTGTAGCCCGCAGCCGTGCTTAGGGGCCTCCCTGTCCGACGACCACCGGGGCTGGGTTTCCCTGTGGGGGCAGCCCGTGCGTAGCTGCGGCCGAGCGGGAGAGGGTGGCTCGTCCGTCAGTCCGGAGGGGGCGAGTTGCTGTCGCCTGACGGTGAGGGGGCCGGCGGCTGTCGCCGCCATCGGTTGGTGAGGACGTCCGCGGCGTTGATGATGACGTCCTGCCATTCCCGCACCGGGACGCGGCGCTGCTCCGCCGCTGCGGTGATAGCGGTCAGTTCGCCATGGTCGAGGTGAAGCTGTGAGCCGGCCTCGTAACTGAGGCGCTCGCGGTTGATCAAAGAGATGACGAATGAGCAGTTCCGATAGACCGCGACGTCGGGCCCCCGCCTACCCATAGAGCCGCCGTAGCACTACCGATGTGCAGGCTGTCGACCACAGGAACATCTCAGCCCACCCTTCCTACTTGTGACGCCTTGCCCGAGCCGGACGGACGCTGCGCAGGTCAGCGACTTTGCCCACGTTCTCGCCTAATTTCAATCCAACGCGGCAAATGACTCATTACAGTATGCACGTATTGTTGCTGTGGCGGGTACCCGGCCCCCATTTTGACCCGTGAACGCCGGCGGGTCCACGCCGGGCTCGGCGAGGCCGCCGCCGCATTCGTTAGTACCGATCTGCACTCCCGCCGGCGTGGCCGGGTGTCGGCGAGGCCCACCCGTCCTCGGGTGCCGGTGCCGCCGCAGGGGGATGCGCCGGGGGTGCCCAGTGGGCGGGAGTCGGTGCGGGCGGCCCATACGGCGCCGGCCCGAACGACGCGGGGTACGGCGCGGGAACCGGCGGCGGTCCCCACCCCGGCTGGGGGTGATTCGTTGGGACCCAACCGTATTGGGGGTGCTGTGGTGGCAGCACGGGTGGCCGCTGTGTGGGTGGTCGTCGGGCCTTGCGGACGAAGAAAACGATGGCCCACACGAGCGCGCCGATGAAGAGCAGCCGACCGACGGCGAATCCGAGGGAATAGCTGGTGGTGGCGTCTTCAGCGGCGAGCAGCTGAACAGTCGTGCTCATAGGTCGGTCCTTTCCTCGATGGCCCTGTCGCAGTCCGGCCCGCTCACGGGCGGTCGGGCACCAGCTCATCGCCCCTGCAGGGCAACTATGGCCGTGATCAACGCGTTGCCCGGCGAGGGCGTATCTGAAGTATGCCGGGCGGGCCAGGGGGGTCTGCGCACCAATTTCTCTGGGCAGCATCGAGTCGAGAGTGACCGTGCCCACGTGTCTTTGAACGCTGCAGTCGGTCTGACGAGCCCGGTGCGGCGTGCGTCGTCGGGGTCGGGCACTGCAGCTCACGCCTGTTCGAGGCTATCGGGTCTGCGGCGGCGCTCACTTGCTGGCGAGAAGGTCGCGCAGGGTGGGCAGGACGCGTTGATCCTTCGGGCGGTTGGCGGCCTGTTTGGACCGGATAACGTCACTGAGAGAGGCGATTTCGACGACGCTGTCATACAGCTCGGCGGCGGCGGCGCCGCGGTGCAGGTCGGAGTACCCACGCGTGCCCGCGGGCTCGAAGGCGATATCGAGGTCGCCGGCGTCGGTCACGAGATTCCAGGTCCGGGCTCCCGATAGCGCGTGCGCGTCACAGGTGAACGGCAGACCCTCAGGTACCGATTCGGTGCGGATCCGGGCGTTCAGTTCGCGCAGCGCCGCAGCGAGGCGGGTGAGGTTGGCCGCGCCCGCGTCCGGGGTGATGTCGGCGTCTTCGGTGGGGAAAGGAGATCCGTGATACACTGCGGCGAGCCCGCCGATCAGCACGTAGACCACTTTGTGGCGGTGCAGCGTCGCGAACAGGCGCGCAAGGTCCAGTTCCACGATCAGTGCGCTCCGGCGCGGCGCAGGTCTGCGAGCTGGGACGCGATCCGGCCGTGACGGTCGAGGCGTTCTTGACCCGACAGCGACGCGAGGCGCTGCGCTTGGGCCCGGTCGCTGTCGTCGCGCTCGACAATCGCGAACTCCAGGTCGAGACCGCACAGCCGCACCAGCCGCACCACCTCATCGATGCTGATCGCGGTCCGACCCGCTTCCCAGCGGGCAATGGCGGGCTGCACTAAACCGGCCCGCTCGGCGAGCTCGGCTTGGGTCAGGCCTGCCCGCAGGCGAGCCTCGCGGATCAGCTGCGCGCCATACGTCCCCACGCACACACTATAACACTTTCGTTATTCCATTGGCGCTGTTCGTGGTGAACGGAGCTTTGTCAGACCCCGGCATCATCGACGAGTGCGCGACGTCAGCGAACCGGCGGCGCCAGAGGCACCCCGCTGTGGCCCAGGTCCAGCGGTCCGCGAGCTTCGCGGCTCGCACCGCAACCGGAAGATGCCCATCGCGACCGTAATGCTCTGTGTCAGAGCATGTCTGGTGGTGACGCGACTGGCGTGTGAGCATGACACTCCCGGGAGCCCGGGGTGCTAGGTCATGACCTGCCATGGGGGCTACGGATGGAGACGGGAATGAGTGGAAGTCGGCGGCGCGGGGTGTGGCTCGCGGTGACCGGTGTGGCGGTCATTGTGGTCGCCGCGACCGTGGCCGTGGTGGCGGTGTCCGCTGAGCGAGGACGAAGTGACAGCGTGACCGCCGGTGGCGCCAGCGAGCGACGACTCTCGGGTGATCGGGACGACTGGACCGCTGCCGTATGCCGGGAAGGATCGATGACGACACCGTCGAGAGCGACCTTCCGGTTCCCCACCGCCACTGCTATTGCCTGCTGTGCGTCGTCGAAGACCCCGGCCGGCAGTCCGCCAGAGTCGATCATGATGGGGCGGTGGCCGGCCGACGTCGCCGTCGGGAAGGAACTGTCGAAGATCCCAGCGTTCAGTCAGTTCGCTGCCGGCCCCGCCGATGGAGACGCGGTCGTCTGCGCGCCGACCGCGAGTGTCGATCGTGCTCTGCTGAGGCCGCTCATGGCGTTCGGGTTCACGATCGTCTTCCTTCACTGAGGGGCACGTCGCACCCGCGTCGCAGTCTCCCCGGGGGGTTGTATAGACGCCGGTTGGGCCAATCCCCCGCCTCGGTCATGTATCCGCGGCACACCCTTGCTGTACAACCCGTGTGTCCTGGGTCGGTCGTGCCGCATCGATGCGCGCCGCGCAGACGTCTGTGTGCCGTCATTCGGATCAGGGGAAGCGGGTATAGCAGGCGTCGGCGTTGGGGGTGATGAGTCCGGATCGGAAGGCCATGATGCGGGTGAAGCCGGCGGCGACGGTGGTGCCGTTGACGTCGCTGGCGGCGAAGCCGTTGTTGAGCAGACCGGCGATAGCTTCGTCGAGGTCACCCGCGGACAGTTGGATGGTGCCGCCGGTACGGAGCGTGATGGGTTCGGTCATTTTGCGTTGCGCGACGCCGGTGAGGCAGGCGGTGCGCAGCGCGGCGGCGGTGGTGTCGATGGGGACTCCGCGGTGGTGTTGCAGGGCAAGCATGTAGCGGGCGGTCAGCACGGAGATTGCGGTGTTGTCTCCTTGTAGGAGAACGCGTTCCTTCTCGTCGGCGGGGGTGCCCATCGCTTGCAGGGCGGGCAGGTCCACGGTGATGGTGTTGGTGGACGGGCAGTAGGACACTGGCGGGGTGGCCGTCGCGTCGGGGCACGGCTGGGCGGGTGCGGTAAGGGAAACGGTCGGAGGCGCGGCGGGGGTGAAGATCTGCGTCAACGCCTCGGTGATCGAGGTGATGAGTCCTTGGTCAATGGGTGATTCCCCGGTGGCAGCGCCGCCGCTCGCCTCAGGGTCGAGCATCATCGGCAGGTCGCCGCGGGCATGTTCGATCTGGTCCATGTCGATTCGCGCGCAGGCGTCGATTCCATCGATGAATCCGGTTTGGAAGGCGCTCACCCGGTCGAGGGCGGTGCCGTGGCCTTCTTCCACCATGTCTTCGTGTTCGGGGGTCAGGATCGGGTCTCTGATGGTGATGACGCCGGCGATGACGCGGTTGAGTCCGTCACTGGTGTTGAGCTGAAAGCGTTTCGACGATCCTTCGGTGACCCAGCGGATGTAGCTGCCGGCGAAGCAGTCGGCTTGCTGCTCGAGAACGAGTGTGGGTGTAGACCGGTCGACCAGGCCGCCCATCCGTTGCACGGCGTGGCCGTATTCGTGGGCGAATAGGGCGGCGATCGAGGCGTCGCCAAAGTATTTCATCCCGGCGGGAACGAGGTCGCCGCGATCCCAGGCGATGAGATCGGCACGCGGACAATAGAATGCGTTGGGATTGTTGAATCCGCTTTCGCCGCACAGGATGGGGCCGCCCGGGTCGGTGGAGTCGTAGGAGGCGAGGTTGGCGACCGGGGTGAACGATCCCTCCAACGGCGGGTCGGTGTAGTGCTGTTGCCAGTAGTCGACCACATCGTTGACGGCCAGCACCGCGAGGTGGTCGGCGTCAGAATTGTTGGTGTAGGCGACTTTTCCTTCTGGTGGTGGCGCGTCTTTGCGGACACCGCTGGGGCCGTCGACGACGGGCACGCCGGCGATGGTGTTGGGGTCATACATGCTGGACCGGGCCTGCCCCTGGATGGGGGTGGCGCAGCCGGTCATCACGACGGCCAGGACCGCCAAAGCGCCTGCGGCGGCGCAGCGCAGACGGCGCGGTTGTGATCGGGCCCGGGTGGTGCGTGGCTGGGCGGCACCTGTGGGAGTGGTCATCGGCGGGTGGCTCCTGCACCGGTGAGGCCGGCAACGAGGAGCTCGAGCGCTGCGGTGACTGGTGCGCGCACGGGCTGTTCGGCTTCGGCGGCGTCGACCTCTTCGATCGTGATGTTGCAGTGGGTGGCGACCTCAGCGGCGCTGAGATGGTGATGGAGGCGCGCTGTGGCCAGTCGCTGACCGAGGGTGGCGCCGGGCGCTCGGGTGGCGGCGCGGAGCATGTCCTGGCGTGCTGCGCGGATGTGGCCGAGCAGTCCCAGCAGTTCGGGGCGATGGGTCGTGGTGCGGGCCGCGGTCGTGATGGTGCGTTCCAGGCGGCGCAGCTCGGCCAGTAGTGCGCTGATGTCGCTGGTGAAGGTGGCGCTGTCGGTTGGGGGCAGTTGCGCGACCCTGCGCAGCACGCCGTGCAGGGCGATCTCGGAGGCGTCGATGAGGACGGCGACCTGAACGGTGGGCGATAACACCTCGGTGGTGTCATCGTCGTCGGGTGCGAGCTCGCCGCCGCGGATCCGGGCGATCGTGCCGGGCGGCCATCTCAGGTAGGACTCGATCTTGGCCAGCGTCCCCGGCCGAGGCCAATGGGTGCCGCGTTCTAGCTTGACCAGCTGGGTCTGGCTGACGACCCGATCTTCGGCCAGGCGCCGCTGGGAGAAACCCAGCTGTTCACGGCGCTCCATCACCGCCAGCCCTGCACGGGCGATGTCGGGGTCGGCTGGCTGCTCGACATCCGCGGCGGTGTCCTCGCCCGTTTCAAGAGATTCGGAGGGATCAGAGTGGCTGTGCTCGGCGGGTGCGACGGTGACTTCGATCCCGGCTGGATCACCTAGGCGCACCGAGGTCACCTGTTCGACCGCGACGGAGTCGATACGGCGTCCGTCGAGAAAGGTGCCGTGCTTGCTGCCGGCATCTGTGATGACCCAGTGCCCGTCGGCGGGCTCGATGCGCACATGAACCCGCGACAGCGACGGGATCGGTACCCGGATATGCGCGGGCTCCTCGCGGCCGATGACGACCGCTCCGGCGTCGGCCTGGGCGGTCATCGTCTTGCCGGCGACCGCGATCTGCACAGCGGGCAGCCTGGTTGCCGGGGTGCCTGACTCGGTCGGTCCGCTCACCTTAGGCTCCTCGTGAGGCTCGATTGTCGTGGCGTGTGTGCACCGAGGTGCTACAGATTGCGCTACAGGTTGTTGCACACCGATTCCTTGTTCTCCAAGCGGCTATCGATGCCGAGCGAACACGGTTCTACCAGCGCAAGCATCGATAGTGGGGCGTACCAGCCGATTCAGTATTACACGCAGAATCTTGGCCTCTTGGCGGCAAATTTTTGGTGCGCGGGGGGTGCAACGGATCGTGCGATGATTAGTCGCAGACATGATGCCGGCGTTTGCTGGCGCGCCTCGATACGCAGGGGGATGCAGTGACTCCGCATGACCGACCACCGCACCGTGGCCGCGACGCCGACCGCCCGACACCTCCGCCGGTGGGCCCGCCGCCGGCGCGCCCGTTCGATGAGCAAGACACGCTGCAGGCACCCCAGTTCTCCCCTCCTCCCCCGCCTCCGCAGTGGGGCGGGTACCCGCCGCCACCGCCCGCGGGGCCTGGCTGGCCGCAGCCTTCCCCCGTGGGCCAGGGCTGGCCCCAGCCTGCCCCCGGAGGCCCCGGCGGCCCCGGTGCGACACCGCCGCCGGCGCGGTCGGGTTTACCCCCTAAGCCGCAGCATCCCGCAGTCGCCGCGATACGCGCTCACCGGTGGCTGACGGTGGGTGCGGTGAGCGCCGCCGTGGTCGCCGTGGTGGCCGCTGGCGTGCTGATCGCCGACTCCGGAGAGGCCGCCGACACCACGGCGGCACCCACGACCGCGCCGAGCAGCAAGGCCGGGGTGCCGGCCGGACCGACCACCACCGTCCGCGCGGACACCCCGGCACCGCCATCTCCCGCACCCACCCCAGCGCCGGCACCGGCGGGGCCGGTGATCGCCCCCGACGCGCTCGCGCCGCTGCTGCTGCCCGTTCCTGAGGCCGGAAAGCTGCTCAACAGCCCTGAACTGGCCGAGGTGGGGACCGAGACGGCGATGATGGGCGGCTCGGTCGCTCCGCCGCAATGCATGAGCGCCTTCGGGCCGGCCTACCGCGCCGCGTTCGAGGGAACCGGCTATACCGGGGTCGTGATCCAACTTCTGCAGCAGGGCCGCGCCCAGCAGGTCGCCCAAGCGGTCACCGCCTTCCCGGATCCTGCCGCGGCGAAGTCGGTGTTCGACAAGCTGGTCGCTGACTGGAATTCCTGCCAGTCGCAACGCCTCACCTATTCCCCCGGCGGCGGCGATAAGGACACCGTGGTCGATGTGACCACAATCCGCACGATCGGCGACGTCGTTACGGTGATGCTGATCCCGACCACTCCCCCGGTGCCGGGCCAACAGTGCGAGCGCGATATGACGGTGCGCGGCAACGTCATTGTGGATGTGCGGGCCTGCTCACCGACTGTGGGTAGCGCCGGATATGCCATTGCCAGCGCTATCGCCGACAAGATCCGCTGACACCCCCTGACCGAGCGACTCTTTGCCCGCGAGTGCGGGTCGACCACTAGCGCGCACCGAAGGAGATATCGCCGTGGCTGATTCACGACACGACGCCGACCGACCCCGCCCCGAGCCTGACCCCGGTGATTCCGACGCACCCACCGCGATCACCCCCACCTTCACCCGCCCACCGAGCGGCAGCTCCGCGGGGCCTCCCCACGTCGACCCTGACGAACCCACGACCGCGGCACCCACGACCTCGAGCCCCCGGACTCCGGCGAACACCGCCGCCGTGGACCCCGACGCCGCTACCGGGCAGGCTCCTGTCACGCCGCGCACGAACCATGATGCGCACCCGCCGTTCTCGCAATCGCAGCAGCGCTATCCGTGGCCGCCGAATCCGCCGACACCCACCGTGGCCTCGGCGCCGAGCCGGCCTGCGCCGACTCCCGCGGCTGCCCCGACTTCTAGTGCCCCGCCGCCCGCCGCCGCGGCGCCCCCTGCTTCGCATGCTCAGCAGTGGGCCGCTGGACCCCCACCGCCCCCGCCGGGCTGGCCACCTCACCCGGCGCAGCAGTTCTATCCGGGGCACCCCCCTATGCCGATGCCGCCGACTCGGCCCGTGTGGCGGCGCCGACCCGTGATCGTGGCCGCAGCCGCCGCTGTGGTCGTCGCGCTCGTCGTCGCTGTCGCTCTGTTCAGCGGGTCGGGCTCTGAGGGGGGCACCGCCGGCGGTGGTGACACCCCGGCGACTGCGGCCGACACCGTGACGGCCTATCTACAGGCCCTCAGCGACGGTGATGCTGATAAGGCCCTGTCCTTCGGCAAAGCCGAACCCTCGAGCAAGGATTTCCTCACCGACGACATCCTGCGCAAGCAGATAGCGAAGCAGCCCATCACCAACATCCGTGTCCTGGACAAGGGCGACGAGAAGTCGCCGCTGCGGATGGGGACGGTCAAGGTTGCCGCCGACTTCGGCGGGAAAACCTCCGAGGCCGATGTGCGGCTCACCAAAGTCGACGACGCCTGGAAACTGGACAACGCGTTCGTTCGCATTGCTTTGCGGAACGTCTCGGGCGATGAGGGGGCCGAATCGACGTTGACCCTGTTCGGGGAACCTCTCAAAGACAAAGAATCGGTCAACGTGTTCCCTGGCTTCCAGCAGCTGGGCAGCACCAACGATTACCTTGAGGTGAGCCAGCTCGCCGACGCCGCCCCCTTGCAAGCGCTCAGCTTCGGCGGAACGTCGTTCCTGCAGCCGAAATTCGACCTCAACGACAAAGGTCAGCAAGCCGTGCAGAGCGCGGTCAGCGACGCATTCACCGCCTGCGAACGCTCCCACGCGCTCAACCCGCCCGGCTGCCCCTACAAGATGGACCGCCCCGACGCCGTGGAGGGGACCGCCAACTGGGGGCCCGCCGACATCAGCCAGGTCAAGATGGGCTTGTTCTTGGAGTATGCGATGACCACCACGGTCGACGGACCGGTCGTCATGCCGGTGACCGTCCAAACGGTCGACGGCGGCACCGCCTCCGGCAAGGTGGACAAGGTGTTCTTCGGCACCGTGGATTTGACCAAGAAGCCGCCGGCACTGACCACCAAGTGAATGCCGCAATGTCATCACCTCTGAGCACCCACCATCGAGTGGATGGTCCACGTCAGGAGCGAGAGTCTATGTGGGACAGGACAACCCGCCCTACTGTCGCGCTGATCGCCGGTGTCTGCGCCGTCCTGATCGCTGGGTGCGCCACCACCACCACCGCGGGTACCGCCATCCCCGCCAAGCAAGCCCCCGACGGTGGCGCGATCGTGGCGCTGATGGACACCGGTGACTACGCCACCGCGGCCAGCCGTCCGTTCGGCACCGCCGGTGACGACCCGTACTCTGGCGCCCTGCTCGAGGCGGATCGCATCGCCGACTACACCGTGGGACCGTGGGAGATCGACGCCGAGATCAACACGCTGCCCGCCCCGGTGAATCTGTCGCTGGTCGGTCCGGTCGCCTCGACCGACGACATGACACGCAACCGCATCTTTGATCCGCCGGTCGCCGCTGCCGCCGGCGCCAACGGATTCGTCAGCGGCTTCGCCACCGTACGAACCACCCCGTCAACAGCCAAACAGCAGCGCAGCCTGCAGAACGTGGTCCTGCGTTTCCCTGATCCTGCCGCCGCCACGGCAGCCGCCACCCAGATGGCCGCCGCGTTCACCCCCTGGCCAGGCTCGTCGCCACCACAACCTGTGACGCTGACCGAGCTGCCAGAAACCGTCGCGATCACCTTCACCATGCCCGATCAGGGGCAGCGGATGGTCAGCTTCACTCCCCACGGCGCCTACGTGTTCTACACCGTCGTCCAAGTCAGCGACTACCTCCTCGGAGCAGATACCGAAAACCTGTCGAGAGGAACTATTGATCTGCAGAAGACGCGGATCGACCAGTTCACCGCAACCGACCTGCCCGCGCTGAAAGACCTGCCACTAGACCCGACAGGGCAGCTGCTCGCCAAAACCCTGGTCGCGCCGGACAATCGGGCCCCGTTCCTGCTGGGTATCTGGAAACCGCGGGGCTGGCTGCACTTCGCCGTCGACCCCATCAAGACCATTTCGCTGTTCAGCACTGCCGGCGTGGACCAGGTGTCTCAACGTCTGACCACGGTGTACCAAGCGGCCAACCCCGATGGCGCGGTGCGGGTCGCTGACGGCCTCACCGAGCAGATTGGTAGTTTCGCCAACGTGCACGGTATCGAGGGGGTGCGCGGGCTGCCCGCCGCGAAGTGCTATCAGCGCACCGTGGGACTGTTGCCGGCGACCGCGCCGATCACCTGGCAGCGGGTGCAGTGGGCGTTCAGCTGCGTGGCCACCGTCGACCGCTACGCCTACACCGCGTTCTCCACCACCGCCGAGGACGCCCGCCAACAGATGGGCGCTCAGTACCGAATTCTGGCCGGTCAGTAGGCGATTGCCGGTGACACTGCAACCAGGGGCCATCGTGGGTGGCTACACCATCGAAAGCGTCCTCGGTTCCGGCGGGATGGGCACCGTGTATCGCGCTCGGCACCCCACCCTGCCCCGCAGTGACGCCCTCAAGGTGCTCTCCGCCGAGCTGTCGCGCGACGAGCACTTCCGGTCGCGGTTCGAGCGGGAAGCCGAACTCGCCGCCACCCTCGATCACCCCAACATCGTCACCGTCTACAACCGCGGAGACACCGACGGTCAGCTATGGATCGCGATGCAGTACGTCGCCGGCAGCGACGCCGAAAAGGAACTCGCCGCGGGCCGGATGACGCCGCGCCGCGCGGTGCACATCATCGGCGAGGTCGCCGGTGCCCTGGACTACGCCCACCGCCGCCAGCTGCTGCACCGTGACGCCAAACCCGCCAACTTCCTCCTTGCACCCCATGACGAGCGAATCTTCCTCGCCGACTTCGGTATTGCCCGCGCCCTCGACGACGCGGTGAACCTCACCCAAACCGGCATGGTGA
Source organism: Mycolicibacterium rufum (assembly GCF_022374875.2). Next base: position 138,846 of record NZ_CP092428.2, read on the forward strand.
TGGCGAGCATCGCCTACGCCGCACCTGAGAGCCTCGCCGGCGAGACCGTCGACCACCGCGCCGACATCTACTCACTGGGCTGCTCGCTGTATCGCCTGCTGACCGGGCAAGCGCCCTTCGCCCGCCCCGGCGGCATGGCCGCGGTCGCCGCCGCCCACCTCATGGACCCCCCACCGCGGCCCACCGACGCCGTACCCAGCCTGCCCACCGCCCTGGACGCCGTCATTGCCCGCGCCATGGCCAAAGAACCCGCGCAACGATTCCAGAGTGCTGGAGAGCTGGCCGCCGCCGCGCACCGCGCCCTCAACGACAGCACCGACGCCGTTGCGATCACCACCACCCCCACACCAGCAGCGCTCGGACCGCCCGACCGCACACCCCCGCACTGGCCCACCCAGCCCAGCCCGCTCACCCGCTCGACGGGGCCTGCGCCACAGCTCTCGCAGCCGTGGCTCAGCAGCCCGTACACGTTCGTCGACCTACCCGCTCCGACACCACGGCGGCGTCACCGCCGCACCCTCATCGCGGCGGTCCTGGCCGCCGTCGTCGTGCTTGTTGCCGGTGCTGTCACCTTCTGGGCCTGGCCCCGCGACACCGCCACCGCCTACACGCCGCAAACCTTCATCCACGAACACGGACAAACCACGCTCACCGAGGCGCCCGGCACGGTCGTCGCCGCCGGCCCCGGAGACGCCGACGCCGTCTTATCCCTGGGCGTGCAACCCGCCGCGATCGTCTCCCCCGCCGGCCCCGCACCCTCGTATCTGACCGACCGCATCACCGGCGATGTCCGCGTTCTCGACACCGCAGATCCCGCGGCGATTGCCGCCACCCGCCCCGACCTCATCATCGACACCGCGACCATGAATGCGCCCACCTACCAAGACCTGTCGAACATCGCCACCACCATCACCCGACCGCAAAACGCCAACGACTGGACCTGGCAGACCCAAATCGAGTGGATCGCACGCATCCTCGGCCGCACCGACCAAGCCAAAGAACTCATCGATCAGACCGCCACATCCCAAGCCGAGCTGCGCACCAGCCACCCCGCATTCGACGGCAAAAGCGTCCAGGCAGTCCTCGTCACCGACAATGGCGTCCAAGTCGCCTCCGCCACTTCCCCCAGCGCCCTATACCTGCAAGGCCTCGGCTTCCGCTACGCCGACCAACCCGCCACCACCGGAACCGACAGCCTGCTTGCCGTTACAGACCCTGCCCAGCTGAACAACCCACCCACCGACGTCCGTCTCGTACTGCGCCGCGACCGCGCAGCCGGCGGCGGCAGCTACAACGGCCTATCGGAGCCCTTCACCCAATACACCGGCACTACCATCATCGTCGACGATCCCGCCACCATCGACGCACTCCTCACCCCCGGCTACGCTGCCACCAGCTACCTCAACACCACCCTCGTCGACGCCCTCACCCGCCAGATCCGCTAAGAAAGCTATTTCGCTAGAGGCGGTGCTCTACCTCTCCCGGCTAAATAGGATCGGAATGCCGGGCCAGGTACGAGAGTCTGTCCGCGGCGGTCGCGGGACCGGAAATTTGGGGAGGTCGAGATGGCGCAGCTGGAGATTGATACCGCCGTTGTGACCCGTACAGCCGCTGCGGTCTCTGGCGCGGCCTCTGGCGGTTCCTCGCAGGGAATCACCGTGACGACGCCGGCCTCGGACCCGGTGTCGGCAGCGGTCACCGAAACGCTGCAGGCACGGTGCGCCGCGATCACCGGGTACAGCAACTTCGCTCAGGTCATCACCGAAGCTCGCGGGTCAATGTTGGCCAGCAGCGCGAGCACCTATGACGAGCAGGAGCAGCTCAACGCGGCCAGCCTGGGCTCGGCCGGCGGTGACTCCGCTGCCCCGGCCAGCGCCGCGCCGTCGGTACCGAACCTGTCGACACCGACGATTCCGGCGGTCACCGCACCGCAGCTCGGCGCTTCCCCGACCAACGGCAAGGACATTGCCAGGCTGCTCCACGGCGGCCCGGGCCCTGCCGGGCTCTACAGTGCCGCCCAGCAGATGCGCAGCCACGCCAGCGAGTTGCAGGACGCCGCCCGACAGCTTCGAAGAGGTAGCACCGCCATCTCGGCCGATTGGCGATCAGGTGCCGGTGATCAAGCGTCGCAACGAATTGACGAACTCAGCCAGTGGTATGAGCGACACGGCGAACACGCCACCGCCACAGCTACCGCTCTGGAAACCCTTGCTGACAACTACGCGCGGGCCCGGGCGAACACACCCAAGCCCGAGGAGTTCGAGGACACCGAGCAGCGGCTGAAACGGGCCGCGCAGGCGAATGCGAACCCGGCCAATATGGGGCGCTACGCCCCCGTGGTGGCGGCGCTGCAGACCGAACTCGGTGGCCTGCACGCCAAAGCCACCACGCAATACGCCGACTACGCGCGCAGCGCCGGCAACCCCTCACTCGTCGGTGCGCCGTTGGAGCCCCCACCCCGCCCGGTCACAGGCGGCATCCATGCCCTCGATGCGCCGCTGTCGCCGGCCCCCGGTGATATCGGTGGAGAAGATGGCGGGGTGCCGGACTCCAGTCACGGACTGGTCGATCCTCATAACCCATTCATCGGCGATGAACGTTTTGGCCAGTGGCGGAACTACACGCCACCCCCTTATGTTGGATCGCAACCGCCGCCTCCCCCTGCTGAACACTTCGATCTGACAGATCAGCCGCTGAAGACCGGCGGTCCTTCCGGCTTCTACACGCCGGGCCAAAATTGGGTTACTCCAGATCAGCAACCCGCGTTTTCCCAGGCAGAGCAGTACCGGTTCCGCATGTCAGGGATGGACGGGACCACCTACACACGCGTCGTCACAGTGGATGGACAGCCGCAGCTCCAACGGTGGTTCGCATACACCTACGACTCGCAGAAGTGGACTCAGACGAATCTGAATTTGCCCGTGTGGGCGCGTACAGCGCCTGACCCGATTGGCGGCGTGTTGGGGGGCACAGCGTCGGACACGATCGGTGCGAGCTTGCCATCAATGGGTCCCTGGCAGCCCACCAGTCCTGCGCAGATCGCTGTACTGTCGGCAGCCAATCCCGGTGTCACCTATTACATCCCGGACGGATGCGGCGGCCAGTTCACTTTCCAGGGCGGAGTACCGATCGGCGGTACTGCTCCTGCGCCCAGCCCCCCATCGATGACGGCGCCGCGATGAACGCCGCTAATGATCGACTCCATTTCGCGTTGTCGGGCGTACCAAAGGTCGGCCCTCTGTTCAGAGGGTGCAGGCGAGAGCCTGGCAATGGTGCGAACACGCCGAAGGCGCGACTGCGGTCGGCCGCTTCTGCACAGCTCCCTGCCGGCCTTCCTGCTGCCCATTTCGCGCACCGCCATAATCGGATGTACTTGCTGTTGCCTGCTTTACGCTCTCGTCGGCGCCTCTGAGGGCATGGCCGCCGGATCATCTGCGCGACCGCAGCGAGTGAGGGAGAGCCGCCGAACGGCGCGTTCCCTCGCGCCCGTATCTGCATCCTGGATCAGAGTCTTATCGTGGGGGTTTACTTCGCCAGCAGCGTGCGCGTGGGGCTCAGCGTCGGCCTTGCACTTGCACAGTGGAGAGGTCTACGAGATGGGAAGGACGACGGTATGCATGCGGGGGACAGTGCCGCCGACGGTCCACGCGACGGAGACACCGAACCGTTGCACATCATTGATCGTCCACCAGAAGCTCCGAGAGACGCCCCGCTTCGGCCACTGACAAATCTTGCCTTCGACTTCGATCGAACGTCCCGCTCGTCCCGTCCTCGGACGCGCCTCGCGCGCCCCGGCGCGGTGCCAAAGCTCGTGAGCAAGCGTGCCGCGATTGGGGCGGCATTGGTGGTTGCCGTGGTGGCCATCGCCGCTTCGTGGTTGTGGCCTCGAGGCCTCGCGCCTAGCGCACCGCCTCCGGCTGCCGACGATGCGGCTCAGCTGCGCACGTTGGTGCCGGCCGGCCTCAGCGCGTCCTGCCAGCCGGAGGTGGCCGCTTCCCCGGCGGTCTCGCAGCTCAAGTGCATCAACGAACACGACCCTTCAGGCCCGGCTTCCGCAAGATTCATGCTTGCCAAGGACGCGGACGACTTGCCCGAGCTGTTGCGTCGCAGTGTGGAGGACGCACAAATCGTGGTGTGCCCGAACAACATGCAGTCACCCGGCCCGTGGCGGCGTAACGCGGCGCCATCTGAGATTGCCGGCACTTTGATCTGCGCGGTCCACGGCAACCGGTCGTTGATTGCGTGGTCGACCGCTGCCCACAATCTGGTCAGCGTGGCAGAAGGTGATGCGCAGGGGCCTTCGCTGACGCAGCTATACACGTGGTGGACGGTGAACTCCTAAAGGAGGTCCGCGGCAGTTTGGTCGCAACACCCACTAGTTCGGGCTAACGAAGTTGATCGGCATCGACGGCCGAGTAAACGGAGAACCGCGCACCACGTCGGCGTACTTCAGATCGCGGTCCGCGACGTCGCTTTGGGGCTCGGAGAGAAAAGGTGAGTAGGCCAGCAAACGGCAAGGGGCCTCAGTGGAAGCATGTTGCCGATCAGAGTTGTCGCTAGGAGGCGGCGCGCTCGATTTCGGGGCTAAGCGATCTGTCGCGGAGCAGTTGCGGCACACTCACTCCCCGATGGGTCGCCGCGTCTTGCAGTAACGCCAGCTGGGCATCGGTGAACCGCACGAAGACGCCCTTGGTCAACTGGCGGGTTTCGCTTCCGCTCATACCACTCATGGCACCCTTCCCGGTCTGTCTCACGTCATGGCCAGCGCCGTGCGATGTCGTTAGTTTACGACATCCATGTCGCTATCGTGTGCTAAGTGGCCGGCACTAATAGCAGCGTGTCGTTCCCAATGTCGTTAACTAGGAGCATAATGCCCCTAAGGCCGTCAACGCGCTGAGAGCAGGATGAGTCCGTCCAAACAGCCGCCACCAGGAGTGGAGACGGAACCGCAGGGAGATGTGGTTCCGTTGCAGGAGGCTGCCTCAAAATTGGGGAAAGACCCGCGAACGCTGATCAAGGCGATCACTGCGGGCCACCTGCGCGGTGGGGCGATGCCGCGGCCGGAGCGGCTGCGTTGGTATGTCTACGCAAGTGAGCTTCCGCCGACCCCCGGTTCGCCGAAGGCTCCCGTCGTCGCCGACCGTCAGGTACAAGACCTTCAAGCGCAAATCGTGTCGCTGCAGGAGGCTAACCGGTTGCTGATCGCTGCTCAGCAGGATTTACTTCAGGCAGGCAGTGCGGGAAACGAAACGGCTGAGCATTATCGGCGCGTCGCTGAGCGGTATCTGGACGCGTTGAGTCAGTTCAATACGCCTGGCCATCTTGGCGATCTCGCGGATCTGTAGGCGTGCGTTACCGGCCAGAATCGGCCAGCAAGTCACGCAGACGTTGAACGCCGTCGGGGCCTAAGTAGGTGCGCAATGCATTGGCCAGCAATTCGGGTTTGGCCGAGAAATCGGCGATGGCCGAGGAGAGCACTCGGGATCGGCTGGGAGGTCGTTTGTCGGTGCCATTGCCCTCCCCCGCTGCGTTCCGGTCAAGGGCCGCCTGCCAGCGGGTCACTTGTTCTTCGAGTGGAACACGGGCGAGTTGACGTGCCTCCCTTATCGCGAGTTCACCGCGGCGGAGGGCGGTCTGAAGCTCGGGGGCGAGATGCAACAGGGCGCGGCGCTGAGAGATCCACCCGGCAGACTTTCGCAGTCGGTCGGCCGCCACGTCGGCGTACCCGCATTCCGCGACGAGCGCTTCGACGGCGCGAGCCTCTTCGATGACGTCGAAGTCCTGCCGGTCGACGTTTTCGGCGATACTCGCGGCAATCAGCGTGACGCGGTCGCGGGCGATGGTGTCGTTGACGACGATGGCGAGGTCGCTGCGCCCGTATTTGTGCGCTGCAGCAAGCCGGCGACATCCGTTGATGACGACGTAGCGGGTGGCAATAGTGTCGTCGGGATAGAGGTTGAGGTAGGCCTCGCGGGTCACCACGGTGGCGGGCTGCAGTTGGATATCTGCGATGGATGCGAGGTCGGCGAGATCGCCGAGCTCCTCCCGCGGGTTGCGGGGGTTGGCGATGAGATCGGTCAGCGCGGCGGTGCGAGCGGTGGCGTCCTCCCGTTGGTGCTGGCCATTCTCGACTGGAGATCTGTCGCCGACGACGGTGTGGAGCTCGGCGAGGTTGACGCGTTGTCCTCGGGCCATCAGCGGGTTCCTCCGACGTTGAGTTCTAGCGCGAATTTGTAAAAGTCTTCGCGTGCTTGCAGCGCGACCCGGTTGGCGGGGTATTCGGTGACGACTTGTCCTTCAGCGCTGGCGCGCACGTGAAGTTTGTAGTGCCGAATGACGGTGTTGGCCAGCGGCCAGCCGTTGGCTTTGACGAACTCTCTGGTCTGATTGAGATCGAAGGTTCCGTCGCGGGGGTCCCAGTTGTTGATGACGACGATGTAGCGCAATCCGCGGGGCTGGACGACTTTGCCGATGGTGCGCGCGGTTGGGTCGAAGCTCAACGGTTCGGGCTCGATGGGCACGATGACTTGGTCGGCCATGTCCAGGACGGCGCGCAGAACGTCGGCGGCGGGCCCGCGGCCCAGGGGGTCGCCACCGCGGCTGTCTCCGTCGAGGTCGATCCATCCGGGGGTGTCGACGTAGACGTGTTGGATGCCGGGCAGATCTTTGATCTTGGCGAGATTGTCTAGGTCGTCGTGGGCCTGGGCAATGTGGAACGGCAGGTCGTTCATTCTCGATGCCCACCAGACCGCCGAGCCCTGGGGGTCGACCGACAGCGCAAGAACGGGTGAACTCGCGTTAGGGTCGTCGCCGCGGTTGAGGACATCGGCGGTCACGGCGGCCAGGTTGACCGACAGGGTGCTCTTGCCGACGCCGCCCTTTTGATTGAGCAAGACATGGATAGCCATGAATGGCCCTTCCGTATGCTTCCCCCGCACAGCGGAGTACTTCGGATCAGACGCGGTTTACCTTACGGCCACGCCGGGCAGTTCTACGCTCGCGACACGCCTCGTCTACCCCTGCTCACGTTGGGCAGCCCCATCGTCGGAGCGCGTACCGCTACTGGGGAGCTGGCGGCAGCATCTCGAGAGTTCGCTTTACCGCGGTAAAGCGAGAGCACGTATCCCCCGCCGATGCGGTCCGCGCCGCCGTTCGCGGCATACGCCCTAATCGGGCCTAGCTCCGCCGATTCCGATCAGCTAGGGCTGAGACTTACCGTCGATTTACCGCGGTAAATCGTCACCTGACGTTTTGGCGGTTGGTATCTGTGCGCTCGCGGTGACGGGGCCGCTCTCGCGCGAGCGCGTTCGCATGGCACAGGCCAGCGGCTGCGGCCCGTCCCTGAGGAGATGATGTCAACAAGGATGCAGCCGGGTTCGTGTGCACTCGGCACCGAACCGGTTGAGGCTGTCCGCAGCGGTTTTGCTGTTCCGAGTACGGGCGAAGCGTCGCAGGGTGAACTGGGCGGGAGGGCTACTCCCCCGCCGCACGCATTGTGTGTTCGCTATGCGAGCACGCGTCACTAGCTTTCGTTAGACCTTATGGAATGCCGGACCGGCGAGATAACGCGCTGGTGGTCTCGAGCAAGGAAGCACAGTCGGCACTTCGCTCGCTGTCGCAAAGTGGATCCGACCTGGACCGGCAGCGCCCGGTGGGGCCATTCCAATGAGAGCGAGTTGTGCGCCGTCGGAGAGTGAGGCAATTCTGTATTGAGTCGGCGTAGACGATGCGATGAAGTGCATCCACACCGCGGGGTACTCACCCGCAAATTGGGTTCACCTGCATTATCCGGGCTTACGCCGGATGACAGGCCGGATAGTCACCCGGTGTTGTCCCGGGCTTGCGACGAGGCTACGACGGCTAAGTTGCCGGATTATTGGCGGGTGTCGAACCGGCAATTTGACGACTAAGAACGCGAGTAAGTGACGGCAAGTGACACGGTCGAGTGCCGTGTTAAAAACGTACGGGCGCACGTTCGTAAGGCGGGATGCATGCAGGGACGTGGGTTCACAAGCACATTCGATCGTTCTCCCGGACTAGTGTTTGATCGACTACCGATCCGGTAGACAGTCCGTTCTTTAACTCGTCGAACGCACGGGTTCACGCAGCGTCTCACGTCGGTGTGGCGCGGCGAGCACACCTCCGTTGTTACGCCCGGAGGGAATGGTGGTTGCCGGGCCGTCTGCACCGCTGCGCAGACGTCCGGTTCACCGCAATCCCACTCGTCCCAGCAGACACTCTGATCACAGTTCGGTATCGCGGGGGTGTGGCGGGCCGACTGTGAGGGCTCATCGTCATACCGTCACCGGTATGACGATGAACGGTCAGGCGCGCGTGGTCCTGGTGGCCAATCAGAAGGGTGGTGTCGGAAAGTCAACCACCGTGGCGGCCATTGCTGAGATGATCGCGGCCGCCGGCAAGCGTGGACGCCGGGTCCTCGTCGTCGACGGCGACCCGCAGGCCAATGTCACCGTCGAGGACTTGGGCGTCGATGGAGACGGCGGTCAGTCTTTAGCGCAGACCCTGCAGTTCGGGGCCCCACTGACGCCAGTGCGCGACGTCCGGCCCAATCTCGACGTCATCGCCGGCGGCCCGCATCTCGCGGTGGCCGGTGCCACCGCCCAGGTGATGGCCGAGAATGGCATCAACATGGCGGCCAACCTGGAGGCGCAGCTGAGTCTGTTGAGCGACTCCGAGGGTTACGACTTGGTGGTCATAGATTCAGGCCCCGGTGACGTCCCGCTTTTGGACACCTATCTGTCGGTCGCGAATTATTTACTGATTCCGACCCGCGATGACCAGGCGAGCCTGGGTGGGGTAGCGCGGTTGGCGAAGCGGTTCTGGCATGCCCGTAAGAGGGGCTCGTCGATTCAACTGTTGGGCGTGCTGCTTTTCGACGTCAATCCCCGCGCGACGAAACGCAACGAGGACGTTTTCGCGCAGGTCAACGAGATGCTTGCGGGCAGCGGCACGACGCCTTTCGACATCACGATCCGGTCGGCTCCTGCTGCCGCGGTGGATATGCGGACTTTGCACAAGACGGCGGGGGAGTTGGTGGCGCTTGCTCACGATGAGCGACGCAGCCGCATCGCGAAGTTGCGGGGCAAAGAGAGTCCGACGCGGGCGATGTGGTCGAGCGACCCCAGCGGGCTGGCGGCTGACTATCAGGAGCTGGTGCGCCAGATCATCGGCAGGTTGAGACGTTTCGAGGCGCCGGTGCAGGAGCGGGTCGGATGAGCTCCTCGAGGCCAAAGGCAAAACCGGTTTTCGATCCCTCCGCGCTCGATGAAGATCTGGACGAGATGTGGCCCGCGGCACCAGCGAGACCGCCCGCCCGTCCCGTCGAGGTGTCCCGCCCTGCGCCGCCGGAGGCGGCTGCCGTGCCGGAGGAGACGTCGTCGCATGTCAAGCCGGCGCAAGCTTCTAGGGTTCCGGAGCCAGGCAGGTCGCCGTCGCCGCCGGCTTCTAGCGGCGACGCTCGACGTCCTGGGCGTCGACTGAATTCTGTCACTGTGACAGCAGCGGGCCCGGCGAAACGTGTACGTCCACCGGAGGTGCTGCTCTCCTCAGAAGTGTATGACGAGCTGTACCGGGTTCAGATCGCGGAGAAGAAGACGCGGCGTGGTTTGCCGCGCACGATGGGCGCGATCGTCCTGGATGCCGTCGAAGCGCATGCGGCTCGGTTGGCTACAACGTGGACGGACCAGCAGCCGGCGTCGGTGGGGGAGGGGCAGCTGTTCGAGCGGCCGTCGTCGAATGCGGTGCCGCGTCGTCGTCGCCACGTGACCGCGCCGCGTACCGTGGTGCTCTCGGGTGTGACGCCGGCGAACGCGCGGCGGCTCGATGATCTTGTCGCCACTTGGGAGGCCGGGACGCGCAGCGCACTGGTCGAACAGGCGCTGCGGTATGAGTTTCACCTGCTCTGCGCCGACAACTGACGAGTTGGCTTTACCGCGGTAAAGCGGACGCCAGGGTACCGGGTTCCTCAGCCCGCGCGCGTGCGCTTCCGACCAATCGCGACATGAGATCAAGTCGACGCGATCCAAAACGCGGCGTCGTTGATCTCGTGCGCTTCCGGGCGCTCTGATGAGGCGAAAATGCTGGGATCGCGCAGACCACCGCGGGCATCAAGAAGGAGACGATGCTTCTGCCGCCACAGCATCGGTGTGGCGGCAGCGTCGGACACTGAGTCCAGGCGGTACCCGAGGTGGTAGATCATTTGAGAATCCATGCGCTGCAGGGTTATTGCGCATTCCTGACATACAGCGAACAGTGTCGAGGCATCGCCATCGCCGCGGCGGGGAACCCGGGAGATGACCGCGTCGGCCGTGAGGTGGCAGCCGGTGGCCATGATTTCGCAATACCCCTCGGAGCGGGCGAACACCAAGGTGCGTGGCCGCATACGGAAGGCAGCGCCGCTCTGCACGCCGGCGGGGAATACCGCGGAACGACGCGGTTCCCTAGGCGGGGGAGGGGGGTCATGCTCCGGTGCCACCGGAGGATCATCCGCAGCTACCTCGTCGAGCAGGGCCGCGGCGGCGGCGAAGCGGCCGTCGATCCAGATGCCGGCCCACATGCCCCAGGACGGCCGGCACTCCAGGGCCAGTTGTGCGCAGCTGCGGCGCAACGGGCACGCTAAACACGTTGAGAGAGCCTGCATTCGGCGAGAGCGGCAGAACCATTGATCCGGGTCGAGGTGACAGGGGGGTGGCTCGGTGATCGAGGTGTTGCGTCTCGACGGCGGCGACGTCATGTCAGTTCGCTGGGATGCCACGGATCTCGTCGACCCGGGTGCGGCGTTCCTCGTGCGCGAGGCGGTCGGCTTCAGCGCGACGCTGTAGAGCTCGTTGCGCGGCTTGTCGGGCGATATCGAGCGCTGCTCGGCGGCCCGATCCGCTTAGCGCCGCTCGGGCCGCTTGGCGTGCCCGCAGGGCTGCGTCTCGTTCGGCGAACTGGGCCGCAATGCGCTTGCGCGTCAAGGTGAACTCGGCAGCTTCGCGGGCTTCCTCGAGGGCTGAGGGTCGTTCGGCCGGGTTTCCATGAGCTGCAAGGATGGCGCCCAGCAGGCCGATTGGCTTGTGCGGGGCGTCGGGAATCCAATGTCCGGTTCCGATCCAGTCGGTGATGGCCTGGTTGAGGTCCCGCGGCGTCCAGCCGTGCTCGGCGACGGTCGTGAGTAGTCGGGCCCAGGGGGCGCCGGTGCGGTAGCGCCGGGCCCACGGCGGGCTGTGCCGGTCACAGATCCATCGGTTCGCCAGGGTTAGCGCTTGCGGACTAGGTGCTGTGCGACGCGGAGCGGCGCTGCTACCGGCCTTTGGTCGGGTGCTGGTAGTGAGTGAATTCTTAACAGAAGGTTGGTTCTCTAAAAGAGACCCTTCGGGATGGGGTGACAGCCGGTGAAATCTGCTGTCGTGCAACGCCCACACCGATGCCCAGCCGCGACCGCGGTCGCCGACGCGCCAGCTGGCGTAGCGCTCGGCGCGGGTGCGTTGCCTGCCCCGCATCACTTCGGTGGCGACTCCAAGGAGCCGCAGGGCTGTGGAGGCGCGCTGTACGGTGCGTACCGATAGCCCGGTGAGTTGAGCGATGCGTTCATTGGTGGGCCGGCAGTTGCGTCCGGTCCGGTGGTCGGCGAACGATGCGCGCGCTTCGGCCACCGCAACAACAGATTTGAGGCTTACTGGATTGTTGGGCATGACCGGACGTACGTGGGTGTTGTAGCGCAGGCGGTAGGCCGCAGGAACGGTTTCGTGTGCCCAGCGTCGCGCTCGACCGCTCCAGCATGGGATGGCGCCCCATTGCACGTTGACGTCGAGGGCAATACGGGGAAGGCGATCGAAGCAGTGTCCGCTGGCGCGACGGATCCATACCGGCGCGGTGTGGGCCGTGCCCCGGCGGCGCAGCGACGGGCCGGAACCGTGATAGGGACGAGTGGTGACATCGGCGAGGTCACGGTGCGCGGCATATGGACCGTGTGGAATGCGTGCGCTACCGTGGAATGCGTCTTTCAAGACGATTCCCTTCAGCAAGGGGGAGTGGCGTGAAAGCAACTGGGTTCGAGCGGCAACTCGAACTTGACGACCCTCGGTCCTTCGGGCCGGGGGTTTCGTCGTTTAGGTGCTTTCCGAGAAGTTATGTAGTTGTGTGGCTGACGATTTCAGCGGTCAGCCTGGGTTGCTGTTGGTCGGGTCTCCTCTCCTGGGTTGAGCTGTTTCCGGCGCGGATATCCGCGCTTGGACGTACGCCGCCCACAGACATCGAACGTTGAGCCGGCACCGCGGATATCCGCGCTTGGGTGTGAGCATGCCGCACGAAGCAGCCGGTGGCGGGGAAGACACGCCGCACCATCTTTCACACAGGTAACAGCGGTCGCGGGTCCTCGCGGCCCCACATGCAGATGCGTGCGCGTCAATGTTGCCCCCGGCATCATGTGTGGCACGGAGAGCCACCGTCCGGAGTCGGCATTTCGTGACCGAGCGAGTGACACTGCGCCCCAACATTGGTCGTCGAAGCGGGAGTACTCCTGAACGCGAGGTGTCGGATCGATCCGGCGGCGCGGCCGCGGTCCTGTCGTGGAAGATGCCGGCGTACGGCCGGAACACCACTTACGTGGGCTGCATCGGGAAGCACGCCAATCAGGCTGGCACGCGGTGACACGCTGTGCACCGCCCCTAGGTCCTCGGTGTGTTCATGTGCACCGCTGCCTTGACTCGCACTGGATTCTTTGGCGCATAGCTGTTGCACCACAGGCGCTGTTGGATGGAGGTCAAGCATCCACATCGATGTGCTGTGGTGGACACCTGTCTTGGAGGAAGCGATCGATGACCGCACTAGACGATGTGGGAACCGTCATCGCCGATGACGATCGAGGAGTCAGCCCACCGCCTGGGGAGCAGATTGACGTACGGGGGCTCGGGTCGGAGGGCGGCGTGCGACTTCGCGGGGTACCGACTCTGGTACGAGCGAGTCGCGCGGTGGCAGTGACTATCACCGCAGGCATCGCCGTGTCGAGTTTCGTCCTGTCTTTTGCGGCGCTGAGCGACCTCGCTCGGCGGACCGGAAGTTGGGCGGACTGGTTACCATACCTGTGGCCTGGAATCGTCGATGGCGCAATCGTTTTGGCGACCATGGGCATCCTGACCACAGCGGCCTATCCCGATCAGCGCAAGAATCGACAATTCTTCTGGTCGATGCTCGCCCTGGGTTCCCTGGTAAGCATCGGCGGCAACGCGCTGCATGCCATTCTCCCGGCGTCGGCGCCTCTGCCGACATGGCTGGCCTTCGCGGTGGCCTGCGTCCCACCCGCAGGAATTCTTGGATCCACCCACGCCGTGCAGATCCTCTGGCGGTTCAACCCGACACAGGCGCCGGAGCACGCCGCCAGCCCCCACGCCGCCTGGGCGCCCATGACGCCAAGGCACCTCGATCGCGGAGAGCGCTGGTTGGGGATCGCCCGCGAGATTCATCAGCGCGGCAGGTTGACGACACACTCCGAGGACACGTTGACGCAGGCGCTGTGGCGGTTGTTCGAGGTGCGACCGGCGATGTCGTTGCGCGCGATCGGCGAGGAGGTCGGGGTGAGCCATCACGACGTCATTGCCCGCATCCGGCAGACCGCGCTGGAGGTGGTCCGAGATCGCCCCGAATTGGCTCCTATGGCCGTAGCTATCGAGGGTCAGCCGGGCTTAGCGTCGTAGAGAGCGACCGCGCGGCGGTGCTGAGGAAAGGACTTCGCTCGTGACTTTCGGTCTTCCCAGTGTTCCCGACCTCGTCTCGGATCTGCTGGAGCCTGCGGTGGTCAACGTGGCCAAGGTGGTGGGCGCGGTCGGCCGTGTCTTCGGCGACGACGATCAGCCGCCGTCTCAGACCCCGTTGCAGCGCACCAACACTGCGCTCTACGGCCCTGGCGGCGCGCCATCTGCACCGCCCCCGGCGCCGGCACCGCCCGCCGACAGCGCCGGGGGGCTCAACGATGGCGCCACCAGCGCGGGAGATCAACACACGCAGGACACCACGGGCGCGTCGCTGACCGACGAGAAGCTCGCCGCACTGCTCAAGCAAATCTTTGCGTCCAACCAACAGGCCCGCGACAAGATCAACGCGATCTTGGCCGACGTCCAATCCAAGTCAAAGCAGATTGCGCCGGAGATGGCCGACCCGGCATCGGTCATGGCGTTTCAAAAGTTCATGGACGGCAAGTTCGCCGAGATCCAGAAAGTGCTCGGCGACGCCCAGGTTGACGCGAAGACGCAGGCGGCGATTATGGACGCGCTCGGCCAGGAATACCGCACGTCCGGCCCTGCGCCCGGCGAAGGTGGCGGCACGGGGTCGGGAACGGGGTCCGGTTCGGGAGAGTCCGCAGGCGGGGGAGCCGGGGGTGGCGGCGGGGATGCGGCGCCCCCTCCCGCCGATGATTCAGTCCCCTCGACGACGCCTGCCGGCGACAGCGGCTTGACCGATCCCATGGCCGGGATGGGCCCCCTGGGCATGGGCGGGATGGGGATGGACCCGCTGTCGTCGTTGGCCGGGATGGGATCGGCGCTACCGGGGATGCTTGGCGGTCTCGGCGCCGGCGGTTCACCGCTGGACGCCTTAGGCGGCCTCGGCGGCCTGGGATCGGCCCTTCCGGGCTTGGCGTCGCAGTTCTCGGACAAGAGCGCCCCGGACCAGGGCGGCGACGGTGAGAAGTTCTCCGACACGAAGGGCGATTCGAAGACCGAAAAGTCCGACGATCAGTTCACTGACGAGCCGAGCAAGACCGATGACTCGTCAGTAAAGAAAACAGAGCCGGGCAGCCCCGTTCCCACTGAGCCAACTGTGCAGCCCGCGGTGAACACCTCGCCCGAGGCCGCGGCCCCGGCGGCGGCCCCGGCGGTCGCGCCGCACACGGTCCCCTTGCCCGATGGCACGTCGGTGACCGCTGCGGATGCGCAACGTGAGCGTGCGTTGAAGGCAGTGCTCAACGGTTCCTCGGTGAGCGCGGCTTATGGCGATCAGATCCCGCCGGCAGGGTCGCCGGTGATGAATCCGGTCGACCGCAACAGTCTACGGCCGGGGGACTACGCCCAGTTCGAGGCCAAGCCTGCAGTGATGTACATGGGGAATGGGAAAATCTGGCTGGATGGTCAGCTCAAAGAAATTCGTGCGTTGACCCCCTCGGCAGATTTTCTAGGCTGGACGGGACCGCCGGCAGCTGGGGGCGGGACGCAGGCCGCTGTGCCGGCGCCGGCACCCAGCGCCCCGGCATCAGCTTCGGTTACCACGGCGCCGCCGACCGGTAACCCCACGGCGTAGGGGAGTCCGCACGATGCAGTCAGACGCCGAGATCCAGGAACGGACGTATCTGGAGACCTCGCGCTCCGGGGCATTGCTGGTGGAGCTGGACGGCAACGGTGGCGTGGTGCGTGTCCAGCTCGAGCCCGAGGTGAATGCAACGTGGTCAGCCGACACGCTCAGTGAGCGGCTGCTGCACCTTCATCGGCTGGCGATAATGCGAGCCCGCCTGGCGCAGCGGCAGCGTATGAACGAGCTCGGCGCCGACATGCCGCCCGACGACACCTATCCCAGCGAGGTTGAGATCTCGGCCTACCGCGCTCGATATTTGGATTTTTAGGGCACCGCGCAACCGTGTTCACCGGCTTAAGCTGGGCAAACAACCGCTCCGACTGAGAGGACCGCACCGTGGCTGATCGCCTTGTAGTAGACGTCGAGGCGTGGCAAGACCACGCTTCCTGGTGGGACCAGGAGAGCGAGGCCGCCCGCGAGCGCCTGGCCGTCGACCCCGCCACTCTGGAGACGGCGCAGCAGGCCTTCGGCAAGATCGGGTCGTCCACGGTGGGGGCCGCCTATGCGGCGACGCTGGCCGCCCGTGACGAACTCGGTCAGCGGATGAGTGCGAATGCGCAGGCCGTCGCAGCCCACATCCGTCGCAGTGTGCAGACCTATGTGGACCAGGAACGCGACAACCAGCAGATGCTGAGAAGCTGAGCCCTGGGCGTTCATGTCCGACAGCGCACACGCGTTCATCGATCCCGACGGCGTCCGCGCCGCCGGGGCAGCCCTGTCGGGGGCGCCTGCGGCAGCGGCCGCACCACCGCCGGCGGTGACGCCGTGCGCGGCGGATTCGACGTCGGTGGGCGTCGCGTCTGCGCTGACGTCGTCGATCACCGAGTTAATCAACGCCACAATGGCTTTGAACGATAAGACGGCGCACGCCGCTGGTCGGCTCGATCAGAACGCCATAACGTACGAGGAGCAGGAACAGGCCAACGCGGCGTCTCTGGCCAGCGCGTCCCGAGGGAGTGCGCAGGCCACTCCGGTGCTGGCCGGCCCGACATCAGGCCACGCGCCGACCCTGGCCCCTGTCGCACCCGCCAGTGGGGGAGTCCAACCCATGTCGGGACGAGAGATCGCTGCCCTCCTTCACGGCGGCCCCGGCCCCGAAGCGCTGGAGTCTGCGGCGACGGCGCTGAACACCCACGCCGCCCAGCTCGAGTCGGCGGCGCAGACGGTGCGTTCGGCGCGGTGGAGCAGCGAGCAGAGCTGGGACTCCGCGGCCTCTGCTCGCGCCACCACGCACCTGGCCTCGCTGGAATCGACATACACGCGCCACGCCGATCAGTCGCGGGCGCTTTCCCGAGATGCAGCCGCGCAGGCCAACAACTTTCGTCAGGCACGTGCCAACACCCCCACTCCTGAGCAGTTCGCCGACCTAGAGCAGCGGTTGCGCGCCGCCGCGGCGGCCAATGCCCAAAGCGGCGGCCGTTACACCGCGATGGTGACCAAGCTGCAGACCGATTTGGCCGCCGCACATCAGCAGGCGGTGAGTAGCTACACCACGTACACCAACGGCAGCAAGCTCGACGCCAAGCCGCTGGGTCCCAGTGTCGCAAGCACTGCAACAGGTGGTCTTGGGGAAGCGGGAGCTGGTGGGCCGGGGTCGCCGAAGGAGGGGTCAGGTGAAGCTCCCCCGGGGGCCGGCGACCCTGCTACAGCGGGACTTGACGGAGCGGCCGCGGGCGACCTGAGCGGCGGTGATCTCATGCAGACCTTGCTGCCCACCATCTTTGGTGTCGTGGCGGGAGCCGCTGGTGGCCTCCTGGGAGCCCTAAGCGGTGCTGCGGAGAAGGTCCAGCAGACGGGGACCCAACTCGTCAGCGGCCTCGCCCAGGGCGGAGCGTCGGCGCTACAGGGCATGTCGGCCGGCGAGCCGGAAATGGGTGACCTCTCCTCCGGGGAGGGCGGGGGGCCCGACGATCTCGGACTTGGCGACGGCGGCGGTGGAGCGCAGCCCGGTGACACCCAGCCCGCCTCGGCCGGTGACGGCGCGGGCCTGTCCGCCGCGCCCGCGTCGGCGGCCGCGGCGCCGGCAGTAGCACCCGCACCGACAGTGGGCAGTGCGCCGTCGCCAATCGGCGGCAGCGGCGGAGCGGGAATGGGGGCCCCTATGGGCGGCATGATGCCTCCGATGATGGGTGGCCCCGGCCGCGGCGGCGGTGGTGAGGATGACAAGCGGCTCTACGAGGAGAAGCGACTCCGGTTGACCACCCCGCCGAACGCCGAACCTGTCAAGGGCAGGGTCGAGGCACGTGAATCACGCACTGAGAGAAGGGACAAGCAATCGTGACGTTGACTGACGACCAGTACGTCGCCCAGGCCGAGGCCGCGTTAGCCCACATGCGTGCTCGCAACAAGGCATTCCTGGATGCCGTCGACGGCATCGACGTTCCGTCACTGCATGACGATGTGCGCGCTCGTTTCGACAGCAATGGAAACCTGGTGGACCTCGACATCGCTCCCGAGGCGCTGAACGTCTATACCAACGTCGAACTGGAAGAACTCATCACCAGCGTCTTACGAGAGACTCGTAACCAGCTCACCGCGCAAATGCAGGGCCTGTTCGTGAAGTACCTCGTCCCTACCGACCCACAGTTCGACCCGGATGCTCTTGGTGAGCGCTACGTCGCACCACCGCCGCTTGACGCCTGAAACCTCAGGAACGCCGCAGCCAGGAGCAATCACTTTCGTCGAATGCGCTGTCTAGCAACCAGATCGGAATTTTGTCGCAAGCGCGCGGCGGTATCGATGTGGTCGAGTACCGTCAGTCGGCCTCCGATGCGTCCCTTAGGCTTCGATCATGACGGGTAGGACCGCTGGTACCGGATTCGGCAAGCGTGCCATCGCCGTGTTGATGGCCGCCTGCGCCGTGGTGGGCTGCGGCGGTAGCGAGGCACCTATGTTGGCGCCGTCCCAGGTCGGATGCCAGGACGTCAACGTTGGGCGCTGGCTCGACGTCCCCAGCAGCGGGCCGGTCTCCGTGCGCGTACCTCAGCCGCCAGGCTGGGAGATCAACGAGGACGTGGCACGACGGGCCCAGGAGATGATGGCGTCCGACCGGAGCACGGCAGGGCCTGCGCCGGTGTTCCTGATCGGTCCAACCCCGGAAGGCGGTTCCGAGGCCTCAGTCTTCATGGCGTCCGTTGATCAGGTGATTCCCGTCGGCGCGCCACCGACCGTCGATGCCACGCTCGACGATTTGGTCGACAGCATCGTTCAAGCGAGGCGTGCCGACGGCACCACCGTCGAGGGTCCGTCGTCGGCGACGGCGTGCGGTCACGCTCTGCGGTACTACCTGATCACCCCCAAGCCCACTGAGGCGGACGCGCACCCCACCACCGGTTACCAGTCGCAAATCGTTATTCAGGTCGACGGCACGTTCTACGGCGTGCAGATCGGCTACCGGCCCGCCAACTCCTCATCGGAGCCCATCCGCAGTGATCTGGACACCATGGTGCGTGGCATTCACATCACGACCCCGTAGCCGGCGAGGAGTCCTCGAACGACGAGTTTGTAGCGAACCCCATTCACCGAAGGTGAGGGCGTCCCGCCCCACCACCACAACCGCCCGGCATCGCTTCTGTAGGCGCACTCACCTAGGCGCAGTCGTTGTTCAGGCTGGGACCGACAAATGTGACGACACCACACGATGCAACGAACAGTGCGGCATGCAGCCCCAGCACAAGCGCCGGCAGCCAGGCCGGGCCGGGCCGCGCCGCGGCATCGCACCGGCCGGTCGGTGTCACCGAGGCTGGTGCAGTCACCAGCACAGCTCGGCCAGCCATCGGTCACATGTGCACCAACAAATAGTCGCAGCCATCCGCACACATGTCCCCAACCGCTCGACGGGCTTAGACGATCCAACCAGCGCGGTTCGTAACAGATAAGGCGAATCGGCGCGGTCCCGCAACTCGGCGTCGGCCGCGGCGGAGCGATTGCGCGTGGCCTGCAATGCTTCGGCCTCGGCCCCTGACCTGCCGTCGCTCCTCCTCGCGCCGGAGTTGCCGCTGTTCCTCTATGGCCTGCTTCACCGCGGCGGGCCGGTCCTTGGGGTTGTTGTGCCGCAGGTGCCATGCGATCGCCGCGCGGACCGAACCGATCGGTTTGTGAGGCTCAGCCGGCATCCAGTGGCCACCGACGCGTTCCCACTCCTGAAGCAGCTGATTGAGCTCCTCAGCTGTCCGTCCGTGATCGGCCAGGCCTGACAGACGAGCGCTTGGTGGAATGTGCGCTCGACCTCAACCCACGTCGAGTCGGCGGGGCTCTCGGGTGTGCCCTTCAGCGCTCTGGAGGTGGGGTTGATGCACGGGGCGGTGACCATGCTTATGCCGCGTCAGCGGAGCCATCGGCCTCGTTGTCGTCACCTGCGCTACGACGGCGGATCGAGGCGGACGGCATCGCTGGTGCGGGCAGTCCGGGTAGCTCGATGTGGCGACGCGCTTCGAATTGCGCCAGCAGGAAGTCGTAAGCCGCTTCCAGGTGTTGCAAACCGCTCTTGTCACCCGGCAGCGACAGCCCGCCCCATACGCCGTACTCCTCGCGCCGGGCGACGGCGTTGAAGCCGCAGCGACCAATGAAGGGGCACTCTTGGCACCCGCGAACCGCCATGACGCGGTCCTTGAACTGCGAGAACCATAGATCCGAGCCATTACGGGTCCGATTCGGGTCGACCGTTTGGCAGGGGGTGGTCTCACTGGTCCGGTACGTCCGCACCTCGACGCGGCTGCCGTGGTCGATCCCACGCGGGCCGGATGCGGCATGGACTGTGGCGTTGTGCTGACCCATCGGACTGCCTCCCGGGACGGTGCCTACTGTGATTTTTCATGCTTACGGAAACTAACATAGCAGGATTTTTCACGGTTTTGCACCTTTGTGACCGCCCATTCCCGGGTTCGACATTTTGCGAAGACACGTAAGTACGAAATATATGCAGCTCACAGGCCCACGGCGTCAGTGCTGGCCTATCTCGCATCCATGATTTTTCACAGTCGGCCGGGCAGTCTCTCGCTCGCACCTCGCCTTGGGCCGCCGCGCAAGCGATGCGAGCGTCCCCTGAGTGCCCGTTCTGCACAGCTCGGGCCTGTTGAAAACGCCCAAGAGGTGCCGGGTTAGCTTGATTTATCATGGCTGGTCAGCGCAGAAGCGGGTTTTTTCCCGGCGGCTAGGGCAAGATATGCCCATCATGTCGTCCTGGGAGAACCTCGCATCCGCGGTCGCCTCGCGGCGCGCAGAGCTGGGTTTGACTCAGGTCGACGTGGCGGAGCGCGGCGAGGTCTCGGTGGACATGATCCGCAACATCGAGCACGTCCGGCGCACTCCGAAGCGGGTCAAGCCCGCGACGGCTCGCGCGCTCGAATACGCCCTACAGTGGGAACCGGGCAGCGTCGAGACCGCCCTGGCCGGCGGTGACCCGGTCCCCGCGAATGATCAGGCCCGCCTTTCACCGCGCACCGCTGCGAGCGTGACAGCTCCCGACGAACAGCGAGCATCACCGACGGCAGTGTCCACCGCAGAGGCGGCGCCGGCCGACGTGGCTGCGCCGCCGGAGACGGGCGATCGGTTCGCGCTGGCTCGCCAGCTCGTCGCTCTGCGCTCTACCCTGTCGGCTCATCAACACTCCATCAGCGCCGAAGCGCGAGAGGCGTTGGAGGCAGAGATGGCCGTGTCCGCGCGAGAGGCCGAGGAGTCCATCATCCGGTTGATGCCGTGGCTCGACGACGCCGAGCGCGGGGAGGCTATTCAACTGCTGGTGCGCTTGCGAGAACCGTTGTCCTAAATGGGTGCTCGCCCGCCGCCGCCGCCTCCCATTGCTCCGCCGGGGTCGTGTATCGGCGGCGACCACTTCCCCGTCCAGTCCTGCACCCAACCGAAGGGGACTTCCATCTCTGCTTCTGTCTCGTCGCCCCAGCCGTCACCCGCGCTGGTGGCGAAACCAGCAGGCTGAGTGAAGCTGGCTGGCATGGTTTGTCCATAACCCGGGGGCGAGGGGTCGCGGGGATCGGGGATGAGATCCTCGCGTGGCAGCCAGATGCCCGATCCTGGCAGGTACTCCTCGTGTCCAAAGGGTCCCAGGGCGCCGGGGGGTTTGATCTGTGCGTTGGGAAATTCGTCGTCCGGTACCCAGGCGCCGCTGCCCGGGACGAGCTCCATCCAGCCGTGTCTGTTGCCGTTGGCGTCGGAGAACGGCGGCGGTCCCAAGTCCCCGGGGTTCTTGATCGTCAGATTGGGCAGTTCGTCGGGCCGCACGAAGTTTCCTGAGCGCGGTCCAATTTCGACCCAGCCGGGACCGTCGGCAGGTTGAGACGGCCCAAGTCCGTTGGGCCCTCGGACGATCGGGTAGTGCCGCTTGTCGCCCTTCTTCCACGCCGCGGGGTCGACATTCCCGTGGTCGTCTTGGCCGGCCAACGGGCTCCCGGGCCGCGGCGGCGGTTCCAGTGGAGGACCCACCAGCGAGGGGCTACCAGCGCTTCGGGCGTAATCGGCGTACTGCGCGGTGGCCTTGGCGTGTAGGACGCCCAGCTCGGTCTGCAGCGCCGCCACCACCGGTGCATAGCGGCCCAGATTGGCCGGGTTGGCGTTGGCCGCTGCGGCTTGCCTGAGGCGGTTCTCGGTGTCGGTGAACTGCTCGGGGGTGGGAGTGTTCGCGCGAGCGCGAGAGTAGCTGTCGGCGTGGGATTCCAGCGCCGCAGCGGCGGTGGTGGCCGCTTCGCCGTGCCGCTCGTACCACTGACTCAATTCTTGAATCCGTTGTGCGGCTTTGTCTCCGGCATCGGACTGCCAGTCGGTGTGCACCGCGGCGCTTCCGCTTTGCAGTTGCCTTGCGGCATCTTGCAGGGCGCTCGCGTGGCTGCGCATCTGGTCGGCGGCACTGTGGAGCCCGGCGGGTCCGGGGCCGCCGTGGAGCAGGGTTGCGATGTCCTTGCCGTTAGTCGGCGGCGGTCCTAACTGGGGAGCGCTCACGGTGGGAATCATCGGCACGGGCAGGTTGGGCACCGACGGCGCCGAGATCGGTCCGGCCTCCCCGCCGCCCGACCCCCGCAGGCTGGCGGCGTTGCTTTGCTCCTGCTCGTCGTGGGTCGCGGCGCTGCTGGTCAGCATTCCGCCTCGCGCGCCGGTGATGGCCTCGGCGTAAGTGCTGAATCCGGTGATCGCCGAGCAGCGCGCCTGCAGAGTTTGGGCGACTGCCGTAGAGACCGGGTCCGCGGCCGCAGGGGCCACACTGACACCGGTCGATGAGGTCGACGACGCCGCGGCCGCGACCGAAGCAGCGGTCTGGGTGACGGCGGCGGTGTCGATCTCCAGCTTTGCCACTACAACCTCCCTTCATAGGCGCTGGGGGCGCTCACGATTCGGCAACACTCGGTGTCCATAAACGGTAGCGGCTCCACCACCGTCATTGCACCGCCCAAAAAGGCAACTGCCGAGCGAGCACGGCAATCCATTGGGGTGGACGAAGTTCGCCGCGCTGCGCCCGACAGCTGCAGAATCGAAGTCTAGAGGCGTCGCTCAGTGTCGGACCGCTAGTCGATACTCGAACACATGTGGTGGGACGAGCAGCTCGGCAGCAACGGGAAGAGTGCACGCGGCGACCTCTGCGTCCTGCCCCAAACGACGCCGCGCCAGACCCTTCATGGCCCGCGTGCTGACAACCAACGACCTCCTGCGCAGCCTCCGAAGGACCCCTGGCAATGGTGGTGGGATCAGGCCAGGCTGAGCGCCCAAGCTTTCCTGGCAGGTCACATCCCGTCAGAGATTGCGATCTTCGGTCCCGTCCTCGACGACGACGAGCGAGGTCTCCTCGAGGCCGATGTCGACGTGAGCTTCTTCTACGGCGGCACCGGGCAGTACGCCCGCAGTGATTACTTCGTCGTCGGGCGGCCAGCGGTCATGGTTGGCGCCCTGGCGGTCAACGCCGCCATCAACCGTCGCCGCAAGATCGCAGCTCAGCGCGACGCCGAGCCAACCTGGCGCGATCGTCAGACCGCACACCTATGGAGCACCACACACCGTCTGATCTGGGACAGGGGACAAGGCGTGGAGAGCCTGGCTTACTGCGAGATCACGGGCTTCTATCCCGATCTCGACACGTGGACCGCCGTACTGGCCACCGGTGACGGCTACCCCCCGGTGCGCCTGCAAGGCCCGGCAGTGCCGCTGGTGGCTCTGTGGACGGCGACCGCGGTACTGGGGGAGCGATGGGCTCATGACCCGCGACTTGCTGCACTGCTGCGCTGAGTCACGGTAATGACCTGAGACCGGTATTTTTTGGGGCGGTACATCTGACCTGCTGCGCAGGTAAGATCGGGTCCATGGCTGCAAAGACTCACATCGACACCGAGGCCACCGCCTCGGGGCTCGCTGCTGCAGCGCAGGCCCGATTGACGGCCATCGCCGGCACGGACATCACCCTCCCGCAGGGGCTCTATGTCAGCGCAACCAACGCGCTGGGAGCGGGGTTGATCGCAGCTCGGCTTGCCGACCTGTCGACGCGGGTAACGACTGCAGCAGCCGCCGCGGTGACAAGCGTGGCAATGTACGAATCAACTGAGCAAGCGAACGCCGCCACACTGACGACGTGAACCTGCACGGGAGGGGCACACCATGAGCACCGAGACGTCCAGCTGGGCGCCACCGACCAATGGTGGCGCTCCGCAACATCCTGCTGGCGCGCCCCACAACGTCCCCGCACCGCCCTACGGGTGGACACCTCCGCCGAGTGGCGGCGCCCCCGCGCCGGTGCAACAGCGGGCGCCGCGTCCATCTCGCATGTGGCTATGGGCCCTGGTGTCTGCAGTCCTCATGGTCATCGCAGTCGCAGCGACCGCCGCCATCACCTACGCGATCGCCCGGCCCACAATGCCCGCCGGCAATCCGACCGCCAGTCCGGCTGCTCCCACGTTCACCGCTGCGCAGCAGGCCGACGCAAAACAAGCCGTCTGCCAAGCCTTCGACGTGTCGAGCGCTGGCTCGCAGAGCCAAGGGGGCGCCAGGCTGAATGGCCAGCCAAACCTGCCCGCATTGGTTCGCACGCTAGGCAGCGTCGTCTCAATTCAGAATGCGCTGGTCCCTGCTACTCCTGAAGATGTAGCTGCCCCTGCCCGCAAAGTAGTAAAGACCGATCTCGACTTGGTCAACGCGGCCCTCGGTCTCGCAAATGTAGATGAGGTGAACAGGCTTACCGATGTCAACACCAGCGCGATCTACCAGCTGGTCGATGCGTGCGGATTGCCTAAGTAATGCCGTCGGCGAATCACGCTGGCAGCATTGTCACGCCGATTCAGGACAGTGGTCCGGTTAAGACCGCGGCAGATCGTGCGAATTCTGAGGCCGGCAAGCTACTCAAGCACTTTAACGCCGCGAAGCCGGCCACACCTGACGCATACGTGCCGTCGTTCGGCATGCCCGGCGGCGGCGACATCACTCTGCAACCGGGCCTCTTTACCGGCGCTCTGATTGGACCTGGAGTCTGGCCGACAGAGTCCGAAACCGAACTAGCGCAAGCCCAGACGACCCTCAAGAAGCTCAGCGGCCGGCACCAAGAGGCAGCGAGCGACGCAAAGCGTCAAACCGACGACGTGTTCGCCCAGGACTGGACCGACGGAGACGGCAAAGAAGCCGCCTACGAACACTATTCGGCTGAATATCGAGCACATGTGGCGGTCGTCGACGTTTGCGACGCAGTGGCCGCCACCAATGGCCGCCTCAGCGAACACATTCGCCTGGCCAAGCGCAACATCCGCGACGCACACGACACCGCGCACCGCGAAATCGAGAAGTATTTGAATGCGCCTGGCGGTGTTCCCACCGCTCAGATAGCAGTCATCACGACCCAGTACCGCACCCTCATCGAGGGGTTCCGCGGCCAGCTCGTCGAGCAGGTTGGCGATGAAACTACTTCCCTCTCAAATAAGTTCGGTTTTCCAGAGGCTCCTCCGGGCAACCCGTCCCAGCACGACAAACCGGAAGATTCGGGACGCGGTATGCCCCACGCCGACGCCGATGCCGATGCCCGACCGGACCCGAAGACGGACGAGAGCTTGGGCCACAAGCCTCCGGGCGGCGGTCTCGACAGAGGTATGCCCCAGACTGAGGGCTCAACGGACCCCGGCGCGTTAGATCCCGCCACGGCGGGGGTGTCCCCTTCCGCACTCAGTGGCCGTGGCCTTCCTCAATCAATTGGCGATACGGCTTCCAAGCCACCATCGATGCCTTCCATGCCGTCGCCGCCGTCGATGGGCAGTGGTGGAGGCGGTTCCGGTGGCGGAGGTTCGTCTCCGTTGAGCAGCATGGGCAGTGGAATGGGCGGCTTGCAGGGCATGTCTGGTGCGGCGAAGGGACCTGCAGGGCTGTCGAGCTCGGCCTCTGGCCTGCAAGCGCCGGCGGCCTCGTCGGGCGGGGGCCCGGCGTCGATGGGTAGTGAGTTTGGTCGGGGTGTGGCTGCGGGCAATGCCGCGGCCGGCGGCATGCCGCCCTTAGCCTCGTCAGCACCGCCGCAGACCCCCACGGGTCCTTTGTCTGCTGCACCTTTGAGTCAGGCATCCGCGCCGGCGTCGGCGGCCCCGACGGCCGCCACCGTTCCAGCGTCCGCCACCCCGTCCGCCGGGTCAGGTAGCGGCGGGATGGGCGGCGGTATCCCCGCGGGCGGCCTAGGTGGCGCTGGTGCATCCTCTGGCGGGTCCGCTCCGATGTCGTCTTACGGGTCGGTCCTTCCTCCTGCGGCGACCCCGTCCGCGGTTCCTGGTGCAGCGGGTGCTGGGGGGTCGGTTCCTGCGGCGTCGGCCGCGGGTGCCGCCGGTGGTGCTGCGGCCGCGGCCGGTGCGCCCGGGTTCTTGCCTGGGGTTCGTGATGTCGGCGGCGGCCAGCGAGTGGGTCGCGACGTCTCGATGACTGACTTGGAGTCGGCGCGCGCGGTCGTCGCGGATTTGGCGGCGGCGTCGAGTGTCATCTATCCCGGCCTGGAATGGGCCGTGGCGGTGAGTCGCGGGGCGTCTGGTCAGCCGGAGATGTGGGTGACTACCAACGAGGGTGCGGGCTATATCCCGGCCGGGGTACACATTCGGAGGTCCATGCCGCTGGCGGCGCACTTCGATTCTGATTTCGATGCGCGTTGGTTTGGGTGGTTCAACCCCGCCGAGACCGTGTTGAGGGCGGTGCGGCTGCGTGGCGATGCATTGTCAGCTGTGGCGACGACGTGGGCGCAGGATTCTGACGAGGTGCGTTCTGCCATACCCGATGTGGCGATTGGTGTGACGCCGTCGGGGCCGCCGAGCGAAGCTGAGGCGTCGGCTCTGACCAGGGGTCGGTCGCATCGCCTGGAGACGATCGCACCGGCGTTGTTCGTTGGGTTGCAGCGCGACGCCGATGAGGCAGAGAGGTACGCGCGGCAGCTGACTCAGCAGGTGGTGTTCTCTGGTCCGGAGATGTCGACGGCCGCGATGTCGGTAGCCCGTTCGATCATTGCCGCGCAGTGGCCCACTGAGCGCGAGTGGGATGATTTGTCCGCCCAGTACGAGATGGATCGGTTGATGGCGGGATCTCAGCGGCCGGGACTGATGGGTGTGGAGGAACCGCACCAATTGGCGGCCTATCAGCATGATTTCGCTCAGTGCCGCAGAATGGAGACCCTTCTTTGCTGGCAGAACGGTGACCTTGCCGACGTGGTCTACGCCGCAATCACCGCCGGGGCCAGCGCGCCCGCGATTGTCTGATGGTTGTCTGTTTTTGGTTGTCTTGGGGCGTGGTTGTGGGGTTGTCGGCCGGTTAGTTTGGGCGGGTGGGCGGCTCGGGTGTTGGCGCGTATATCGCGCAGGTAGACCGGGTGTTGGGCGCCGCTCAGGGGGTCTTTCCCACCGCGGGCGGTCCAGGGTCTGTGCAGACCGGTGGGCCCGGGGTCCCGGCCGCTCCTGCCGACTCAGCACTGGGTACCGGGGCCAGCACCGCCGGCGACGGTTATAAGCGCACCTGGGGCGCGGTGAGCGCCCTGGACGCCCAAACCAACGGCACCTCCAGTGCCGGGACGGCCGAGGGTCAGAACGGCCGCGCGAATGCAACCGGGGTGCGGCAAAGCGCCGCCAGCACCGCGGCGGCGATCGCACCGGCAACGGGGTCACCGGCCGGAGTGCGGACGCTGGTGACCAGCATGGATGACCGGATGGCCGCGATGCAGCGCCAACTCGACACCACCAAGGCTCAGAATCAGCTGCTCGCGACCCGGATGCGCCAGATGGCGATGGCCTACCGCCAGGCCGGCCAGGCGTCCCCGGCGGGCATGTTCCGCGGGATGGGTGGCGGTGCGGGCATGGGCGGCGGGATGCCCTCGATGGGGATGGGCGGCGGCGGTGGCGGCTTCCCCGGCATGGGAATGTTCTCCCGCCTCCCCGGCGGCCTCACCAGCCCAAACAACCGAGACGCCAGCGCTTCTCGCGGCTCAGCTTCTTCGTTTCCGTCGTCATTCACCGGCCAGGGCGCAGAGAACGTGCGCGCGGCCATCCGAGCTGCATTGGATCGCAAGGGAATACGAGATCCAGCGGCGCGCGCCCGCTGGGAAGCCGGAATGATGCTGGTTGCGCGTCGGGAGTCCAATTTCCGTGACGTGATGAACAATTGGGACTCCAATGCGCGTTCAGGAAATCCCTCGGGTGGCCCGTTTCAATTTATCCGCACCACTTATCACGCCTACCAAGAGCCGGGCACTTCCTCGAACTTTCGAGACACGCTGGGCCAGGCAAGCGCGTTTCTCAACTACGCCACCCGACGATACGGCGTGTCGTGGGACGCTCATGATCTCGCCACCCGCATACAACAGGCTGATCCGCGGCGTTTACCCAAGGGCTACTGAGCAACCGATCTTAGCTACGCTGCTGATGTCGGTGGCCATTCTGAGCGGCGGATTGTGATCTGGAATGGCGGCTTATGGCGGATCCTCGAGCGCGGGCCGCTGCGGCCCACCCGATTCGGCGACGGCGTGCTGGCCGCCGTCGAGGAGCTCGCCGCCTTCGGCGGACCCTAACCCCGTGGCCGTTGACGCCCCGGTTCTTTAGGGTCATCGATCACAATCTCGGTGACCGACACACCAAGAGCTTCGGCAACGTCGCACAGCCGCTCGATCAGCACCCCACGCCGCCCATGCTCCATCTGGATCAGCTGATTGCGCGCAATGCCCGATTCCAGCGCCAAACTCTCCTGCGATAGCCCGCGCTCTAACCGCAGGGCGCGAATCGAGGTCGTTGGGGAAGGACTCGGCGATGGGCTCGATGCGCTCGTAGTAGGTGTGGCCTGGCAGGCGCTGGCGAGCGCTGCCAGGGAGACTCCCACCGCCAGCAGCAGGGGAGGAGCGCGGAATGCCATGGTGTAGCCCTTTCAGGCACGGGACGGATGCGGCGTGGCGCCGGCCACTCTAGGGCTCTCGAGCTGAGGAGACGCTGAAAAGCGTCGATCGAAGTAACGAGACGAGAGATGTTGCAGCGGAACGAGATGCGCCGTCTGGCACCTCAGTGTCTTCTCAGCGCTCCGATGGAGCCGTGAGTGGCGCAGGTCCGCAACCAGCGGATCCGATTGAAGGAGATTCGACGTCATGCACAAACGTCAACGATTGATCGCTGCGGTCGGAATCGCCGTAGCCCTCCTCGGGGGCACCGGCGCGATTGCGGCCGCCGACGAGGGTCCGGGTTCGGTGACGGTTCCGCTCCAAGGACCCGTCGACCCACCCGATGTGCCGGGGCAGCCTGACCTGCCCGAACCCGGTGACAGGCCAGACGGGGCGGACGCACCCGACGTGCCCGGCCAGCCCGAACCCGGCGACACTCCGGATGTACCACCGCCCGCCGCTCCGCCGACTCGCTGACACGACTCTTCGCGGCGGCCGCGGGTCAGCGGCCGCCGCGAGGTAGCGGACCGACTCGGTGAAGCCGATCGCTCGTTCGAGTCCCTCGGCCACCGCCCATCGGCATCCGGCAATGAAGTCGTCACGGGGCCAGGCGTTTTTGGCGATACGCAGCGCTCGCTCGTAGTGATCGGCACACAGCGTTTCCGGAGTCACTTCCGGCGCCGCGAGGTGGTCCAGCAGCGCTGCGGCGCAGCGCGACAGCGAATCCGACCAGGAGCAGGGCGCGGTCAAGCTCGGTAGTTGCGGCGCCAACTTTATGTCGGTGGACCCGCGAAACCGGAAAGTGGCCACGTTGCGCCATTCAGGGTGAGAAACAGTTCGATCCAACCCGCTCCGCGCACTGATTTGCCCCACGGTGATTCAGTGACCTCTTCAGTTGACGCGCGGGTTGCAGTGAATGTTGCTTGCGGGAAGTTGTCGAAGCCAAACGTCACCGCATCGTCTGCCACCGGGTTCTCAAAATTGTGGGGAACGTTCGGAGGTGCGGTGTCCGTCTCGGTCGGCCCCGCCTCGCCGGACTGATGGACTACTTCACCAGAGGAGTCCCGGGTACCGACGATGGCCAGCCAACCGGCCGGAATCTCACCGTCGAAAGAGGGATTAGATTGCGCGGACTGCAGCCGCGAAAGCCGAAAGGTGACACCGGGCAACGACCCGAACTGGAAGGACGTATGCGAAACGTCTTCCCGAGAAAGGTCTGGCTCCAACACATTGCCCGTATGGTCGCCGGCCGTGAAGCTGTCGATGGTTCCCAGCTCTGGTACGACGATCGACCGTGGGACCTGGCGTCCGCTGCGCTGCAGGGTTAAGAGCAATTCCTCGGCTATCGTGCGTATTGAGGCATAGATGGGCGTCGGGACTGGTTTTGCCACGCCTCCCGGACTCCCCGGCCCCGGCACGCTGATGCTGACAAAACCCGCGCTGTTGGAGTGGATGAAGTCATACGTTGCTGCGTTGAGCCGATCGATATGGGCCCCGCCGTCCTTGTTCGTCATCGCGAGCACAAGACTTTTTCTGCTGAATTCGTTGCCGTTGCCGTCAAGTATTACGGCGCGCTCCCACCAGTCGGTGAAAGGTACGTAGCGGGTCGTGGGCGATTGCTCGATCTGTTCGAAATATCGTGCTCTAAACACGATCCCGGTCGGACCCGGGCCCATGGTCGTCAGACCCGGGGTGCGACCGACGATGTTCGGATCACGATCGATTCCGGGGGTGCTGTCGGCCCACGACAGGCTGTCTTTGATGCCGAGCTGATCCAGCAAGCTGTGGCTGATGTTGGTGTCGTGTACCAGCACCCGGATGACCAGGGCGATCCGTTTCGACTCCGAGATTTGACCAAGGTCGAACGCAGAAGCCGAGCTGACGAGGAATCCAAGCTGCTCGGCCAGGTCGCTTTCAAGATCGCGGTCGCGGGGATGCGGGCTCACAGCTTCAGGGATACACGCACGCGAGGGTGGACCGGGACACGGGCCCATCACCTGCACCCAGAAGGACGGCTTCTGGAGCACATGCGTTGTGACTGCCGGGATAAATCCAGGAACGATCATGTGGCCACGCTTGTGGCGATGAAGATGAACTTGCGGATTGGGACCGTGGGTCGAGGCGTTACCGATACGCATTCCTGGCCGCCTCCCAGCGTGGTGATGCTGGAAGGCCGCCGTAACCCGGTGGGTTCGCAAGATAGTCGGCGACGGCATCAGTGGCCGCCACCTGTTCGCACAGCTTTACCAGGTGAATTGCCACCTCATAGCAGTATGCGAGTGCATCTATTCCCACATCGGGCCTTAACGGCACCCGCTTCTTGTTTTCGGGGTTTTCAAGCAGCATGACCGATGCGCCCCACCGTCTGTCGTAACGGTGCAACCAGCAGGTTTCACCCTCGGACAAGGCGCCGGTGTGGGCGACGAAATTTCGATAGTCCGCGAGTTTGGCGCCGTAGGCGTTCCAGCTGTCGACGATTTGGCCGCCGAGCTGGGCCGGCACCTTCGAGTTTCCTGATGCAATCGCTCTCGTGGCGGTGCGTATTGAGTCCCAACGACCTTTCTCGCCCGGGTGGTAGTGCTTCCAGAGCACCTTGGAGATCGCCTCGTATACGCGACGTGCGGCGCCGAGGTAGGCGTCAATCTCGAATAGCACCCGTGAGTCACCGGTATTTCCGCTCCGCGGCCCCTCGTAATGGCCATGGAGCTCTTCAAAGAGCTGACATGCCCAAATGTATTTATCGATCACGTTGTTGAGGTGGTAGAGCGACTCGCGCAGGAAGAATCGAGCATCACTCTCCTCGTGATAGTCGACGACAGCGTGCGCCCCCGGTACGTCGAGCGCGTGAACCGCTCGGTGATTAAGGGATGTTCCGTCGCGGTCGACGAGCGTAAGCGAGTAGGAATTGTAGATCGGCTGGCGAGTCGTTGCGATGAGCGAAAGGCCGGAAGGCGGACGTTCCCCGTCTGACACGACGATGCCGTGCTCGTAGACGTCGATGTTTTGGTCGTAGGTCATAACCCGAGCATTGCAGCAAGCGGTGCGGCTCGGACCCTGTCGACGATCGCAGCGACCAGGCGCGGGTCGGGGAACACGGTGCCCAATTCGATGAACGGCAGCTTGGTCGCGATTCGCCACCGAGGCGCGTTCCTCACATTCGGTGATGATTTGAAACAGCAGTTCCGCTCCGCGGCAGTCGATTTGGACGTACCCGAGCTCTCAACGATCTCTTCCCGGGCCTAGCAAAGCTCGATGACCCGTACGCGTCGGCAACGGACTAGGCGTCGGGGATCACGACTAATGAAGTCGGAACGCGCACGATCCCCGTAGGGATAGTTGGCGGCGGAACATCGCGGTCGTAGGCCAACGGGTAACGGTCACCGCCGACATCGCCAACACCATTGACCTATCGGACTGCGCGCGGGTTTGTGGTTGCTGCGCGGTGGTGCGGCGGCATACTGAAGTCCTGCGACTCAGCTGAGGGGGTGCTGGTGGGTCTGTACGTTGAGGGCGACGAGCTGCACGGCGCAGCCGCCACGATCACCCGATCGGTGAGCACGCCGCACGCGCTGAGCGGTGTGACCGTGGCGGCCGCGGCGGCGGATCAGGTGTCGGCCACGGTGGCCGGCGTCGTGTCGACCCGCCTGGCGGTCATCAGCGGTTACAGCACCCAGGCGGCTTCCATCACCGCTGCGGCCGCGGTCAGACTGCACGCCAACGCTTCGACCTACCGCGACCAGGAAGAGCTCAACGCAGCCGCCCTGGGCTCGACAAGCGCCCCAGCACCCAGCACGACCACCGCCCCTGCCGGGGTGGGGTTATCTCTCGTTGCCGCGGTGGCGCCCACGGGTGCCGCCATGCCGGCGGGGGTGACTCCTACCGACGGCAAGTCCATCGCGGCCCTCATCCACTGTGGACCTGGCCCCGCCTCACTGCTCGCGGCCGCCGACGCCGCTCGCGCGCACGCTGCCGAGTTGCGCAATGTCGGCAACGATATCCGTTCCGGTCGTTCACAATTGGCGCGGAGTTGGCAGTCCCCGGCGGCGCAGAATGCTCAGACCTGGTTGGCCATGCTGGAGCGGTGGTACGTCGATCACGCCGCCTGCGCCGCCGCGACGGGGCGGATCTGCGCGCAGCAGGCCGAGGTATTCACCAGCACCCGCGCGGCCACCCCGCACCTGGAAGAGTTCGCCGAGCTGGAGCGACGTCTGATCGCTGCCCGCCAAGCCAACACCGCCAGCGGCGGCCGCTACGCCTCGGTCATCACCGCTCTGCAAACCCAACTCGCCGCGCTGCAAAGCCGTGCGGTCACTGCCTACGCCGACTACACGACCCGCGCTGCGGATCTGGTCGCCGACACCGCGGCCGCACCCCCGCAGACCGTGCAAGCCCTGGACAACTCCACGATCAAAGAGGCCCCGCCGGGTCCCCTGCCAAAAGCGCCGTGGGAGTACAACAACGGCTACACCACCACAGTGCACGCCCGCGGTCCCGACGGCACTGTCGTCGATGGCGGCAGCCTGGTCTCCCTGGACGACGTGTGGAAGGAACTGCATCGCTGCTTCAACTGCAACTTCCCCATTGGCGGTGCGCCCCAGGCGTTTCCTGCGGTCGGGGACCAGCTGCCGCTGGAGATGAAGGTGGCCGGCGCCCAACTCGCCAACCTGCCGGTCCAGGTCACTCAGATTCAACGCACCGCTGATGCCATCGACATCGAGTTCGCCACCTTGCCCGGGCATGAAGACGGCCCAGGGAGCACCATCCACTTCCGCTGGACCGAACAAGCAGGTACCCCGCACCTCGATATCCGCGGCTATATCACCGAAGGACCGGGCTCTGACGATGGCCCCTTCGCCGCACCGGAACGCCTGGGATACACCGCTTTGGCCAAGATGGTCTGGCAGCCCTACATCGACAACGTCGTCACCCACGTCGTGCAGGCCAAAGGGTATGAAGCGCTGCCACGATATGTCGTCGGTGGTCACTAGAATGAAGTCATGAAGCGCACCCTGTCGATGACCGGCCTGATCGGTCTGGGGATCCTCGCGGCCTTCGGGCTGTACCTGGTGTGTGTGGTGGCTACCTTCCTGGCCGGTGGTTGGGTGTATTCCATTGCCCTGGGTGCTCAAGTGGCGCCCCTGATTGCCATCGCAGTCATTGGCTATTTGTGGACGCGGCGACGCGATACCACGTCCTGGCCCCTCATCGTCGCTATGGCGGTAACCCTGTTCGTGCTCGCGGCGCTGGCTTTTTACGACAGCCCGTCACTGGCCTCCGTGCTGTTCCGCTGACCGTTCGCGGGGACAGCTCGAAGGCGCCAGGCACCCCGCCACACCCGCTGTCGCGCAACGCTTCCCAGCATCGCTATCGGCGGCCGCCGGTGGCCACAACCGACAGCACCGATCGCGTGGGGATGACTCCAGGTTCCTCGACAATTAGTCGGCAACTACACCGTGGCGATGACGAAGGACTCAGG
Source organism: Mycolicibacterium rufum (assembly GCF_022374875.2). The sequence goes on from NZ_CP092428.2 coordinate 173,024, forward strand.
GCCAAGCACAGCGACACACTGCCCTGCCCGTGACGATCCAATAGCGCACCGCTCGGTTCGGCATCTGCGTAGGAACGGCCCGGTACTTCGGGTGTCCTGTTGATCAGATGGGAAGCGGGGCGCCGCAGCCCGGTTTGACCGGCGCCGTCGAACCATGATCGCGGCGCATATCCTTGCGGGTATGGGCATTGGGGATAACTACGTGGCGCAGGTGGATCGCATCCTCGCCACCGCGGTCTCGTTGTTTCCCGATCGGGCCTCGACTCCCGCCGCGCTGTCCGCCCCGGCGGGGGTGGCAGGCGGGGGCGTTCCCGAAGGCGCTAGCGGGATGGCCGCGGCCGCCGAGGACGCGGCGGCGCGCTATCGCAGCGACGACGCCAGGGCTGCGGCGCTGTCCGATGCATTCCAGGAGGCGGTGCGCGATGCCGCGGCGATTGCAACCCGCGCTGGGGAGACTGCGCGGGGCATAGCCCGGGCCGCCGGCGCCCAGGCCATAGTCGCACTGGGGGAGCGCCCGGAGCCACATGACCTGACTCAGCTGGTGCGCCAAATGGACGGCCGCTTGGCGGCGATGCAGGAACACATTCGGCACACGCGGCAGCAACTGGAGGTGTCGGCCCAGCAGATCACCGCCCGTGGTGCGGAGATGGCGGCTCTTCGGCAGGCCTGATGGTTGTCTGTTTTTGGTTGTCTTGGGGCGTGGTTGTGGGGTTGTCGGCCGGTTAGTTTGAGCGGGTGGGCGGCTCGGGTGTTGGCGCGTATATCGCGCAGGTAGACCGGGTGTTGGGCGCCGCTCAGGGGGTCTTTCCCACCGCGGGCGGTCCAGGGTCTGTGCAGACCGGTGGGCCCGGGGTCCCGGCCGCTCCTGCCGACTCAGCACTGGGTACCGGGGCCAGCACCGCCGGCGACGGTTATAAGCGCACCTGGGGCGCGGTGAGCGCCCTGGACGCCCAAACCAACGGCACCTCCAGTGCCGGGACGGCCGAGGGTCAGAACGGCCGCGCGAATGCAACCGGGGTGCGGCAAAGCGCCGCCAGCACCGCGGCGGCGATCGCACCGGCAACGGGGTCACCGGCCGGAGTGCGGACGCTGGTGACCAGCATGGATGACCGGATGGCCGCGATGCAGCGCCAACTCGACACCACCAAGGCTCAGAATCAGCTGCTCGCGACCCGGATGCGCCAGATGGCGATGGCCTACCGCCAGGCCGGCCAGGCGTCCCCGGCGGGCATGTTCCGCGGGATGGGTGGCGGTGCGGGCATGGGCGGCGGGATGCCCTCGATGGGGATGGGCGGCGGCGGTGGCGGCTTCCCCGGCATGGGAATGTTCTCCCGCCTCCCCGGCGGCCTCACCAGCCCAAACAACCGAGACGCGAGTCGGTTGACGGCCGGCCTGTTCGGGCACGACGGCAACGGCAGTGATCGCGCCAACCGGGCGGTGGCCGCGGCGAAGACCCGGCAGGGCGCACCGTATGTGTGGGGCGCGACCGGTCCCAGCGCGTTCGACTGTTCCGGGCTGGTGCAGTGGTCGTATCGCCAAGCGGGTATCGAGTTGCCGCGGACGACCTACGACCTTGTCAACTCGGGTGCCCGCGTCAGCCGCGACGACATCCGGGCAGGTGACCTGATTCTGTGCAACTGGCAGCGCGGGCGTCCCGAGCACGTCGTGATGGCCGTGTCTCCGGACATGGTGATCGAAGCCCCCAACCGAGGTGAGCGCGTGCACCTGAGTTCGCTGCCCAAAGGGCACCTGGAGATCCGCCGCGTGGCGTGACCTCGCGGTCGTCCCCCCACGAATTTGGTGCATCAGCCCACCTCGTAGACCAGGCATGATGAATTCCGAGATTGCCCATCTTGGGGCGTCGCTGAGCCGATGAGGCCAATTTAGGTTGGTTCAGTGACCGGAGTTGATCGAGTCGCAGTACATAGCGGGAACGCGGGAGCGGAGTAGATGGCAGGCGAACGAGGCAGCGCCGTCGAGGACAAAGAGGTCGCCAGACGACGGCTGGGCCGCGGCCTGGGGTACGCGACGCGCGTCCAGGTCACTGCTCACCAGTTCATGGCGCGGCGGGCTGCACTGGGGATGACCCGCCGGCAGGTGCGGATGGAAGCCGAGCCCGGGCGGCGGGAATGGATGGCCATCCTCGCCGGCCTCTCCCTGGTCATCGTCATCTGCCTTGGTGCGCTGTTCTGGTCGTTCATCCGGCCCGCCGGTTCGATCAGCGACTCCAAGATCATCGCCGACAACAAGACCGACGACCTGTTCGTCAATGTCAACAACGTGTTGTACCCGGCGCTCAACCTGTCCTCGGCGCGTCTGATCGCCGGTCAGGCGTTGGACCCGGTTCCGGTGCGGCGCAGCGAGATCGACTCCCGACCGCACGGTGTGTGGGTGGGTATCCCCGGGGCTCCGGATTCCATGAACGCCACCTCGCCAGCAGGTTCGTCGTGGCTGGTCTGCGATGCGGTCACCAAGGCGTTCGGTGCCGGCGCACCCGAACCGGTCACGGTGACGGTCATCGACGGACAACCCGATCTGTCAGATCGCCGACGCGTCCTGGACAAAGACGATGGTGTCCTGCTGCGCTTCGGCACCGACGTGTGGCTGATCCGCGATGGCCGCCGCTCGCTGGTGGATGCCAGCCAGCGGCCGGTTCTGCTGGCGTTGGGGGTCACCGCCGAGGACCTCGCGTCGGCCCGACCGATCAGCCAGGCACTGTTGAACGCCATCCCGGTGGCGCCGCCGCTGACGGTCCCGGCCATCGCCGGTCTGGGCGTTCCCGCTCCGTTCCCCGGCGCCCCCGGGCCGGTGGGAACAGTGATCTCCACTCCACAGGTCGAAGGCAACACCACGTACTCGGTGGTGCTGCTCTCCGGCATGCAGACCGTCTCCCCAATCGTGGCCCAGATCCTGCAGAACGCCGGCGGGAATCCTTCGGGCGCGATCGCAGTCATCGCCGGCTCCAAGCTGGCAGAACTGCCGTCGGTCAATGTGATCGACACGTCGATCTACCCCGATGAGCCCCTCAAGGTGGTCGACACGCAAGCCAACCCGGCCACCTGCTGGTGGTGGCAGAAGGGCAGCGGCGAGGACCGCAGTACGACCTCGGTGGTATCGGGAGCAAGCATCCCGGTCCCCACGGACAAAACCAGCCACATCGTCAAGCTGGTGACGTCGGCCGACACCGGTGGTCAGGTGGCCGACCAGATCTACTTCGCCCCCGATTACGCCAACTACGTCGTCAGCACCGGCAATGGCCAGACCGCGTCGACGAAGGAGTCGGTGTGGTGGCTCTCGGACTTCGGAATTCGGTTCGGGGTGGAGCGAGACAATCAGACCTTGACGGCGTTGGGGCTCAACACCGAACCGAAACCGGCCCCATGGTCGGTGTTGCGGTTGTTCGTCGCCGGCCCGACGTTGGCGCGGTCTGATGCCCAATTGCGTTACAACACACTGCCGGCGGGTCAGAACCCTGGAGCATTGGAGCAGCCGAAGTGAAGCAAGGTTTCGTCCGGCCGAAGCCCACCCCACCGCCGGGAAGTGACCTCAAGCCGCAACCGATCAAACTCCTGACGCCTCTTAAGGTCCCGCCCCCCGAGGGAAAGTCGCCATGGCTCATCGTCGTCGGCATCCTGGTTATCGGCCTGGTGGTCGGCATGGTCGCGGTCTCGTTCGCCTCGGGCGCACGCACCTTCAACGGTGTCGGGGCGATTTTCCCGGTGTTCAGCATTCTCGGAATCGGCGCAATGCTGTTCTCGGGCCGATTCAGCGGCGGCAATCAGCAGATGAGTCGCGGCAAGCTCGACGCGATGCGGGCTCGTTTCCTGCTCGTCCTCGACGAGATGCGTGACCGGGTCTCTGATGCCGCCGACAAACTCGACGGAAACTACCGGTGGTACCACCCTCCGGCCGACACGCTGCTCGCCCAGGCGGGCGGCCCGCGGATGTGGGAACGCAACCCCAACGGTAAGGACACCTGGTTCGGCGTCGCCCGGGTGGGGGTCGGCATGACCTCCCTGGTGGAGGGCGGGGCCGTGACCTTCAGTGAGCCCGACGACATGCCTACCGAAGTGGAGCTCGAACCGGCGACGGGCAAGGCGTTGCAGGAGTTCGTCCGCTACCAGAGCGTTGCCTACGGCACACCGGCGCTCATCTCGTTGTTGGTGGAGCCGGGGTATCGCATTGACGGCGATCGCGACAAAGCGCTGGGGCTGATGCGCGCGATCATCGCGCAGTTGGTGTTCTCCCACGGCCCGGATCATTTGAGGCTGGTCGTCGTCACCGACGATGTCGCTGAATGGGACTGGGTGAAGTGGTTGCCGCACAACGGCAATCCGCACCAGGACGACGGTGCGGGTCCGGCACGCATGGTGTATACATCGGTCGCCGAATTCGCTGATCGGCAGTTCACTGATGCGGTCCGCCGCGGCGGCGCGTTCGTCGCCCGCCACGCGGCCAGCCGCGACCCCGTCGCGCCGATGCCCCACACGATCGTGGTCAGCGACGTCGCGCCCGGGGGCTGGTATTCGGTGATGACCTCGACTGGCGTGCAGGGGTGGACGTTCTTCGACGTGCAAGGTGGCGTGCCGGACTGTCAGGACCATCGGGGCGTGCGGACGCTGCGCCTCAAGGATGACGGCGTGATCGACGCGGTACCGCGGGACGGCACGTGGGCGCCTGATTCAGAGGAGGGTTTCCAGTTCTTCGCGATCGCCGATCACCTCGATCGGTTCGAGGCCGAGCAACTGGCCCAGTCCATCGCGCGGTCGCGGATCGCCGAGCCTTATGAGGACATCGCCGAGGATCTCGGCGATTTCCGCCGCCCTCGCGACATCTTGGCCTATTACGGGGTCAAAGACCCCGCTGCAATCGACTTCGAGGCGCTGTGGGGTCCGCACCGCGACATCAACGCCGCCGCGAATCTGCGCATCCCCTATGGTGTCCGCGCCGACAACGGCGAGCTGGTCTTCGTCGACATGAAGGACATGAACCAGGGCGGTGACGGGCCGCACGGGGTGATGTCGGGAACCACCGGGTCGGGCAAGACCACGGCCATCCGTACCGTGCTGTTGGCGGCGATCCTGGGCCACCCCCCGGAGAATCTGCAGATGATCCTGGCTGACTGCAAGGGCGGCGCCGGCGTCAAACCGTTCGAGGGCACCCCGCACGTACCGCACATCATCACCGACCTGGAAGACGACCAGGTCCTCATGGACCGGTTCATTACCGCGATGTGGGGTGAAATCGCCCGACGCAAGCAGGTGTGCAACTCCGTGGGCGCCGATGACGCCTATGAGTACAACCAGATCCGCTCCGAACGTTCATTGCGCGGCGAGCATCTGGAGCCACTTCCCCGTCTGCTGGTCGTGCTCGACGAGTTCAAGGAAGCATTCCGCATCAAGCCGGATCTGCCCGAGGTATTGGACCAGATCGGCCGACAGGGGCGATCGCTGTGGGTCCACCAGCTGCTGGCCAGCCAAGACATCGACTCGAGAGCCGAGAAGCTGCTCGAGAACGTCGGGTACCGGCTGGTGTTGCGGCAGAACACCTCGGCCAGCGCGTCGGCGGCGGGCGTTCCGCAGGCGGTGAACCTGCCCCGAGAAGTCGGCGTGGGGTACATGCGTACCGGGTCCGCCGACGAACTGACCCGGTTCCGCGCCGAGTCGCTGTGGCGCGACTACCGCCGACCCAGCCCTGACAACGACGACGTCATCGAAGCCACGTCCACCTCCGACCGCTATCTCGAACCACAACTATTCACGACGTCATGGGTCGAGATCCCCGAGCATCTGATCAACCATGCTGCCGCCCAGCCCGCGGAAACCGTCGAGGAACAGGAGGACGAGGACGACGCTTTGCGCAAACCCAAGGTCGGCCCAGTCATCCTGGATCAGCTGCGGAACTACGGTTTCAAGCCGCAGGTTCTCTGGCAACCGCCCCTAGACGTCCCGCACACCATCGACGACATCGTCAATGCCCACCTGGGGCACCGCTGGGACGAAAACTACGCCGCCACACCAAATCTGGTGTTCCCGGTGGGCATCGTGGACCGGCCGTACAAACAAGACCAGCACCCTCTGCTCGTCGACACCCGCGCCGACGGCGCCAATCAGCTCGTTGTCGGCGTGCGCTCCTCAGGCAAGACCACGACCCTGCAGACGATCATCTGCGCTGCGGCTATGACCCACACCCCGGAGCAGGTGCAGTTCTACTGCCTGGCTTTGTCGTCGACCGCGCTGGAAACCATTGCCGGCCTGCCCCACGTGGGCGGCGTGGCCGGAATTCTCGACGAAGACGGGATCCGACGCACCATCTCCGAAATGCTCGAACTCCTCGAACGCCGACAACGCAGCTTCCCGGCGTGCGGAATTAGCTCCGTCCAGGACCTGCGTGATCGGAAATTCGGCGGCGCGCCAGGCGCAGTGCCTGACGACCCCTTCGGCGACGTCTACCTGGTGATCGACAACTACGCCGCGCTGACCGCGGAAGCATCGACGATCCGCAACAAGGACCTGCTCTCGGCGCAGATCCAAAAAATCGTGGGCGAGGGCAGCAGCTTCGGCATCCACGTCATCGTCAGTGTGGCCCGCGACATCGAGCTGCCGCCACGCATGCGCGGTTCCTGGCCGCAACGCATCGAGCTCAAGCTGCAGGGCCCCGAGGACGCCAAGCTGCTACGCGGCAAGCTCACCGACGCCGTGCCGTCGGGCAAGCCCGGCCGAGGGATGGTTGCTCAGAACTACGTACGCCTCGGAGCCGAGGAAGAAGGCCTACACACTCAGATCGCGCGGCCGGCGTTGCGGGGAACTCCCACCGCCCAGTTCAAGTCCGACAGCGTGGTCGAGGCGGTCCGCCGGGCCGCGGCCCGATACCGCCCAGCTCCTCGGGTCCGGTCGCTGCCCAGCCACGTCACGCTGGCTGATCTGCAAGCACGCGCGCAGCGTGACCACCACACCGGAATGGCATGGGCCGTCGACGAGCGCGACGAGCTGGTCGGCCTGGAACGCGACTCTCCGTTCCTGATCATTACCGGCCGCGAGGACTGCGGACGCACGAACGCACTGTCGGCGATCATGCGCGAGATTGCGAGGACCTACGCACCCGGCGCCAGCACGGCGACACCAGATCCCGGCGACCCGCGCCCCCGCGCTCAGGTGTGGCTGGTCAACCCGCGCCGAGAACTCTTGCGCGTCCTCGGCAAGGACTACCTGGAACGGTTCACCTACCGCAACGACGAGATGGGGCCGTGGGCTGCCGAGCTGAACCGCATCCTGACCGCCAGGCTGCCCGAGGCCGGTCTCGACGTCGACACCAGCCTGGCCCAGCGGTGGTCGGGCCCGGAGATCTTTCTGATCGTCGACGACGCCGATCGACTACCGCCGGGCTACGACGCCCCGCTACGTGAACTGGTGCCCAGCGCGCACGCCGCCACCGACGTTGGTCTGCGCGTGGTCTACGCGCGCCGATTCGGCGGCTGGGCCGGCTCAGACCGCGCCGACCCGCTGCTGGGGGCGATGAAGCAGGCGAACGCACCGCTTCTCGTCATGGACTCCGACGGGGAGGAGGGGTTCGTTCGGGGCCGGTGGAAGGGTCACCCGATGCCACCCGGACGCGGATTCTTCGTAAGTACCGGTGAATCGGGACGATACGTTCAAATCGGGCTCGATACTTCGCCGGAATCCGTTGCCAACTAATTTGGCGCACCGCGACCACACCTGAATGCCTATACACTCGTATTGGCATTATCGGCACAACAGAGGGGTCATAACGAATGTTCCTTACAGCTGATCCGTTGGAAATGGGTGGCACAGCCGGCACCCTGACCGCGCTGACATCTGCCTTCACCAGCGGCAACGCTGCCGCCGCAGCGCCCACGACCGCAGTCGCGCCCGGCCAGGCCAACGAAACGGCCATGCTTCTCTCGGCGGCCTTCGGCACCCACGGCTCGCTGTACCAGTCCATGGCCGCCATGGCCTCGGCCTGGCATGGGATGTTTGCCAGCGCCATGGGTACCTCCGGTGCAAGTTACGCCGCGACCGAGGCCTTCAACGTCGCCGCAACGCTCTGACGGTCCGTCTCGGGCCACGTCGTGGATCATCGTTCAGCACCTTTGGAGATGAACGCTTCAAGCCGACGGCACCCCGTCGTTGACATCGACTCGCCGGCGGTCCGCCCGGCCGGGTCTCCTGCGGCGCCGCCACCGGGCCAGACCCATCCCTCGTGCGAAAAGGAGTTGTGACTTCGTGGTTGAATACGGAGCCCTACCGCCCGAGATCAACTCCGCTCGGGCCTACGCCGGCCCGCAGTCGGCGCCCCTGACCGCAGCTGCCGCCGCGTGGCAAGCCCTTGCGGCCAACCTCGGCTCAAACGCCGCAGCGCTGCACAGCGCTGTAATGGCGCTGCTGGCAGGCGGGTTTCAAGGACCGTCGTCGACCATGATGGCCGCCGGCGCCACGGAAAACGTGCGGTGGCTGTTTCAAGCGGCGACTCAAGCCCAGCAGACCGCGATCGCCGCGGAGCAGGCGGCCCTCGCCATCGAGGCTGCCCACGCAGGCTCTGTACCGCCGCCAGTCATCGAGGCGAACCGCAACCTTCTCGAGACGCTGATCTCGACGAACTTCATGGGGGTCAATTCCGGCGCGATCGCTGCGTGCGTGGCGGCCTACGACGAGATGTGGACTCAGGACGCCACCACGATGTACGGGTTCAGCGCCGACGCAGCCGGCATCACCGGGATGCTGGTGCCATTCATGGCGCCCGCGCCGACAGTCAACCCCGGAGGTTTCGCCAGCCAAGCGGCCGCGGTAGCCCAGGCAGGCGGTACCGCAGCGGGGCAGGCCGGCCAGAACGCCGCGACCGCTGGGCAGTCGACGGCCAGCATGGGTGGCGGAAACGCCAGTTCGATCATGTCGATGGCCCCTCAATTCATGAGCGCGGTGCCGCAAGCGTTACAGGGCCTCGCGCAGCCACTCATGGGCGGCATGGGCAACCCGATGCAGGCCATGGGTGGTTTTCAGTCGCTGCTGTCGCCGTTCATGAGCATGATGAACCCCACCATGGGGGGCGTCGGTGGCGCTGGGGCTTTGACGTCGGCGACCTCGGCCATGGGAGCGGCGGGGGGCCTCGGTGGCGGCGGCTTCGGCGGCGGGGGCATGGGTGCCCTCTCGGCCGGCATGGGCGCCGCCCGCAGCGTAGGCGGACTGTCGGTCCCCGCGACCTGGGCAGCGGGCGCCCCCTCCGGCGCGGCGGGTGCGACACCGATTTCCGCGACGGGCGGCACCAACACGGGTGCGGCCCCCTCCACGACCAGCGTGGGCGGGGGCGCCGGCGGGGCGGCCCCGATGGCCGCGATGCAGGGCAAAGACAGTTCCTCGAGTAACGGCCCGTCCTACGGCGCGCCGGTCCGCGTGCTGCCACGGGCGCGCTAACGGAAAATGCGGGCAGATACCGAAGGGGGTCGAGCACTCAATTCAAGAATATTTCTTGGCGCATGGCTGTACGCAGCGCCAAAGGGACACGATTGACCCGTCCACGCAAATGGCCAGCATTACACGACACGATCTAGGAGCAAACGAATGTCTTTCATGACCGACCCGGCCGCGATGCGCGACTACTCCGGCCGCTTCTCCAACCACGCCACCAACATTCACGTCGAGGCGCAGAAGGCGTACGCCTCGGCCGAGGGCATCTCGGGTGCGGGATGGAAGGGCGATGCCAACATGGCCTCCCTGGGGACCATGGAGGAGATGAACCGGGCCTTCCGCAACATCGAGAACCAGATGCACTTCGTCAGCGACAACCTGCGCACCTCGGCCGACACCTACGAGCAGCAGGAACACGCCAACGCCGCATCCCTCAAGGCCTAATCACCACCCCATCCACCTCCAAACACGTACACAGACAAGGAAACTCATCATGGGAGTACAGAGCTATAGCTACGGCGACGTCGAAGCCCACTCGAGCCTGCTGAGGAGCCAGGCAGGTCAGCTCGAAGCCGAGCACCAGGCGATCCTCAAGGATCTGCAGGAGTCGGCCGAAATGTGGGGCGGCGTGGGTAGCACCGGCTACCAGGAGTTCGTCAATGAGCTCAACCGCAACTTCCGGGTCATCTTCGAGCAGCTTGACGAGCACGGCGGCAAGGTCGGCACGGCCAGCCACAACACCCAGCACACCGACAGCGGTGTCGGCGGCACCTGGTCGGTCTAAGGACCGACTGGCGAAGGTGCGCACCTAATCGCCGTGCCGCGTGGCGGCCCCTTCGCCATCGGCTCTGCGGCGCAGTTCGTTTCGGCAAGTCCCCCGAGCGAATTCTTGCGGCGGCACCCTCACCGAGGGTGCCGCCGCTCTCGGTTTGACCCACACAGGACGCACACCCGTCGACCAACCCGACACACCGGAGAAGGACCCGCTGGCGATGATCCCCGCACGAAGCACCGAACACGTCGGCGACGTGACGGTCAACCTGCACGGCATGTGGATGCTGCAAGCGATGCTCGACATCGCCACCGTGGCGCCAGAACTGAGCGCGGTACCGTACGGAGCCCCGCGTGAGAGCACCTGGATCTCCGGTGACCCCCGCATCGAGCAGCTTCAGGCCGCGGGAGTAGTCGGTCAGGACGGGCACGTCATCACGCAGGTCGCGGCCCGCATGCGCGTTCTGGCCGCCCCTGATGTCGAGGTGGCCATACTCATTGCGCGAGGGGCGTTGTCGTGGAAGGGCCGCATCGACGTGAACGACCCGGCCACCTGGCGGCGCGACATTCCCGACAATCAGCTACAGATCGTGCTCGCGCGCCGTGACGGTCGCTGGGTGTCGGCGGCGCGAGCTGGTGACGACATCACCATCGACGACGTGAGATTCGACGGCGGGTCGGCTGCATGGTTGCGCGACGTCCTGGTCGAGCAGCTCAACGCCGTGCACCCCGTCGAGGCCTCCCGCATCGAACCAATGAACCTGCCCTATGAGGACATCGTGAGCGCTGCGGCGCAGCGCGCCGATGCCGGCGACGACCCACAACGCGAACTTCCGTTGCGGGCCTTGGGAATTCCACCGGCAGCTCTCGCCGAGCTGGGTGCGCTACTCGACGAGCCCGTTGTGGAGGCCGTGGTGTACGCCCGGGTTCACACCGATGCCCGCAGCAACACCAGCGCCACGGCCCTCAATATCCGCGACACCGACGCCGGCCGGGTCGTGCTGTACCAGATGCTTGCACCTCGGGGGTCCACCCAAGACTGGATGGTGATAGCGCCCGGATCGCCAGGCCAGATCCTGCTGGGGATTCAGGCGGTGCTGAGCAGCGTGAATGCGCGTGACTGGGAAAATCACGAGCGCTTTGCCTAATTACTGAGCGCCCGGCAATCTTGTACCGAACTTTCTTCTTTGGGCGTAGTTAACCGGTATTCGGCGGCCCTACGATTGCATCAATAGTTGTTCTTCAAGCCATTGGGGTGGTTTTCATGAGCATGGATCCAGATTTTCAGGCGCGGTATCTCGACGAGCCCGACGCCGACGAGGGCACTCCCGGCTGGAGTGTGGAGCACGAGCCCGACATCGGTGGCGAACCACAGGCCCCGGCGACGCCCTCGCTGCCTGAACCGACGGTGCCCTACGCCGAGCAGCGCCCAGGGTGGGCGGAGACGACACAAGCCATCGACCCGGCGGTCCTAGCAGCCGCGCGTGCCGCTCGACACTACGACGCCCCGCAGCGTCCGGCCGACGGCCGGGGCGAAGGCAGGGATGACGGACCCCGCCATCGCGGCCCCGCCACCGATGGTCGCGGTTATCAGAGTCCCGCCGTACCGGAGCGCAGCGAACTGGCTCAACCGTCGTCGGGGCCGATGTCGGCGGTCACAGACGCCGGCCAGGACATGGCCACCCGCGTCCCCGAACGTCACCGACCAACCGCTCAGTCGTTCGCAGCGCCCCGCGGCCGGGGACCGGCCGACACCGGTTACGAAGTGGCACGACGGGAGGCGCCGGCGAGCTGGGAGGCGGCCCGCGAGCTGAGCTTCGCACCGTCTCAGGCCAACGATTCGGACTTCTCGAACGCTCCGGCGCTGCGCGCTGAGGACGTCGTGGCCGCCCGAAAGCTGCCGCCCGAGATGGGTTGGCGCAAAACGGTGTACGTCGGGTCGGGCAAGACCATCAACCTGGGCGCCGGCCCTGCCGAGCAGCGTCTGCGCGAACAGATCGACCTCATCAAGACCAACATCCCCGGCAACTACCTGATCGGCGTGGTGTGCGTGCGTGGCGGTGTCGGCAAGACACGGATGACCGCCGGCGTGGGTACTGCCTACGCCAAGTATCGGACTGAACCGGTGATCGCCATCGACGCCAACCCGACCTACGGGGCCCTGGGTCGCCTCATCGATCCGACCGCCACCGCGTCGATCCGCGACTTCCTGGCCGACGGCAACCTCAACACCTACCCGATGGCCCGCCACTACACCGGCAAGAACGGTCCGGGCCTGGAGGTGCTGGGCGCCAACCAGAACGTCGCCCACCCGTTCGACCTGTCACCGCAGGCCTTCACCGCCGTGCTGGACCGCGTTCGCCGGTTCTACCAGCTGGCCCTCATCGACTGTGGGCCAGAGATCGAGCACCCGGTCATGCAAGCGGTGCTGTCGAAGGTCGACGCGCTGATCATCGTCGGCACGATGAACTTCGACGGCGCGGCGGCGGCGGAGACCACGATTAAGTGGCTCGCCGCGCGCAGCGAATACCAGGCGCTGCTGCGACGTTCGGCGCTCGTACTCAACGACGTCTACAACTGCGCCAACAAGGACTTCTTGGCCAAGGTGCGGGAAACCATGGGCCAGCGGGTGGGCGGGGTGACCACCGTGCCGTGGGATAAGGACCTGCGCGACAACCCCCAGCTCGACTTCGACGCGCTGCGCCGCGACACCCAGTACGCCTTCATGGACGTGGCGGCGTGGCTCGCTCAGGGCTTCCGCAGCGGACGGACGGCCCAGCGGTGACCTCTGTTCGTGACGCCGCGGTTAGCGCCGGGGCGGGGGAGGAAACCGAGCAGCTGCGTCAGGTGCTCGTCGCGGTCATGGTCAACGACGTCTCGATCGCGGTGCGCCTCGACGCTGCCGCAGCCATCGGCATCCAGACCCCGGCGCTGGTCGACGTGCTCAACGTCCGTTTGGCCGAGATCGGAAAGCCGCGGTTGTCGGTGCGTCCGGGAGATCCGGTCGCCGGCCGCGGCCGGTGGGCGTTGTGCTGGGTCGACGGCACACCGTTGAAACCGAAGCGCTCCTTGAGCGAGCAGGCAGTCCTCGACGGCGCCACGTTGTGGCTGCGCTTCATCGACGACGTCGAGACACGAATTCCGGTGATCGAACACGTCACCAGCGCCATTCCCGCCGAGCTGCGCAAGCACTGGCCGTCGGTGACCCCGCCGTGGGCCGCGCGGGTCGGTGTCATCCTGGTAGCGGGCGCGACATTTCTGGTCGATGCGTTGCTGCTGCGCTGGCGCTACGGCCACGATGACTGGACCGCCAGCGCCGCTGCGGGAGTGTGTGCGCTGGTCCTGCTCATCGTCGCGGCGGTCACCGGAATCCGGTCGACGCGCAACCGCCGCGCAGCCGGCGACCTGCGCGGCGCCGAACCCGGCCGGGCCGAGGTGTTGCGCGCTGAACTGTTCGTGGCCGACGCGTTCCTGCTCCTGGCGGCTACCACCACGGCCGTCGCGGCATCTGTGCTCATTCCCGGCCCGCTGGGCGCCGTGCACGCCGGCCTTGGCGCCGCGGTGACGCTGGCCGCGGCGATTCTCACCATGCGCTTCACCGGTCGCCACATCGCGCTGTGCACCGCGGTGGTCGTACTTAGCGTCGCGACCCTGGTCTCCGGTGTGGCGCGCATGTTGTGGGTCACCTCAGCGGTGTCGCTGTTGGGCATCGTGCTGCTGGTCAGCATCTTCTGCCTCAAGCTGACCCCCGGGTTGGCGCGCATGCTGGCCAACCTGCGGCTACCGGTGTTCCCCTCAGCCAGCGGTCGGTGGATCTTCGAGACGCGACCAGACCTTCCCAGCGCCGTGGTGGTGCCCAGCGGTACGGCGCCCACTTTGGAGGGCCCTGAATCTGTCCGCAACGTCGTCATCTCCGTCGACCGCGCACGCGGCTTTCAGACGGGGCTGCTCGCTGGATTCTCGATCCTGCTGGTGGTCTGCTCGACTGCACTGTGCGATCCACACGCCGACCCGCGTTGGCTGCCGCTGGTGGTTGCCGCCACCAGCGCCGGCTGCATCCTGCTGCACGCCAGGTCCTACACCGACCGCCAGCAATCGACGTTGGTGGCCGTGGCGGCCGTGGCGGTCGGCCTGGCCGTCCCGCTGCGCTACGTCCTCGAACTGTGGTCGCCGGCCGCGCTGCTGATCGGGTGTGCGTGCATGCTCGTTCTGACCGCCGCGGGGCTGGCCTTGGCGGCAATCATCCCCACCCACGTCTACAGCCCCATGTTCAAGCAGGTCGTCGAATTGATGGGCTACGTGCTCTTCGTCGCACCGTTCCCGCTGACCTTTTGGCTCATGGGTGTGTTCTCGGCGATCAGGTACCGCTCGTGAGTCCGGTTCCCGCCTCGGTGCGCGGCGCGTCGTGCGTCGCGGCCTCCGCCCTGCTGGCCCTCGCGCCTGCCTTGGCCACCGCGCCGTCTGCAGCAGCGGTCGCCCCACCCACGATCGACCCGGCAGCGGTGCCGCCAGACAATCCTCCGTCGCCGCCGGAACCGATGAAGCAGGGCGCCTACTGCCCGCGCGTGGGCACGCTCCCGGGCACCGACTACCGCGTGCAGCCGCGCTACCTCGACATGATGAATCTTTCGGAGGCTTGGCAATTCGGTCGCGGCGCGGGCGTCACCGTCGCGGTCATCGACACCGGTGTTAACCCGCACCCGCGCCTGCCCAACCTCATCCCCGGGGGCGATTACGTCTCCGACGGCGACGGCCTGCAAGACTGCGACGCCCATGGAACCATCGTCGCGTCGATCATCGGGGCCGCTCCCGCTGACGGCAAGACACCTCTGCCGCCGCAGCGCCAAACCCGCCAACCCGACAGCGTCCCCACCTCCGAGGCACCGCCACCGCCGCCACCACCGCCACCGCCACAGACGGTGATCGTTCAGGTGCCTCCGCCACCCCCGCCACCGCCACCACCGGCGCCGCCGGCGGCGTGGCGCAACGACGGTGGGGCGCTGCAGGTCCAGCTGGTCGACCACCGGGTCCCGCTGCCCCTCGACGACCCGCCACCCCCACCGGCACCGGTGATTCCGCCGCCGGACGCCTATACCGGCATCGCGCCGGACGCCGCGATCATCTCGATCCGGCAGTCCTCTCAGGCGTTCAGCCCGGAGAACGCGTTTGGCAACGAAGACCCGGTGACCCGGCGCAAGGCCGGCGACATCGAAACGGTGGCCAGGGCCGTCGTGCACGCGGCCAATATGGGCGCCAAGGTCATCAACATTTCCGAGGTGTCGTGCATGAGTGCGTTGGACGTGATCGACCAGAAAGCGCTCGGTGCCGCGATCCGCTACGCCGCGGTGGACAAGGACGCGGTCATCGTCGCGGCCGCGGGAAACACCAGTAACAAGGACTGCAAGCAGAACCCCATCTACAACCCGTTGAGCCCGAACGACTCTCGCGACTGGGCCGGGGTCTCGACGGTCGTGACCCCGGCGTGGTTTTCGGACTACGTGCTCACCGTGGGCGCGGTCGACGCCGACGCAAACCCGTTGACCGATCTGAGCATCGCCGGTCCGTGGGTGTCGATCGCCGCGCCGGGGACGAACGTCGAGAGCCTGTCCGCGCGTGACGACGGACTGATGAACGCCGTTGAGGGCCAGGACAAGCAGCTCGTCTCCCCGGCCGGCACGTCGTTCTCGGCCGCCATTGTGTCCGGTGTCGCGACCCTGGTGCGTGCGAAGTATCCGAATCTGACGTCGCATCAGATCATCAACCGTCTAGTGCGCACTGCTCGCCCGCCGGCCCGCGGTGTCGACAATCAGGTGGGGTTTGGGATCGTGGACCCGGTTGCGGCGTTGACCTATGACCTTCCCGACGGTGATCCCCGGCCGCCCGAACGCATCTCGGATCGACTGGTGATGCCGCCACCGCACCCTGGTCGGGACATGTCACCGGTGTGGATGGCGCTCGGTGGGATCGGTGCGGTGGGTCTGCTGTCGGCTGCTGCGGTCGGGGTCGCGGCGATCGTTCGCAAGAGGGGGGCTCAGTGAAATCGGCGTTCGCGGTGGGGCTTCGGCTCACGTGGTGGAGGGTCGTCGTGGCGTTCGTCGCGACGGTCGCACTTCTCGTTGCGGGAACGAGGCTGTGGCACGGCCCGGTCGCTCTGATCGCGCCCATCGTGGTCGCGCTCCTTGTCGACACGGCCATGCTGGTGACGTGGCGCCGGGAAACACTCGGTGTCCTCGCGCTGCGTCAGCTACGTCGGGGCGGCGCGCGTACGACGGTCACCGCACCGGTGTGTTTGCATCGGCCTCGTTGGACTGACGAGGAGGTGGCGATTCGCGGCGACGAGTACGAAGCGTTGGCGGTGGTGGCCGTCGACGGTCCCTCCCACACCCCTTCGGTGCTCGATCAGCACCGCGTGCAGTCCGGGGTTTCTCTGCCGCTGGGGGTGGTCGCGGCCGCGGTCACCCAATTCGACGTCGAGTTGGCAGGGATTGACGTGCACAGCGTGGGTCGACGACGCGCATCGGCTGACCATCATCCGTACTCGGAGACCTACTCCGGGATCGTCGCCGACTACGGCGCGGTGGGGCAGCGCAGCACGTGGTGCGTTCTGCGCTTGCGGAGCCGCGACAACACCGGCGCGATCGCCGCCCGCGACTCCGTCGCGGCGACCCTGGCGGCGTGTGCCCGCCGGCTGGCCGTCGAGCTCAGCGCTCACGGGTGCCCGGCGCGCCTGGTGGGCACCGCCGAGCTCGATGGACTCGACGCGGCCGTCGCGGGTCCGCTGGCCAATGGGGCCGCTGCGCGGTGGTCGGCTCTGGTGCACCCGGCAGGTGCCGTGACCAGCTACTGGGTGTCACCCGCTGACATCACCACCGCCACGCTGGACCGGCTGTGGGCACCCGACACCGACACCACCATGACCAGCATTCAGCTGCGTCCAGGGGAGGGCGGGGTGGTCTCGGTGGGAATGCTCGTTCGCTACGCGACGGGCGGCGCACTCAAGGAACCGCCGCTGCGCGGCCTCAACCCGCTCTCCGGCCAACAAGAGGCGGCGCTGCGGGCGACGCTGCTCGAGCCTCGGGTACCAGCCCTGCGGGTGCCGCACCGCGTCCTGGCCGACGGTGAGAACTTGCGCGCACCCATCGGCGCCACGGGGGTTCTGATCGGGGCGACCGCCAAGCACCACCCGATGCTGATCCCGCTCGGCGACGCTCGTCCCGGCCGCCGCGCGCTGGTCACCGTGGCAGGGGAGCTTGCCCTGCTCGTTCAGGTCGCCCGTCGCGCTGCTGCCACGGGGTACCAGGTGGCTGTGGTGACCGACAGACCGCAGCTGTGGCGCTGCGCGGTGGCCACCGGTCTGCGGGTGGTTCGCGAGGTCCCCGACGAGCTGCCCGATGAGGGCCGCGCGATGATCGTCGTCTATGACCATGCGGGCGCGACCGGTGCGCATCCCAGTGCGGCGATCACGATGCGTGCGGTGAGCGCGGGAACGGCCAGCGTCGCCGACGTGCACCTGGAACAGGATTCCAACAGCACTGCCGTCGTCCGCACAGCTGAGTTCCGCTACCGCGTGCAAATCGACGTGAAGTCCGAACGCAACGAGATCGCCGCCACTACCCGGCGGGCGGCGTGAACGAACGGGTCGACACCAGAGACGTTTTGATTAGGCAAGGGGCACAACGGCAATGACCACCGCGCATGCGAGCGACCAAGCTCGCGCCGCCATGACTCGCGGCCTCCTGGCCTCCAACATCAACGTCGACGGTGTGATGGCTGGAAGCAACCCGCGGGTGGCCGCCGACATGTTCAAGAAGGCCACCGATTTCGATCCGGGGATCTGTGATGCGTGGCTGGCGCGCATCGTCGCCGGCGACGATAGCGTCCACGTCGTCCAGGCGGCGTGGGATGCTCGCGAGTCCTATGGGTGGGAGATTCAGCGACTCAATCTGCGTGGCACGGCGTTTCGACCCATGGTGTCCGACGGGGTCTTTCTGAGGTTGGAGATCACCTCTCGCGATTCCCTGCGCGCCGCGCTGGCCGTGGCGCTCATCCGCGAGCAACAGTTCGCGAAGGCTGACGCGCTCCTGGCTGATGCGGCGCCCGCCGACCCGTTCGACGTCGATTCTCACGTCTACGCGCGTGGACTGTTGCAGTTTCAGACCAAGCGCTGGCCCGACGTGCTCGCCGCGTTCTCCACCGACCGGGTGTGGCGCTTGCCGATCTACGGCGCCGCGGCCTCGGCGATGGCGGCCACCGCGTTGGCCTCCCTGGGCGTCTTCGAAGACGGCTACCGTCGCGCCCAGAAGGCCGTCGAATCCGATCTCCTCCCGGCAGCGGCGGTCATAGGGCTCTACACCCAAGCGATGTGCCTACGTCACCTCGACAAGGCCGACGACGCCAACCAGCTTCTACGCCGGGCATATTCGCGCGATTCCCAGTTCACACCGGCTCGCGAGGCGCTCGACGATCAGACGATTCGGCTGGTCCTGACCAGTCCCGAGGCGATCGAGTCGCGGACCAACCCGTGGGACCCCGACAGCGCCCCGACCAAGGAAGCCGCCGAGGCGGCCAAGCACTCCGCGCAGGCCGGGAAGCTGCTCGCCGAGGGCGACGCCGAACTCAATGCCATGCTCGGCATGGACGCTGCCAAACGTGAAGTGAAGCGCATCCGCTCCACCACGAAGGTCAACCAGCTGCGCACCAAGGCGGGGCTGCCGGTGCCGGTCAGCTCGCGGCACACCCTGCTACTGGGCCCGCCGGGAACGGGCAAGACGACGGTGGCGCGGTCGCTGACCAAGCAGCTCTGCGGGCTGGGTGTTCTGCGGCGCCCAACCGTCGTCGAGACACGCCGTTCCAAGCTGCTGGGCCGGCACATGGGCGATGCGGAGAAGAACACCGAGGCCACCGTCGAAGGGGCAATGGGTGGGGCCCTGTTCATCGACGAGATGCACAACCTCTACGAAACCGGTTACTCCGGTGGCGATGCCTACGGCACTGCCATTCTGGAGACGTTGCTGCCCTACCTGGAGAACGATCGTGCCGAGCTCGTTGTGTTCGGTGCGGGCTATCCCAACGCAATGGACCGCATGCTGACGGCGAACCAGGGGCTGCGTCGGCGGTTTCCCACCGTGATCCGGTTCGAGTCCTACACCCCCGATGAACTATGGCAGCTCACCGAGCTGATGGCCGCGGAATACAAGGACGTTCTGGCCGGCGACGTCGAAGCGACACTGCGGCCGGTGTTCGAGCGGTTCTACCTCCAGGAAAACCGTTCTCCCGAAGGCGACGTCATTCGAGGCACCGATTGGCTCGGCAACGCGGGCTTCGTGCGCAACATCGTCGAGAAGGCGCGCGATCACCGCAACAACCGCGTCGACAACGAGGACCTCGACGCCCTCCTGGCTCAGGACGATTTGCTCACCGAAGCCCAGCTGCTGCCGTTCCAGCAGCTCATCGCCGAAGACATCGCCGAAGGCGTCGCGGCCGCGGTGTCCGACGCCGAGTCCGACCAGACGTCTGCGAATTAGCCCACTGTGGGCCGCTGCCAGGCTGCGGGCGCTGCAGGATTAGTGCGCCAACCCGGGCCCGCGGTCTTTTATCGTGGGAGCGGGGGTGGCCATGTGGCGACGCCGCTAATTCAATCGCGAGGGGAGTCAACATGAAAGCCGCAGGTGCGAACGTGGTACGCATCGCCGCTGCTGCGCTGGGCGCCAGCGCTCTGCTCACTGCCACGGCCGGGACCGCTTCTGCCTGGCCGATCCCCATCACCGGGGAACAGCAGAACTTCATCAATCAGGCACGCGGCGCCGGGTTTCCCGGCGACGACGATCAAGTCTTGACCGCGGGGCTGCAGGCGTGTCGCCTGCTCTATACCGGCCAGGGCGCCGCAGGTGTGTCGGCGGCGCTGTCGGCTCAGTACGGGAGTTCGCCGGGCCAGGCGGCGGGTCTGGTCAGCGCTGCTCACGCAACGATGTGCACCCAGGCTCCAAGCTAGGCCCTGCCGGCGCAGGGCACGCTTCGCGGCGGGAATTTCGGGCCTGTGGCTGTGGGTGTTGTGATGAGGGCGCTGGCCTCGTTGAAGTAGCGGCCGGCGTAGGTGCGCTCGAGTTGGGTGGTTTCAGGATCGAGGAGCACCTCGGCGGCGCTGTCGAGCGCGGAGCGTGCGCACTGCTGGCGCCGGTGGTCGTCGTCGGCGCGTAGGGCGTCGTGCAGGTCGGCCCGGGCCGCGGCCAGGGCTGGTTTCGACGAGAGCGCCGCGTGGTGCACCACGGGCTGGTGCGGTGTCGTCATCAGCGTGTCCGGCCTGGTACTGGTGAGGGAGCCTCGTCGGGACCCCGGACGTCATGACGGGAGGGCGCACCATTGCCGTCTCTGCTCCCTGCGGGCCCGGAACCCGACGGTGGCGGTGAGGTGCCCAGTGCGCGCTGTCGGGGTGGCTGCGGGGCGTCGGCGCGGCGTTCGCGCGGCGTCTGGTCCTGGGACGCTCTCCCTCGCCGAGAGGACGACTGATGATTGCCTTTCATCCTGTGGGCGGCGGCACCCGCAGCAGCTGCGGGGAGTGCCACTTCCGGGGCGAGGACCATTGCGCCGGCCTCGGCCGCCCCGGCGGCAGCGGCGCTACCGGTCGTGGTGGCACCAGCACCGGCGCCGCCGATGCGCGCTGCGGTGGAGCTGCTCGATGCGCCCGCTCCGGACCTCGCGGCGGGGGTGAGGCGCCCGGGGCGGGCGGATGAGCCGCCGGGGGGCCGGCCAGCCACCGGCGCTTGCGTCAGTGTCGACCCTGGTTTGTCCTCAGCGTCGTCGGATGCTCGGGAGAACCGTTCGCGGGTCTTGTCGGCGATGTTCTTGCCCTGCCCGATGCGGTCCTGGCCGCGTTGGTATCCCTGGTTGCCGAGGTGCACGGCCTGGCGCACGGATTGAACGAGGTCCTGGCGGGTGGTGTCGTGGAGTATTTCGCGCTTGAGGTACCAAAAGACGCCGGTGGCCACTGCCGACCAGAGGGCGACGAGGACGAGCATGGCGACGGGACTTGTCATGCCCACCTGGGTCGCCAGCCCGCCTGGCGCAACGGTTTTCAGGATGAGGAGGGCCGCGACGCAGGTGTAGAGAACGTAGACGAACACCAGGAACGCGTGACGGAAGAATTGCTCGAGGCGTCGCCGCGCGCGACGGCGTGGAGCTCCGTGAATCATGGCCGGCCCGGCGGCGAAGATCGCCATCACGGCGTTCAGCAGCGCTGCACCACACACCATGATGTAGCTGTAGGTGACGTAAAGCACGAAGAATGCGAAAACCATTCCCAGCAAGCAGAATCCGATGCCGAGCGCGAACACCGTACCGTCGATGCCTTGCGCGTAGCGCAGGGCTTGGGGGGCTCCGCAGGAGGTCATGGCGTGAGCGGGCGCATCCCGCACACCGCTCATGATGGCCGCCGACCATGCGTGACCACAGCTGCCGATGGTGTCGACGGTGGTGCCGAAATTCCATATTTGCAGAGGTGCCCGCACCAACGCGTCGGCCAGGACACTGGTGAGGTGTCCGAGCTGACCGGTCGTCCCGCCGCCGGCGATGGGGCCGTTGTTGGTGGCGGCTTGGGCGACGCTGAAACCTAGTGCCCTGGCCTGGTTGAGCAGTCCGTCGTTGCCGATCAGCTCGCCCAGCGGGTCGCGGGTGAGCCACAGTCCCAGCATGCCGATGGCGAATGCGGTGAGGATGATGGCGGCGCCGTGGCCGCGGCGGCCGTGCCACAAGATGTGGAAGGCGCCGACGCCGATGCCCAGTGCCAGGCAGATCTGAAAGAAGTGGAGGTCGACGAGCATCTGGCGCAGCGCTTCCAGGATTGGCCGGAACCACGCAGCGAGCCAATACAACCAGGTGCTCGACATGGCGAACTTGAGCAGCCACAGCACCGCGGCGAGCAGGAAGATGTAGCACGACGCCTGGGCTTGCACCCAGCTCGCCACGGTCTCGTGGGTGAGGCCGGTGGTGATCGCGCGCGCTCCCCAGCGGACCCAGGAGCCGGGGTCGACGACGCTGACGTCGGGGCCGGATTCGGTGAGCGCCTCCATGGTGTCCACGGTGGACAGGAAGTAGGCGCCGATGGGAACGCCGTCGGTGTCGGTGATCCCGGTCCAGTTGAGCGCCGCTGACATGGTGGAGGCCGCGGCCCGGGGTGCGGCGATCACCGCCCACAGCGCCAGGACGTGGGTCATCGTCCAGAACGTGAGGAGTCGGCGCAGACGCGGGTGTACGGCGAGCTCGTAGCCCAGACGTTCTGCGGCGACGTCGCGCAGTCTCGATGCGGTCGCCGGCGCGGCGGTGATCATCAGGCAGCCCCTTGGTCGGGTGTGGTGTCGTAGGCGCGGTGCAGGATCTCGTTGGGCTCGCGGGCGATTTGAATCGCACCCAGGCGGCGGAACTCGTCGATGAAGAAGGCACGTCCCTGCAGACTGCCGCTGCCTGTGGTCTTCGACGGTCCGGGGTGGTCGTCGTCGAATGCCGTGGGGTCACGCATCTCCTCGGCTCCGGCGGCGGCCAGGAAGAAGTCTTGGAACTCGGGATATTCGTCGAGGGGCAGTCCCGCGCTGGCGGCGACGGCGCGCGCGATGCCCTCCTTCTCGAAGGGCACGATGATCTGTTGGGTGATGAATTCATCGCCCATGAGCGCGAGGTCCTTGATTGGGTTCTGGGTGATGATGAGCATGCCGGTGTAGTGCTTGCGGGCGCGGCGACTGATCAGGTGAGCGTCGCGGGCTCCGGTTCGTGAATTGAGCAGGGGGCCTGCCTCTTCGAGCACGATCAATCCGAATCGGTTGGTGTTGTTGAAGAAGGTGACCCGCGCGAGGCGCACCAGCATGCCGTAGATGGCGATGGATGCGCGTTGACGGTCGCTGAGTGCGACGTAGAGGTGGGGGTTGGCGACTTCGTCGGCGTCGGGCAGGTCGAGGCTGCCGGTCTGCCAGATCGTCACGTCCAGGGCGGCGAGGTCGGGGATGGGCAATGTGTCATCGAAGATGGCCTGGGTGAATTCGTAGGTGGCCCAGGACTCCAGGGCGAGCAGAACGGGACGAAGATCCTCGGCCAGTTGGGTGACTTGTGGTGATCGGGTGTCTTCGGCGGCGCCGAGGGGGGCTTGGATGTCGCGGATGTAGCGCATGAGCGCTGCCGTGCTGCTCAGCCCCAGCGCGTCGCGGGCGGCGGGGGTCAGCAGGGTGCGCAGCCGCCCGACCGCGACGCTACGCACGTCGAGTCCGAGCATGGGGATCATGTAGTCGAGCCAGTAGGAGCCGGCGACACGTTCGGGGAAGATGCGCAGCGCGTCGCAGCCGAAGTCACCACCGGCCATGTCGATGACGGCCTTGTTGGGGACGTCGGCCAGGGCGGTGGCCCATTCGCCGTATTCGTCGGGTTCGACGATGAATGCTTGTGCACCGCGCTGCAGTTCGGCGCGCACGATCTTCTTGGAGGTGTAGGACTTGCCGTAACCGGGCGCCCCGGCGCAGATCAGGCAGGGGTTGTGGTTGCGGCGGGCGGTGCCGGGCAGGTCGAGGAGCACCGCGGAGTTGTTGGCGTTGCCCTTGTTGAAGCCGAGCAGCATCCCGGTGGCGTTGCCGAGCTGCGAGGAAATCAGGGGCACGAATCGTGACCACTTGGAGGCGGTGGTGGCGTGAGCGAACTGGTCGACGGCGCTCTTGTGCTGGGCCACACCGGGGTTGAAGGCTGACCACAATCGGGTGTTGGCGCCGCGGTAGTGCCGGATGACGATCTGGCCGGACTGCGTCATCTCCTCGCGCAGCCGTTTGATGCTGTGGTCGAGCGTGCGGGGGTCGGCGGCACCGACGTGGATGAAGAAGGCGGCCGAGAGGGGTTGCTCGTCGATGTTGGCCGACAGCAGCCTGTTGTATTCGGCGATCTTGCGCTCGGTGGCTCGCAGTTCGGTCAGGCCGTTGCGGACGTCGCCGCGATGGTCGTACTGGTCGTCGATGTTGCCGCGTGCGCGGTCGTTGCGGCGGAACTCCATTTCGCGGGGCCGGGCGGTGAGGTTGATGGCGAAGTCGAATACAGCGCCGGTGTCGAGATCGTCGAGGGCGGCAAGGAATTCGGAGCCGGGGAAGACGATGCCGCCTTCGGGGGCGTCGACCACGGGCAGCACGGCCTGATAGCTGTCCGGTGCGATCGCGCTGTGCGGCCCTGTGGCCGAAACGCGAACGTACTTGTTCCATGAGGGCAGCGCGTTGAAGATGCTGGGTCGGCGGGGTTTGTGCTGCTGGTCGCCTTCGTCGAAGGCCGCGGCGGGGAGCTGGTCGGCGGTGATGGACCCGCCGGCGGTGGGTCGCGGCAGGGGGTCGGTGAAGGTGCCCAGCCAGGTGGTGTGCTGCCAGAGCCATGCCGACATGGCCGCGGTGACCGGCGTGGGGGAGAACTCCGGGGGCAGCGAGTTGGCGATGTCGTGGGCCAGCTCGATGTAGGCGTTCAGCGAGGAGTCGGAGTCCTTGTCGCGTCCGGCGAACCAATCCTTGAGCTTGGTGGCCTGCCCCACGACGTTGTGGCCGGCGCGGCCGGCGTCGACGGGAACCATGAGCCAGTACAGCCGCGTCTTGGGCTCGGCGTCGGCGAGTTGGTCGGCGACCTGGGCGCAGCTGTAGAGCCAGTCGTCGCGGTCGCGGTGACCGTGCACCATGGCTCGCAGGAGTTGACGCTGGTCCTGGGTTACTCCGAGGCCGTAGAGCCAGCTGTCGGCGGGCAGTTCCCGGCCTAGCAGGGTGTGCAGGTCAGCGACTGCGGTCTTTCGGCGCGATGACTGTAGATGGTAGGGGAGCCCGGACAGCAGGAAGCCGGCGTAGACCGAGCCGTTGTCAGCGAACCACAGATTGTCGACGAGGTTGGGACGGGCCAGGATTGGCGTGTCGTAGCTGGTGCGGACAGCCGGACGTACGGACGCGGTGAACGCGCGCAGCCGAAATGCGATGTTGGGGCGGGTGCGGGGAACCAGGGCCCCGATTCCGGTCAGTGCTGCGGTGAGCAGTGCGCCGCAGATCAGGATGGCCAGCGCGTGACCGGAGGCGAGGTTGAGCACCGCCAACAGGATGGTGGTGACCGATCCGACGACGGCGGGCACGGCCACCCAGATCCGCAGCGGCTTGTCGAACAGAACGTTGGTGTAGACGGGGGTGTCGTGGACCCCGGTGAAGAGTTGTGCGCTGTCAGTCATGGTCAGCCGAACTGCCCGGTGGTGACGCCGGTGTGGCTGTCGACGGTCTGTTTGGTCGAGACGTAGATCGCGTAGGCGCTGCCGATGACGACAGCGCAGACGATGCCGGCGGCCACCCAGCCGATCGCCGTGCCGATGCGGCCGCCGCCGAAGGCGGCGAGGCCGCGAGCGCCCCCGGCGATGAGGAACAGGATCGCCAGGATCGCTACCCCCATGGTGTAGAGGCCCTGGGTGCCTTGGACGAGATCGGCGACGGCCAGGATGCGGGTGTCGGCGGGCAGTCCCGCGAGGGTGGCGGTGGCTTCGGGCAGGTGGTTCATGGTGATCCTCTTTCTGGTGGGGTGGGTTTATCGGGTGGGTTGACCGGGGCTGGGTGCCACGGGGGTCAGTTGCGCGGTGCCGTCGAGCAGAGGCCCGGGGTCGATGCGGGTGACGCTCCAGCTGCCCGATCGCAGCGTCAGGGTCAGGGGGTATTGCTCGGTTTGAGGGGCGTAGCGGTTGGTGAGTTCTGAGACCGTGGCCAGGACCTGCACGGTGCTGCCATCTGCTGGCTGTTGGGCGGCGTCGACCGTGCGGGTGGCCAGCAGTGCAGTCGTCAGCGCCCGTTGGCTGGTGTTGACGGCGCTGATGCCCGAGTCGGCGCTGACGTAGCGTTCCAATCCGCCGGCGGGGGTGAGGTAGCTGACCAGGAACCCGGTGACGGTGTCGGACAGGGGGTTTCCGGTGGGTCGGTTGCGGCCCTTGTCGTCGGGGGCGCCGACGGGTAGCGAGGCGCTGTAGGCCAGGGGAAGCGTTGCGCCGCTGCCGGTGTCGTTGATGGTGGCCAGCAGTCCGGAGGCGCGCAGGCCGTAGCTGCTGATGAGGACGTTGATTTGGCGCAGCGTGGTTTCCGGGGTGGCGCTGAGATAGGGGCGCTGGCTGACACGCACGATGACCTGCCACTGCTCGACGCCGTCGTAGGCGGCGGTCCGCACGATCTTGGCGATGACGGTGGAGTCCACGACCACGGGTGGGGTGGTGGGCAGGGAGCGCAGTTCGTCGGGTGCCCAGCAGGTGTTCAGCGCCGAGCGTTGGGCTTCGGTGACGGTCAGCAGGAGACGCACGCAGTTGACGGCGTATCCGCCGATGTAGTCGGTGCGGTTGACCGCTGCCCTTGCGGGCCCGTCGATGTCGAGGGGTTCGTCGGTGATCCAGCCCCACATCGTGCTCAGGGCGACGATGGTGCAGGCAGTGAAAGCGATGGCTTGCAGCACTTTTCGCAGTGTGGAACCGCTGGTGTCGATGCGGCGGCGCCACGTGTTGGTCAGCAAGCTCGGTGCAGACGTCATGGGGTAGTAGGCCTTTCTCACAGTGGGGGGTGGCCGAGGACGCGGATCGCTGAGATTGCGACGGTGTTGTCGACCGGATCGGTGGTGGTGTCGCTGCTTCCGAAGACGGGGTCTGGGCTGGCATCGGGGGAGGCGCTCCCGCCGACCGGGGCGCCGAGCACGCCGTCGAGCAGTCCCCCTCCGGCCGGGCCAGGACCGCCTGAGGTGGGGGTGGGGTTGTCGGCAGGCGGGCGCGAGGTCTGCAGGATGACCATCTGAATCTGGGAGGCGAGTACGCCTTGGTCAGGGCCGTTGGAGGGCATCGCGACCGGGACGGGACCGTGAGCGTTCTTGGTGTCCTGGGTGACGACGGTTCGGTCGGCGCCGTTGACCAAGATCCACTGCACGCGGGTCACGACGCGGTGCGACATCCATTGATCGGCGCCGCTGGCGTCGGTGCCGACCCATCCGGGAGTCAGCTCGATGGCGGTGACTTTCATCGGCTTGCCCAGATCCAGGGTCATCACCTGACCGTCGGAATCACGCATGCAGACCCACGCTCGGGTGGGGTCCTCGCTGGCGACGTTCTGCGCAGACCCCGATCCGGCCTGGGGGCAGGCCGAGGACGCCTGGAAGGGAATCGGCACGTCTTGGGCTGGGTCGGCGACGGGCGCGGCGGCCGGCGGCGCGGGGGGCGGTGCGACGACGCTGACTGTTCCAGACGGTGCGACGGCCTCGGGGGACGGGCTGCTGGACTGCATGCCGATCATGGCTGCGGCGCCACCGATGGCCACGACCCCGACGACGGCCACGAAACCCAGGACGAGTGGCTTGCTGAATCGGGCTGACGGGGTGAGAGATTGGATGTTCTGCCCGAGCTCAGCGGAGTCCTCGTCGCTGTCGGTGTCGAGTCCTGCGGTCACGTCGTCGTCGTCGAGGTCGACCGGGCCGGCCTCGGGGGCGGGCCCGTCGTCGAAGACGTCGACCGGGCCGGTGCTGCGGTCGGTGTCGTCGAGGTGGGGGTGGCCCACGCCGACCGCTTCGGGTGTGTTCGGGTAGGCGTCGCCGTACCCGTCGCCGCGATCCTCGCGGAGGTGATCGTCGGGTGCCTGATCGGCGTAGTCGACGCCCTGCGGCGGGCCCGCGTAATAGTCGTCCGCGGGGACCTCGTCCCAACCCTCCCCGCGGCCCGTGTCGGTGACCTGCCGAACCGGGGGTGATGGCGGCTGTGCGGCGCTGTGGCGGTAGCTGTGCTCGTCGTCGCGGTGCTCGTCGCCGTCCCAGGCGGGAGCCGGGTTGTCGTCGCCGGGGGGGAACGGTTCCTCGACGTCGTCGGTGCGCTGGTGGACGGGGTCGTCGATGTAGGCCATGAGGCGGTCGGTGGCCGCCCACCGGGCCTGTCGGTCGTCGGTCATCGCCACGTCCCCATGCCGATTGCCGCCGCGCGTCCGGATGCGAATGGGCGATTCTGGCAAACCGTCCTCCAGCCTGCGCCGCTGGGCGTCGTTGCCTGCCGGAGCCCACCGATCGCGGGCCGCGAGTGGGTCACCGAATTCTGTGACATGAGTTCTCCTTCGAGGTGCTGTTGGGAAGCGTAAGTGCGGTAATTGCCGGTTTTCTAGGTACATGGCTAAAAGGTTTCGACCGTTGTTAGCGTCTGCGATGTGAGTGCAATACCGATCGACGGCACAGAGCGTCTGCTGTTTTTCCTCAACCAGCGACTGGCGCAGCTGC
The DNA here is from genome assembly GCF_022374875.2 of Mycolicibacterium rufum. The sequence continues at coordinate 201,466 of NZ_CP092428.2, forward strand.
GCTGGTCGCGTGAGGAGTTGGCCGCCCAGGGCGGCCCGTCGCCGTCCACGGTCTACAAGGCCTTGGCCGGCGGGCGGCGGCCCACCGAGCGCACCCTGGCCCGCCTTGAACTGGCGCTGGGGTGGCAGGCGGGATCGGCGCATCGCATCTTGGAGGGCGGCGCTCCCGCGATCTCGATAACACAGGAGGTCGCGACGGTTGCCTCACGGATCGACCAGGAGCTGGCGCGCGGCGAGTCGATGGGCGTGACGCGCACCGCGAAAGAGTTGCGGGAATTTCTTTTGGGCGTCGCACAAGGCCTTGAGCGCTTCTACGCTGGAGCGCAGCACACCGGCGCGGAGGTCTTCGATGTCACCGCCGGCTGATCGGTTCGACGAGGTCCGCCGTAAGTGGATCGCCCGCCATCAACACACGTTCATATTTCAAAAACGGCGGGCCGAAATTCTGGCCCGACAAATTCGCGACCGCGCGCAGATATTGAGCGGTGCGCGAGTTGACGCCGCCGATGACGACGTCATTCACCCGTTAATTGCGCGCCCGGTGAAAACGCCGTACGCCGGGCTCGATTTTGTCATCGTCATCGTCGCCGCGGTGCTTGCCCCGATCGGGTGGCCGGCGGGCATAGCGGTGTATCGGGCCACCGTTCAGCTAATTCCCGACACCCTGCGGTCCTACCCGGTGGCGGCGTTCATGTGGGCCTCAGTCGCGACGGGCCTGCCGTTGGCCCTGCTGTATGACCCCGACACCACACTCGCGCAGGCGGTGCTGCTGCCGTGGCTGCTCGGACAGCTGCCCGCGACCGCCCTGGCCGCAGGCATCTACGGCGTCCTGGAGGGCTGGCTGGCGGTTGACGGCTCGCGCGACTGGTGGCCCATGCGCCCACCCGCGGTGACCGAGAGCGTCGACTTCGGCCTAGCGCTCGACGACCTGCCCATGCCCGGAATCTTCGACGTCTCGCCGACACCGACGGTGGGCCAGCGAACCCCGCTGCTGCGTGACCCCGACGGAAGGACCAAGCCATGACCTACACGCCGCCACCCACCCCGTTCTGCGGCTTCGTGCGCGACCCGCAGACCAATCAGCGCACCGTCGCCGAGTCCGGACCGATGGTGCTCGTGTCGGCGCCGACCGGGACCGGCAAGACGCGCAGCGTCCTGGCCCCCGCGGCGGTGCTCTGGACGGGGCCCGCCGTCGTGGTCAGTTCCAAGGACGACCTGTTCCAGCTCGTCGCGCAACGCCGAAGCGGCCCGCAGGCCCTAATCGACCTGCGTCCCGATTACGACGCCACATACCCTGGCGTGCAGGCCATGTCGTTCGATCCGACGAAGATGATCACCACACCCGATCAGGCGGTCACCGCGGCCAACACGATGATGCAAATGTCGGCCGTGGGCATGGGCTCGGGTGCCGATTCGGTCTCCGACGCCGGGATCTGGGAGTCCAACACCGAAGGCCCGCTGGCGGCGATGCTCTTCGCGGCCGCCCTCAACGACGAGGGGATGGACTGGGTCCTGCTGGCCGTCGACAACATGGACTGGGACGAGGAGAAGCTGCCCGTCGAGGCTGGCTGGCAGATGGCCGCCCTTGCCGTGCAGGACTATCCGCTGTTCTACAACGCACTGCGACGCACCCTGAACATGGACCCCAAGCAGCGCGACAGCATCGCCCTGACGATGCGCAAGGCGGTCATGCCCTGGATGCGGCTGTCGCTGCGCGGGGACCAACCCGAGGCGTTCACCGCCGACTTCCTCGACGACCCCACCGCGACCCTGTACGTGCTGTCCGCACCCGAGGGCGCGATCGCCGGCGCCGCGGTGACGCTGCTGGAGAACCTGGTGAAGCTGTGGCGCGCCAAGACTGCCCGCAAGGAAATGGTGGACCGCCTGCTCATCGTGATCGACGAAGCAGCCAACGTCGCACCGATGCCCGCGCTGCGCCGCCACGTCGGCGAGGGCCGGGGCCTGGGGGTCAATCTCCTTCTCGCGGTGCAGGCGTCGAGCCAGTTCGACACCGTCTACGGCAGCGCGTACGCCAACGAGCTCCGCGACATCTTCCCGGCGGCGCTGATCCTGTTCGGCGCACCGGAGATGGAGATGCTGCGCCGCGCCGAAGAGTGGAGCCTGCTGACCACCCGCCGCACGGAGTCCTTCGATCAGGCCACCGGTTCGAAGGCGCTGTCGTCGAACACCGACAGCACCCTCGACTACCGCCGTCTACTGCCCGCCAACCGCGACCGGGGCCGCCTGCTCGTTCGGGGCACCGCCGGCGTGGAAACCGAGCTGGTGGACTGGTCGGAGTTCGTGACGCTCTACGACCAGCAGGTGCGCCGACTGACCGACGCCGCCGTAGAGCGCAGCCGCGGCCGTGACCAGGCTGCCGGCCGCAAGCCGATTCTTCAACGGGCCCGCGAGCGACACCAGCACGCGGTGGAGTCGGCGAGGAGTCCACGATGACCCCCGCGTCGACCACGGCCAGGTGGGCCACGGTGACCACATCCGAGGCCCCCTCCGGAGCACTGCACGGGCGAATCATGGCAGTCCTGGGACGCATCCGGGGGCCGGTGTCGACCGCGGAGGTGCGGGACTGCCTCAAGGAGTCCGACGCAGCGCGCCCCGTCGTGATCGAACGGGTCTACGCGGTGTTGGTCGCCCTGGAGCACAAGGGAGCGGTTCGCCGCGCGCGCAACGCCACCCGCACTCGACCACTCTGGGAACTGGCACCCGACCCCACCTCCAACGGGGGACTCGACACGGCCGCCGGCACCGCACCCGCCGCAGCCGAGACATTGCTGACCGCCGTTGGTCTCGACGAACGCATCACCCGTCTCGACGGCCCGCCGGCCGCGCTCGCCCTGGCTGAGGTGATCCTGGCGCCGTGGGACGGGGGTACCTGGGAGCGCTGGCGTCCGCTGGCGACTGCCCCGCTGGCGGGGTGGCTCTACGCCGCCAGCCACACCGACGCCGCGGGCAATCGCATCGACTGGATCATTCGGGCACTGGCGCACCGCGCCCAGTGGTCGCGCGCCGCGCACCGCGTCGGTGAGCATCCGCAACTGCGGGACAGCCTGCGATCGGTCTCGCGCCTCGACGACCACCAGTTCACCAACGTGGGCTGGATGCTGGTACTGGCGCTGTTTCCCTGGTCGTCCTGTCTGCACCCGCCGGCCGCGGCGTTCGTAGGGCAACGGTGAAGCCGCGGCGCGGCCCGTGGCTCGGTGGCCTCCTCGCGGCCATCGTCGTCACCGTCTGGATGGTCGGCCAAGTCATCGGCGGACTGTTCGCGATGGCCACCCACTCGCAGCCGACCTTTCCCACGGCACCCCCGCCCGGCTTCGGCACCACGCCGTCCGGATTTACCCCCTAGAGACGAGAGGCGCACCACCGTGATGATCGAGGTCCATTCCGCCGGTGAGGCAATGGCGCAGGCCGAACGACTGTTGGCGCGCCTTCCCGGCAACACGGATCTGTGGCGGTCCGTCGCGGTCGGCCCGCTGGCGGCCGCGCTGCTCGGCGACGCCGCCGCCCACGACGGCCAGGCCGATCTCACTCGCGTCCGCGAGGCCATCATCGGTTCGTCGGGCCCGTCCGGAGATGACACACAGACCGGTTGGGCGCTGGTCGCGCACCGGTGCCCTGCGCCGCTTCTGCGCGGCGCTGCGTTGCGCGCGGACCAGCTGCGCAGGCCCGTCCAGCGTGACTCACTGCTGCTGACCGTCTCCGACGCACTGAGCCACTGATGACTGCTCGGCGCAACAAGGCCCCCTCGCGCCGCTCCGACGACACGGTGAGGACAATATGGCCCGGAAACCCAAGGACGCTGAGCAGCCGGATTTGTTCAGCCTCTTCGACGAGGAGGGCGGCGGTGACCAGCCCGGAGATCGCCCGGATCGTGGCCGAGGTGTACAGCCGGCATCTGACGCTGCCCTCGGACTGGACCCCGGGACAGCGCCAGGGCTTCCTCGATCAGACCGCGGCCTCACTGAGCCGTCAGATCGCGGAGCTGGCAGCCGAATTGGGGGAGCGGGCGGTCGACCAGTGGACGACCGACCACGGGACCCAACCGAACTACCTGACCAAGGTGGGTCTGCTGAACAGCGCCGCGGCCTCGGCGAAGGAAATCGTTCTCAGCGAGCAGCTCTACGAGCTGATCCCGCCGCCGCAGGAGACCGAGGAACCGCCACGCCCCATGGTGAATCGCGACGACGTTCCGTGGACGCAGCGGTGGACTCAGACCCAGTACCGCACCGATCCGGACGAGGCGACCGAGGACCTGGTGGCGCAGCTGTGGCCGAGTCCGGCGTTCTCGGCGGTGTTCCGGATCAAGGCGGGCTACCTCCTGGCGGCGCGGGCCGAGGACCGGCTGCCGCCGCCCCAGAAGCCGGGCGACCCGCTGGCCGTCGAGCTGACGGAACTGGTGTACCAGGACCTACGCGACGACGGCCTGCCCGCCCGGTAGCCGCGCAGAGCTCGCTGTTCGACGAGCCCGACAAGCCCACCAACCCCCGCACGATCGACCCTGGCGGCACAGCTCTGCCCGCCGCCGCGCCGCCGCTCGCCGTCACGCCGCCGTCGGCCGAGGCCGACCTGTCCAGCTCGAGGGACTTCCCGGCAAGCACCGACGTCTTGGTCCCCTCCGGACCGAAGGCGAGGGCGCGGGCCAACATCGCCGCCCTGGAGCTGGTGCGCCGACTGCAGGCAGCCGGCCGCCCGGCCACGGCCAGCGAGCAGGCCGTGCTGGCGGCATGGTCGGGATGGGGAGCCGTTCCCGAGGTCTTCGACACCCGCAACGAGGGCTTCCGCTCCGAGCGCGACCGGCTGCGAGAACTGCTGACCCGAGAGCAGTACCGTCAGGCGGAGGCGTCGATCCTCAACGCGCACTACACCGATCCCGCGCTTGCCGCCGCGGTGTGGACGGCCCTGCAGCGGGCCGGATTCACCGGCGGGCGGGTACTGGAGCCCGGGTGCGGCAGCGGGCACTTCATCGGCCACGCACCCACTGATGCGGTCATGGTCGGGGTGGAGAACGACCCGATCACCGCCGCGATCGCCGCGGCGCTCTATCCGTCGGCGCAGGTCCGCAACGAGGGTTTCGAGACCACTCGGGTTCCCGAAGGCAGGGCGGATTCAACTGGTCGTCGCAACACCTTGATCACGGAGGTGTGGTGTGGCCAAGCGTAAGGACGCGGAATCGGTTGGTAGGCGACGGCAGTGGGCGGCTGACCGTGCGTTGCGGCCTGCGATGCGCTCACCAGGGCGCCCGGACCCGTCGCGGTCGGTGCAGCGTCAGTTTTGGCGGCTGATCGCCCAGGGTGTCTCCACCGACGACGCAGCCGCAGAGGTCGGCGTGTCGACACCGGTGGCGACCAGGTGGTTCCACCACGCTGGCGGCATGACGCCGATCAGTCTGGATGAGCCCACGGGCCGGTATCTGTCGTTCGCCGAGCGGGAGGAGATCGCACTGCTACGCGCCCAGGGCGCCGGGGTGCGTGAGATCGCCCGCGAGATCAAGCGTGACCCCTCGACAGTTTCGCGGGAACTGCGGCGCAACGCAGCCACCCGCAGCGGCACGCAGGTGTACCGCGCAGGGGTGGCGCAGTGGAAGGCCCAGCAAGCAGCAAAGCGCCCGAAACCCGCGAAACTGGCAGTCAACCCGCAGCTGCGTGAGTACGTGCAGCAGCGGCTCGATGGCAGTGTCCGCGGACCCGACGGCACCGCCGTCGCAGGTCCGCAGACCAAGGCCTGGAACGGCCGCAACAAGCCGCACCGACAAGACCGACGGTGGTCGACAGCATGGAGCCCGGAACAGATTGCCCACCGCTTACCGCTGGATTTCCCCGATGATGAGTCCATGCGCATCAGCCATGAGGCGATCTATCAGTCCTTGTTCATCGAGGGGCGTGGGGCGCTCAAACGGGAATTGGTCGCGTGCCTGCGGACCGGTCGTGCGCTGCGGGTCCCGCGGGCCAGGACACAGAACAAACCGCAGGGACATGTCACCGCGGACGTCGTGATCAGCAAACGCCCTGCCGAAGCCGCCGATCGCGCAGTTCCTGGGCATTGGGAGGGTGATTTGATCATCGGTGCGGGCCGGTCGGCGATTGCCACCGTGGTGGAACGCAAGAGCCGCTCGGTGATGCTGGTTCACCTTCCCCGCCTCGAGGGGTGGGGTCTGGCGCCGCCGGTGAAGAACGGGCCGGCGCTCAGCGGCTACGGCGCCGAGGCGATGAACGCTGCCCTGATCGCCTCACTGGCACAGCTACCCAAGCAGCTGCGTCAGACGTTGACATGGGACCGCGGCAAAGAGTTGGCCGCGCACGCCCAGTTCACCTTCGACACCGGAACGAAGGTGTTTTTCGCCGACCCGCACTCGCCATGGCAGCGGCCTACCAACGAGAACACCAATGGCGTTCTGCGTCAGTACTTTCCGAAAGGCACCGACTTATCTCGATGGTCGGCTCAAGACCTCGAAGCGGTCGCACTGACGCTCAACAACCGACCCCGAAAGGTCCTCGGCTGGAAGACTCCCGCCGAAGTCTTTGCCCAACAGCTACACTCACTCCAACAACCCGGTGTTGCAACGACCGATTGAACCCGCCCAGTTTCGTCGCCGCCGTCGGCAACGTGCCGTTCGGGCGGTTCGCGGTGCACGATCCTGCGCACAACCCCGCCCGGCACAGCATCCACAACCACTTCATCGTCAAGGCATTGGCGTTGACCGCGCCCGGCGGCTACGTCGCGGTGCTGACCAGCCGCTACACCATGGACTCGGCATCTGACTCAGCTCGCCGCGACATTGCCGCGCGCGGCGAACTCGTCGGGGCGCTGCGTCTGCCGTCGCAGGCCTTCCGGCGGGTAGCCGGTACCGAGGTGGTGACCGACCTGTTGGTGTTGCGCCGGCGTACCGAGCCGGTCGATCTGCGCGTCGACCGGCCGCTGTGGCTCGACACCGCGCGCCTCACGCTGGACGGCGTGGAGCCCGACACCGCGGCCCCGATCGCCGTCAACGCCTACTTACATGAGAATCCTCAGCACGTCCTGGGATCGATGACCGTGGGTCATGGGCTGCACGGCAGCCCCAATCTGGTGGTCGAGGGCCTTAGCGGCGCCGAGCTGGCCGCCCAGGTCTCCGAGCAGCTCGACGCGGTGATCGACGCCGCGGTGCTGCGCGGCGCGGGGCTGACCGCAACCACGGCCGACCTCACCGAGGTCTCGCCGCAGCACTTCGACGCCGGCTTGCTCACCGCCGCCGACCAGGGCGAGGACCCGCCGCTGTTCGCGCTGCGCTTCAACATCGAAACCGGCGGCATCGACTACTGGGCGGGTCACACCTGGGAGCCCCACAACACCCCCAAGACCCTGGTGGCCGAGACACGTGAACTGATCGCGTTGCGCGACGCCGCCAACAGCCTCATCGCGTCCCAGTCCGCGGGCCGGCCCGTCTCCGAACGCCACCAGTTGCGCGGTCACCTCAACCGTCTCTACGACGACTACGTCGAGCGCCACGGCCCGATCAACCGGTTCTCCTGGGTCCACCCCAAGAACATCACCCAGGAGCAGCACGACGCGAAAGTCGCTGCCGAAGAGTCCAAATGGCGTGCCAAGGAAGGTGAGCCAGGTCAGCCCTACCGCGGCAGAGTGCCCGAGGATCTGCTCGAGGAGTGGAACACCAAGGCCTGGGAGCCCAAAGCCTCGTACAAGAAGCGACGTCACCTCGACGGCGGCATGCGCCACGATCCCGGATGGGCAGTCGTCTCGGCGCTGGAAGTCTTCGACGAGACCACCGGGCAAGCCCGCAAGGCCGAGATCTTCTCCACCGACTTGGTGTCCGCGCGGGCCGAGGTGCTCAGCGCGTCGGGACCCAAGGAAGCGTTGGCCGTCAGCCTCGACCGCGCCCAACGTGTCGACGTCGACCTCATCGCCAGCTTGCTCGACGTCGACGCCGCCGCCGCCCGCGAACTGCTCGCCGGGCTGGCCTACCCCGACCTCGACGACCCCGACGAACTGGTGCCGGCCGCGACCGCGCTGTCGGGCAACGTGCGCCAGAAGCTCGCCGCCGCGACCGCCGCAGCACAGGCCAATCCGGTCTACCGCGACTACGTCGCCGCCCTGCGCGAGGTCATGCCCGCCGACCGCACCGCCGAGGAAATTCGGGTCCGCCCGGGCGCCCCGTGGATTCCGGCCGACGTGGTTGCCCAGTTCGCCAAGGAGACCTTCGGGCTCTCGACGGTCACCGCCGAACACATCGGGGGCCGCTGGGTCATCGACATCCCCAAGCATCACCGCTTCGGGCGGCTGATGACCGAGACGTGGGGGATGCCACACAAGGGCTGTGACGCGGCCAGTCTGCTTGACGCGCTGTGCAACTCGCGCAGCGTCATCGTCAACGACGACGACGGCAAGCTCGACGTACAGGCCACCTTCGCCGCGCAGGCCAAGGCCGCCAAGATCGGCGAGGAGTTCAACCGGTGGGTCTTCAACAACGAGGAACGCCGCGAAACCCTCGTCGCCGAGTACAACCGGCGTTTCAACTCGCTGCGGGCACCGCGCTACGACGGGTCCGCACTGTCGCTGCCGGGTCTCTCGGATGTGTTCGTCCCGCATTACTATCAACGCAACGCCGTCGCCCGCATCATCGCTGAACCCTCGGTGCTCCTGAATCATGTTGTGGGCGCCGGTAAATCGGGAACCGCTTTCATGGGAGCGATAGAGCTCAAACGCCTCGGACTTGTCCGTCAGCCCTGGATCGTCGTGCCCAACAGCATCATCGACCAGGTTGGCCGTGAGGCCAAGCAGTGGTATCCGGCTGCCAACATCCTTCTCGGCACGGCGGCCACCAACGCCGAGGGCCGTCGCCGGCTGGTCGCGCAGTCCGCATCCAGCGACTGGGACATGGTCATCATCCCCGAGTCGGCGTTTACGGCGATCGGGGTGTCCGAGCGCCTGCGCGCGGATTACATTGCCGACCAGCTCGACACGCTACGCACCCAGCTCGACGATGCGGCCAGCGACCGCTCCAAGAAGGCCATCGAGCGGGCGTTGAAGACCGCCAAGGAACGGCTGGAGCGGTTGACCGCTCAGGAGGCCAAGGACACCGGCTTGAGCTTTGAAAGCAGCGGAGCCGATTACCTTTTCGTCGACGAGGCTCATTACTACAAGAACCTCCAGCGGGTGTGCAACATCCAGGAGCTCAACTGCACCAAGTCCTCCGAACGTGCCGTGGACCTGGCCCTGAAGCTGCGGGTGCTGCGTGAACGCCGGCGCGAGGAAGCCAAGGCCGCAGGGATTGCCCCTCACCGAGTCGTCGAGCGGGTGGCTACCTTCATGACGGGCACACCGATCGCGAACTCCTTGGGCGAGCTGTGGGTCATGCAGACCTACCTCCGACCCGATTTGCTTGCCGAGGCCGGTGTGTCCGACCTGGGCGACTGGGGTGCGGCGTTCACCGCCACACACACCACCGTCGAGGTCAATGCCACCGGCACGAAACTTCGCCCGGTGACACGGGTCGGGAAGTTCACGAATCTGCCGGAGCTGCTGGCGCTGTCGTCGGTGTACTCCGACGTCGTCACCCGCGACCAAGTGCCCGTGGAGTTGCCGCCGCTCATCGGGGGGCAGCGTCAAACGGTGGCGTTGCAGCCCGACATCGAGGTCGTCGACTTCATCGCCGATCTCGGATACCGAGCCGATCATCTCGATGCTCGCAACCCGCAGCGGGACAACATCCTCAAGATCGCCAACGACGGGCGGAATGCCTCCCTGGACCCCCGCCTCGCCCACCTGGCCGCGCCCACCGAGAGCCGCGCCGCGGCGGTGGCCGAGTCGATGATGCGCACCTACCGAGCCAATCTGGACCGCGTCTACCGCCATCCCCGAACCGGTGAGCCCATGCCCAAGCGTGGGTGCCTGCAGGTGGCGTTCTGCGATCGCGGCACCCCCTCCAACGATCCGGAGCAATTCACGATTTACGCGGCCATCAAGGCTGAGCTGATCGCCCGCGGCATGCCGGCCGACAAGATCCGGTTCGTCCACGACGCACGCAAGGCCCATGAAGTCGGTCTGTTGCGCGAGCAGTGCATCAACGGTGAGGTGGCCGTGCTGATCGGCAGCACCGAGAAGATGGGGACGGGCTGGAACATTCAGCCCCGCCTGGCTGCCCTCGACCATGTTGACGTGCCCTGGCGGCCAGCGGACTTGGAGCAGCGTGAGGGCCGCGTCCTGCGTCAGGGCAATCAGAACCTCGACGGCGTCGAGATCCGCACCTACGTCACCGAAGGCACCTATGACACCGTGATGTGGCAGAAGGTGCAGGCCAAGTCGTTGTTCATCGAGCAGGTCAACCGCAGTGAGGTCACCGATCGAGACATCGAGGACCTCTCCGGTGGTGACATCGGCGCCGCGGCCGCCGAGACGAAGGCGTTGGCGACCGGCGATCCTCGCTACCTGCGTCAGGTCGAGCTCGACGAGCAGGTGCGCCGCCTCCAAGCGCTCGAACGAGCCCACCATGAGGCCACGCGTCGCCGCGACTGGCTCGTCGACACCCACGAACGGACCATCCCGCACAAAGAGCGTCAGCTCGCCGAGCTGCAGCCGATCGCGCAGCGCGCCGCCGCCCATGGGGCCGAGCAGCGTTCTCCGGAGGTGATCGTCGGTGGGCAGCGAACCAGGGAGAACTCGGTGACCGCCGAGCGGCTGGCAGCGGCGTGCCGCCAGGCCTTCCTCGACGGTCGCGACCGCGGCGCCACCCGCTACAGCGATACCGGGGTGAGCATCGACGGCGTGGCCTTGCTCGCGGCGCGCGATCTCACCCATGACTCGCTGCTACTGCGCCTGACGGCGTCGCAGCGGATCACCGAGGTCAAGAAGGACGACCTGATGGCCACCGCGTCAGAGGCGGGCGGGGCGAAGGCCCGCGGTCTGTTGACGCGGGTGGAAAACCTCTACCTCGACCTGCCCCGCCAACAGGCCACCCTGACTAGCGAGATCGACCAGGACCGCGCCGAATTGGCCGACCTCTTGGCTCACCCACCAGGCCCGTTCGAGCACACTGGCGAACTCACCGACCGCCAGGCCGAGCTCGCGACCTTGACCTTGGAGCTGCGGTTGGCCGCCGAAAGCCCGGAGGCGAAGGCGAAAGCCGCTGCCGCGCAGGCGCGCATGGCTGCTCGCGGCCGGGAACCGGGCTGGTCGCTGCTGCACAATCCGACGCCGTACGTGGTGCAGGAATCGGGCCTGCGGTCCGCCCGTGAGTTACGTGCGGCGGTACACGACCGTGAGCTGCGTGCGGCAGTGGCCGTCGCCGAGCCAGCGCAGTCAGCGATGATCACCGAGCGGGATCTGATGGTGTTGCGTGCTGAGGTGGATTTCGTGGAGGCAGCGGGGTCTCGGTCACCGGCCACGGTGTACCCACCCCCAGCCCACGTGTGGGAGGACCTCGACGACCCGACCCGCGCCGCGGTCGAAACCATCACCGCGAGCATGCAATCGGTGCACGTCCTCACCTTGGGACCCGACGCCGACAAGCACGCCGCCCTGAGCGCGATCCAGGCCGCCGCCACCGGCAAGGGCCGCAACGTGCTCGCGATGCCGGCCACCGACACCGCGACCGCCTTCGCCGACCACCACCCCTACGCCACCAAGGTCACCGACCCCGCCGCCACCCGCGACCGCCTCGAAACCGGCCGCTGGAGCATCCGAGCAGGCCAGCTCGTCGTCATCGACGACGCCGACCACCTCGACCCAGATCAGTTGCGCTACTTCACCGAACACGCTGCCCGCTCCAACACCAAGCTGCTACTGGTCTGCACCCCCACCGAGAGCCGCACCCCCGCCCACAGCCTCGTCGACGCCCTCGCCGACAACCTGCCCTGGGCCCAGCGCATCGGCACCCCCACCGTCGACCGCGCCACCGCCATCGACCGCGCCCGCACCCACCTCACCGACCACGAACCGGCCACCGCCCACGACCGCGACGCCGCCGAACTCCTGGCCCGCCGCGACACCCTGACCGCCACCCAACACGCCCAATTCAAACCCCGCCTACACACCCACGACCACAGCCGCGAACACGGCCTCGACCTGTAAAGCGCTGGTGGCGTCGCCCCATCACGGTTGCCGCGACCACGGCGGCGTCCACTCGGCCGGCCATTTACATCGTCAGCAATGTCTATTTGCAAATGGACATGTAGATGGACACCGCATAGGGTGATGCCATGAATCTCCGCAAGCGGCGTCTCCCTGCACATGGCATCAGCTCCCCGGTCATCGCAGAGGATGCTTACTGGCAGCAACACAGTCAGTGGGGCGCTCCCACCGTCGACACCGCAGAGTTCGCAAAGCTGCTCGGCGTATCCATCGCGGCGTTTCACAAGCTGACCACCCGCGATCCCAATTTCCCGCAGCCGGCGATCCCGGGTCGACCAAAGCTGTGGACGAAGGTTCAGGCCTTCGAGTGCAAGCGGGTTCGGCGCCAGAATCGCGGAGCGCAGATTCCCCGGATCTACCACCAGGGCGACGGGCTGCAGCCGGCGATGTGGGTGGGCGCCGAACGACACGCACCTTACGACGCATACGGCAGCCCGAAACCCTGGATCGTGCATATCTGGCAGCCCGCCGACGACCGCGGGCCCGTAGCGGTGGCCTACGGCGACGTGATGACCACCGGGCGGGCCGCGCACTGGGCGCCCCGCCTCCTACAAGTCCTCGAATCAGTGACGGCTGTCGCGGTTGTGAGCGACGAGATGCGGCCACTACCTGGGGAGGTGAGTCCGCCGGGCTGGCAGGCCGAATTGGCGGTCGCTGAGCGACAACACGGAGCCCCGCCCGGCACTGCCATTGTGGAAACTTGCGGATGGTTCGACCTCGCCAACCTCCTGCGGGTGAACTTGCCCTGGTGGCCAGCCGGTCTGCGCAGACTCGACGACATCCAGGCGTGGCGGCCGGGAGCCGCCCCGCAATCGGTTCGCCCCTCAGACCCGCTCTATGACCCGAACACCCTCAACCAGCTGCTCGCCGAAGCTGCCGACGATGCTGAGGCAGACCGCTGTCGCTCGGTCGTCGACGTCATCAACGCACGCCTGGAAGCTGGGATCTACGCCGCACCAGCGCATCCTGACGTGCCCGGAGGAGTCGAACGGCCGGGCCTGTTCCAGGCGGCATACCCCCGCAACCCCAACCCGACGTTGCTTGAGCCGCCCACACTCGGGGAGGTGTACCCACTGATGAACCTCCGGGTACCCAGTGAGGCTGCACGCCAGAAGGCGGTGGAACTGCTGTCTCACCGCAACGAGGTGCGCGAACTGGTCGGTATCACGGTGTGCACTTCGGAAGACGACGGACCCCTTGCCAGGGAATGGATTTCACGACTTAAGCCGTGCGAAGACCCACAGACCCTCGGCGCGATGTTTGCGCGGCGGACATTCACTGATGACCAACGAACGCACCCCTGCCAATGGTGGTACGACCCACGGGCCGACTTCGGATGGATCGCCAAGACAACTGATGGCACATACCACGCCACCGTGGGAACACGGATGCCCGCCGATGGCCGACTGACCGCATTTGAGGTCGAAGCACGTTGGCGCGCAGCGTTTTACCGAGCAGCAGGGACGGTATGGCCCATGCCGCTCGGCGGAAGTGGGTACTACACCTGCGGCTATCGCGGTACGGGACCGGACAATCTCATTGCAGCCGTCTGCCAACTGCACGTTGCCGCCGACGCGTACCTGCCTGATAGCTCTGACACCCGCGGCGCGCCGGCGGCCCTCAAACAGCTCGTCCACACCAGAGAGGCGCCCCTGACTGTGGACGAATCCGAGCTGGCCGAAGTGATGGATTCGCTCGAAGCGGAGGACACCCAAAGAGGAACGCCGCGATGACCCCGCACAGCTCGCCGGCGGTCCTTCCTTCTGCGCATAGCGGTTCTGTGGTCACCGCCTTGACCGCCGCGACGTCGGCCGCCCACGTCGCCGTTGAGCACGCCCAGACGGTGGCCGACCAGATTTTCGGGCTCAGCGTGCTCTCGCTTCGCCAGCAGGGCTACAACGATCGGTTCATCGCCGACCGCCTGCGGGCAAGAGCTTGACCGCCGCGGTGCCGAGCTGTTGTTTCAGGTGCTCACCGAACGTAAAGAGAAGGCCTCGGTCGCCATCGCGTTCGAATGAGAGCTTCTCGGGGTGGACCAAGACGTTCACCGACCCACGGTTGTGCGCGGCGATCGTGGATCGGCTCACCCTCGGCGGCAACATCATCGAAACCGGCACCGACTCCTTCCGTCTCGCCCACACCCGCGCCAAGTCCGGTGCATCAGGCGGCGACCGGTCAGTCGGCTAGCCGGGGGGTGGCCGATGAATCAACCCGCTGACCATCATCGACAGGGTCGTCCCCGTCGGATGGGGGGCGGGTTCGTACCCGCGTCGACAAGGCGATGCCGAAAATTACGATGATCGCCCCCACCGGTTGATTCCAGTGGAGATGCTCCCCGAGCAACGCGGCACCCAGCACCACCCCGACGATCGGCGTCAAATAGGTGACGCTGGCGCCGGCGGTCGCTCCCCACGCCGAAACGACGTTGGTGTTCCACACATAGGCCAAGCCGGTACCCACAACACCCAGCAACACCATGCTGATCACCACCGAGGCGCTCAGAACGACGCTGTCGCGCGCGATGAACGGTGCGAGCAGCATCATGATGACCCCACCAACGCCGACCTGCATCGTCGCCACCGTCAACGCTGGCAGACCCCGAGGGGCCACGTAACGACGCAGGTACACAAACGCCGCTCCGTAACTGGCGGTGGCCGCCAGACACCCCAGCTGCGCGGCCACCGACCCGCCGCTGCGGCCAGCCCACGGAGCCAGCACCACCACGACACCTCCAAAGCCCAACCCCAAACCCAAAAGCCGGCGCGGAGTAGGCCGTTCATCGGGCAATGCCGCAATCGCCATCAGCATCGTCATCAGCGGGGTCGTCGCGTTGTAGATCGAGGCCAGACTCGATGCGATGAACTGCTCAGCCCACGCGAAGATCAAAAATGGTGCTACGCAAAGCAGTATCGCCACGACCGTGACGTGCAACCAGATCCGATCCCACCCCGGCAAACGGGCTCTGGTCATCAGCGTCAAGACCAGCAGAGCCAGCGCTCCGCCGACCAGTCGCGCCAACACGACCTGGGCAGGTGACAAACCCTCCAAACCGACCTTGATGAACAGGAAGCTCGAACCCCACGCCGTAGCGAGCAACCCGAACTGCAACCACACTGGCACCGACAGACGACTGGACACAGCCGACGATCCTGCCGAACAAGCCCCACCCAGGCTGGCGGAAAACCGACCACACAGTCCAGCAGGAAAGAGCGACTCCCAAATTGGCGATCAAAAGAACACCCACGACGCCTCGCCTGACTCCGGACTTCGTGATCAAACGACTCCCGAATCAGCAGTCAAAATCACCCGAGGAAGACAAGTTGCGCGCC
This sequence comes from Mycolicibacterium rufum, assembly GCF_022374875.2. The sequence continues at coordinate 216,935 of NZ_CP092428.2, forward strand.
GACGTCCATTTGCGGTCGCTGTAAGAGCATGTGCGGGACTATCTCGCTAACGGTGTTTTCGGCGGTTTTCATCAGTAGGTTTCGGCTGCCGGGAATCGATCGGCGAAGGTGATCGCGAACGCATTCAGGGCAGGTTTCCACCGCATCGTCCATCGTGCCCTGCCTGCACCGGTCGGGTCCAGTGATCGGGTGACCAGATAGAGGCACTTGAGGGCGGCCTGCTCGGAGGGGAAGTGGCCGCGGGCCTTGATCGCGCGGCGGTAGCGGGCGTTGAGCGACTCGATGGCATTGGTGCTACAGATGACACGGCGGATCTCCACGTCGTAGTCCAGGAACGGGATGAACTCCGCCCAGGCGTTGTCCCACAGGCGGATCACCGCCGGGTAGCGTTGCCCCCATTTCTCGGCCAGATCGTCGAACGCTGCGCGGGCCGCGGTCGCGTTGACTGCGGTGTAGATCGGTTTCACATCACGCTTGATCTCATCCCAGTACTTGCGGGACGTGAGCCGAAAGGTGTTGCGCAGCAAGTGAATGATGCAGACTCCCGCTGTCAACCTTTCATCGTGGACGTGTTTGGTCGCCGCGACTGACTCGGTTTGCTCAGCGCGGTCGTGGGGAGGGCGGACTATGCCGCGGTGGTGCGGTGGTGGATGACCGGGTCGTAGAGGGTGTGATCGTGCCAGCAGCGCCACAGAATGCGGCACCAGCGCGCACCCAGGCCACGCAGAGCGCGGTGGTGTGGTTGGCCGGCGGCGCGGGCGTGTTCGTAGATGTCGGCCGACCATGGGTCCTCACGGACGGCGACGAACATCCACCAGTCGATGGCGTGGCGCATTCGCCGGTTGGCGGCGTAGCGGAACCTCACCTGACGGGTGCGCCCGGAGGCCTTGGTGACCGGAGCCAAGCCGGTCTCGGCCAACAACGACGGCGCCGATGGGAAACGGCTGCGCTGTTCACCCATTTCGGAGATTAATACGCCGGCGGTGACGGGACCGATACCAGGGAAGCTGGTGAAGATCGGAGTGTCCGGGTGCATGTCGAGCAACTCGCCCAGCCGCTTGTCGTGGGCTCGCAGGTGAGTGTTGAGTAGCGCGAGCTGTTCTGTGAATGCTTTGGCCGCCAACGCTTTACCGGCGACGGTTCCTTCACTGGCCGACAACAGATGAGGCTGCATCCGGGCGATGAGCGTCTCAGGTTTCTGCCGGCCACTGTAGCCGTGTCGGCCGGTGAATCCACCCATTCGTCTCGTCGTGACCCTGCTCGCCTGCGCGGGAGTGGGAAAGGTCCGGATGAACGCCAGGGTGATGTCACGGTCCAACGAGGAGAACAGGTGCAAAGGTGCGGGGTGGTAGGCCTCCAAGATCGACCGCAGCCGATTTTCGGTATCCACCTGCATATCCAGGATGCGCTGACGATCCCGGCTGACCGCGATCAGCTCGGCCAATACCGGCGACGCAACAGCCAACGGCCGCCACTGGGCATATTGGTGACGCAACGTGTCGGCCAAAACGTAGGCATCGAACTCGTCGGACTTGGCCGCCGCCATCCGATACCGTTCACGTGCACGCGCCGAGATCTTCGGTGACACGCAATAGATTTCAGCGCTACAGTGCTGTTGCAGATGCTCGACAAGCAAGCCCTCGGCGCGTTCGATGGCGATACGCACCGAGCCAGTCAGTGAGGCGATCACCTCGACCAATATCGTCAAACCGTCGACGGTGTGCGCGATCTTTCGGCTGAGAAGCTGCCCGCCGCGGTCGTCGAGGACGCAGAGGTAATGGGAGCGTCCGCCCCAATCAATGCCGCACCAGAAACGACTTGCACCGTCCGGACTATCCTGATTCATTGCAGTCAGATCCCCTTCGATCCGAAGATTCACGCTGCAATGTGCGGGGCGTGCCCGGAACCTCATCTCGGCACTCGCCGCTGATACCGGTGGTGCTGCTCTCGCTGGCCGGTCCAAGCCCCGCAGCCACCACGGGCGGACAGGTCTGCATGTGGACCTCGAAGGTGACGCGTTTGCACAGGTCCTGCCCGTGGTGGTGCAGGTGAACGCCGAGACCATCCCGGCCCACCCATTGTTAATAGATGACGTCTGCACGATCGCCTGCGGCCACACGTTGCCCACCACCTCGGGCAGTCCCTTCAGCCCATCGCAGACGACGAAGAAGCTGTCCTTGACGCCGCGGTTGCGCAGATCGGTGAGCACGCTCATCCAGAACTTCGCGCCCTCCCCGCCGGTGCCGGCCCACAATCCGAGGATGTCGCGTTCCCCGGCCAGGGTCACTCCGATCGCGGCGTAGAACGGGCGGTTGGCGACCTGGCCGTCGCGGACCTTCACCACGATCGCGTCGATGAAGATCGCGGCGTAGGTTTCATCGAGTGGCCGCACCGACCAATCGTTCATCTCCTCGATGACCTTGTCGGTGATGCGGCTGATCGTCTCCTTCGAGACCGACGCGCCGTAGATCTCAGCGAAATGCGCTGAAATCTCCCCAGTGGTAAGCCCTTTGGCGTACAACGACAAGACCACCTCATCGACCCCGGACAATCGGCGTTGACGTTTCTTGACGATCTGGGGCTCGAACGTGGATGCCCGATCGCGCGGCACGTCGAGTTCGACCGGGCCGGTGGTGTCGGTCAGCACCGTCTTGGTGCGGGTCCCGTTGCGGATGTTGCCCGACCCCGCCTCCGGCGGGTCGTGTTTCTCGTAACCGAGGTGCTCGGTCATCTCCTCATTGAGTGCGATCTCCAGGACCGTCTTGGTCAGCTGTTTGAGCAGCCCGTCGGGCCCAGTCAGCGACAGGCCCTGTTCCTGTGCCAGTCGGACCAGCTCGACGGCAGCCTTCTGCTCTGCGGACTGCTCAGCCGCCTTCTTCTTCGCCACATCTTCCAGTGTCGTCATCACGGCACCTTTCTCGCCGAGCATCGCTCAGCGTGTCAGTACCGGAAACACCGTTATTTCCACAGTCCCGCATGTGCTGCTGGCGGGTAGCTCCGACGACTTCCACAGGTCGAGGCCGTGGTCGAGGCCGTGTTCGCGGCTGTGGTCGTGGGTGTGTAGGCGGGGTTTGAATTGGGCGTGTTGGGTGGCGGTCAGGGTGTCGCGGCGGGCCAGGAGTTCGGCGGCGTCGCGGTCGTGGGCGGTGGCCGGTTCGTGGTCGGTGAGGTGGGTGCGGGCGCGGTCGATGGCGGTGGCGCGGTCGACGGTGGGGGTGCCGATGCGCTGGGCCCAGGGCAGGTTGTCGGCGAGGGCGTCGACGAGGCTGTGGGCGGGGGTGCGGCTCTCGGTGGGGGTGCAGACCAGTAGCAGCTTGGTGTTGGAGCGGGCAGCGTGTTCGGTGAAGTAGCGCAACTGATCTGGGTCGAGGTGGTCGGCGTCGTCGATGACGACGAGCTGGCCTGCTCGGATGCTCCAGCGGCCGGTTTCGAGGCGGTCGCGGGTGGCGGCGGGGTCGGTGACCTTGGTGGCGTAGGGGTGGTGGTCGGCGAAGGCGGTCGCGGTGTCGGTGGCCGGCATCGCGAGCACGTTGCGGCCCTTGCCGGTGGCGGCGGCCTGGATCGCGCTCAGGGCGGCGTGCTTGTCGGCGTCGGGTCCCAAGGTGAGGACGTGCACCGATTGCATGCTCGCGGTGATGGTTTCGACCGCGGCGCGGGTCGGGTCGTCGAGGTCCTCCCACCCGTGGGCTGGGGGTGGGTACACCGTGGCCGGTGACCGAGACCCCGCTGCCTCCACGAAATCCACCTCAGCACGCAACACCATCAGATCCCGCTCGGTGATCATCGCTGCGGCCCGGGTCAGTTCTCGGTCGCGTTCGGGGTGTTCGGCGAAGGTCCGTGCGGTGCGGGCTTCGGCGCGGTAGAGCTGGTTGTCCAGTTCGGCGGCGTCGGCGCGTGCGGCGGCGAGGGCGGCGAGGTCGGCGTGCACGGCGATGGTGCGGCGGGCTTCGATGTCCTCGGCGGTCACGACGCCCTGCGGCCCACCTGCGAGGGCGTGAAGCCGTTCGGCTGCGGCGTCACGTTCGGCGCCGGCCCGGCGCGCGCCTGCGTCGAGGTCGGCGGCGTCGACGGCAAGATCGCCGCGGCGTTCCCGGTAGGCCTGGGCGAGGTCGTGGTGACCGTCTCTCTCGGCGCGGGTGATGAGCTTTTCGAGCTCGCTCATGCGGTGGCGCTGCGCCTCTGCGGCGGCCGCGGCGGTGATCCAGTCGGCGTGGGCGTGAGCCAGGTCGTGTTGCAGCGGGCGTTGCTCGACGTGGCGTCGGTGCAGGGCGATGAGTTCGTCGGCGGCGGCCTGTTCGGCGGGTCCGCCCTGGTAGGACAGCACCGCTTCGGCCAAGGTGCGGGCTCGGGCTTTCGCCGCGGCGCGGCGGTCTCGCAGCTCGGCGACGTCGATGTCGAGGTCGGGGGTCAGCGCGGGGCGCTCGGTGAGCAGTGAGTAGAAGTCGAGGTCACCGAGGCTGTCGTCGTTCTCGGAGTGGTAGTCGAACCAGTCGTCGTGGCCGGGCTCGTCGTGGTCGCCGAGGCCGACGGGGTGGTGCGGCGCGGTGGTGAGGGGGTCACCCAGGCTGTCGGCGGGGTGGGGGATGTCGGCGTGGGCTTCGCCGGCGTATTGGGTGAGCAGCTCGACGCGGTAGGTGAGCACGCGGGCGTACTCGTCGGGGCGAATCGCGTCGTCGTCGAGGGCGTCGAGGAGGTATTCCGCGGCTGCGGACAGCAGATCGGCCGGCGGCCAGTCCGAGGCGTTGACGGCGGCGACCAGCGCCGGCCAGGCGGGGTCGGCGGTGATGGTCTCGGCGGCCGAGCTGCCCAGGACGCGGTGCAGCTCAGCGGTCCACGGCGGCCGCAGGCGGGTGTTGGAGGCGTCGAGGGTGGCCGGGGACAGTGTGCCGGCCAGCCGCCACCACAGGGCGGCGGCGGGCAGCTCGTCCGGCAACACCCCGTGGCGACTCATGGCGTCGTCGACCAGGGCGGTGACGTCGACTCCGGCGCGCGCGGCCTGATCGAGGTGGGTGGCCAATCGGGGCCAGAACGGGTCGGCGGGCAGGGTCGGGTCGATCCGCTCGGCCAGCGTTCGCCACCGCTTGGCCCCGGCACCGCCGGTGACCAGGGCGGTGTCGAGGCGCTGGTGCAGCATCGCTTGGAACGACGCGGAGCGGTTGGCGTGCTGGGTGGGCCCAGTGATGCGGGTGTCGGCGGGGTCGACGTCGTGGGCGGCGCGGAACACCGCGATCTCGGCGAGCAGTCTGGGGCGCTGACCGACCAGCGGGCGCGCCCATACCGGGGCTGTCGCCGGGGTCCAGGCGCGGGCTTGTTCGCGGATCTGGTCGGCGATGTCTTCGACGAGGGTCGAGCGCGCGGACAGGTATCGCGACCACGCTGAATCGTCCTGCAGTGCGGCAGGAATGGAGGGCAGCCAGCGCAGCGGTCCGACGATATCCAGGGCACTGTCGTCGGGGGTGGGCAGGCGCCAGTCGAGCACTGCGGCGGGGTCGCCGGTGTTGTCGAGTCCGCGGCGGGCGGCGTGCGCGAGGGCCTGTTGCGGGTCGTGTCCGTCCAGCGCCAGCAGGGCGAGATTGCGGCGCAGGACGGGCCACGCTTCGGCGGCAGTAAGGTCGGCGCGCAGCGCGGTGGCGGCCGCGTCGATGCCGGCCATGGTGCCGGTGCCGGCGAGCTGCTCGGCGGCACTGGACAGAGCGTCGGTGTACATGTCGGTCGCCCGGGCCAAACGGGTGAACGGGTCGGCATCGGCGCGCTGAGCACTGTGGGCGGAGACCTGCGCACCGTCGCGGCGCAGGATGGCCGAGAGGATGTCCACGGCCGTCGGGGGGTGCGTCGCCTTGGGGGTGAGGATGGCGTGCGGGTCGGCTTCGCTGGTGGAGAAGTAGATGTGGTTCTCGGCCTTGCCGCGGGTGAGTGCGACGTAGAGCTGCTCACGGGTCAGGGTGTCCGAACCGACGACGTGGCATTCGTGGCGCGCGGTCGATCCTTGGGCGCCGTTGATGGTGCGTGCGTAGCCGAGGGTGGTGTTGGTGGCGACGTAGCGGGCGGGCAGCCGGACGACGGATTGGGTGTCGGACCCGGTGAGCCGCGACACCGAGACGGTGCCCGTGGCGTCGATGTCGGTGATGACCCAGCGGTGTCCGTTCTTCACCCAGCCGCCGCCGGGGATGTGTAGCCAGCGGGCGTTGCTGCGGGTGAGAATCCAGTCTCCGACGCTGGCAGTCAAGCCGTCGGACAGGGTGACGGTGCGGGTGTTGTTGGGGTGCGGGTGACGGCGCAACCGGTCCAGGCGGGCGCGTTCGTTGAGTTCGGCGACCAGTTCGTTGGTGGGGGCGATCAGTAGGGCATCGCGGTCGGCGGCGACGGCGGCCGACCATGACTGGTAGGCCATGTCGGCGGCGACGTGTTCGGCCCCGACGTGCACGCGGCCGTGGTCGAGGTAGAAGGCGATGGCGGTGGGGTCGCCGTCACGCAGCGCGAGGCTGGCAGCGCCTTCGGCGCCCCCAATCACAGGGTCAGTGAAGCGCACCACGTCCGACAGCGTGAGGGCGCCGTGGGTGGCCACGATGTCGCGCAGCACCCCGCCCGCGGCGACCGAGGCGAGCTGCTTGTCGTCGCCGATGAGACGCACGCTGGCACCGTGGGCCAGGGCGTGGGCGATCACTGCATCCAGCCCCGCGGTCGACGCCATGCCGGCTTCGTCGACCACGATCAAGGTGCTCGGTCCGATGTGGTCGAACCAGGCGCGGGCGGGGTCGTCTGCTGCTGGTGGGGGACCACCGCTGCGGCCGGAGAGCTGGACGAGTTTGTCGATGGTGTCAGTCGGTGCGCCCAGGTCGGCCGCCAGGACTTCGGCGGCCGCAGCGGTCGGGGCGAGGCCGATCACGGTGCCTCCGCTGTTGGCCCACGCTGCGGCCAGCGGCGCCATGGCCGTGGTCTTGCCGGTGCCGGCGGGTGCTAGCGCGAGCTGGACGCGGGCACCGGAGGTGGCCATGTCGCGCAGCAGGGTTTGTTGGCCGTCGTTGAGTGCCACGCCGTATTCGGCGTGGGCTTGGAGTAGGGCCAGGGTGATGCTGCCGTCGTCGACGACGTGTCCTCCGGACAGGCTTGCGGCGTGCAGGATTCGACGCTCGGCGGCCAGGATGTCGGCGCTGGTGTAGACGGTGGTGTCGTGGCGGGTGTAGACGCTGGCGCCGTCGCGTCGGCGCAGCACGTCGGGCTCGTTCATCTCGGTGTCGGCGGTGCTCGTCAACGCGATGCTGCGTTCGTCGAGCGCGGCTGTGACGAGGCGCTCCGACAGCGCTGGCGTGTCGTGGCAGCCGGTGTAGCGCAGTACCCGTGACACCTCGGCGCGGACGTGGCTGATCTGCCACGTCGACCGCGCCGCGGAGACCGTGGTGATCACGTTGGCGGCCTGCTCGGCGACCCAGTCGTCGGTGATGATGACGCGTTCGCGTGGGGCCCGCCCGGAGGTCACTGCGGCGACCATTGCGTCCACGTGGCGGTGACCCCCCAAGGCCTCGATGGCTTCGGTCCGCCACTGGTGGCGCTGCTCTGCCAACGACCGTGGTTCGTGCTTGGCCGCACGCGTTTCCAGGGTCGCCTGCTGGGACAGCGCCAGCATTTCCACCGCACTGGGTTCGCGGCCGTGCTGCTGCTGGAAGTCCTTGGCGAGCGCTCCGACGCGGTGCTCGATGGCGGCCCGCCGTGAGGACCACACGGTGATCAGTTCCGGTGACATTCCAACGATTTCGCGGACCGGTCGCTTGCCCGGCTCGGGGGTGTCGTTGGCGAAGTTGACGCCCAGTTCGGCGATCAGGTTGGCCTCGCACAGCGTGTTGTACAACTCCGATGCCGACACCTTGGCCTTGTAGAGCGGTTGACCGTCCAGTGCCAGCCAGCGGGGGATTCCGTCGGCGCCGATGGCCTGCACCTTGTTGCTCACCGCGACGTGGGTGTGCAGGTTCGGGTCGCCTGCGCGGGAGTCGCGGTGATCGAACGCCGCGGCGATGAATCCGTCGGCGTCGACTTGGGCGACGCCGTTGGTGCCCATACGGGTAAAGCAGGCCTGAGACTCGAGGTACGCCAAGGTGTCGGCGACGGCTTTGTGGTGACACTCCTCGATGGCCTTGGCGACTTCCAGCGGGGCCAGCGCCCATAGCGCAGACACCGACTTCACGGGGGTGAAGGTCAGGTCGTAGCCGGCGACGGCGGTGGTGTCGATGCGGGACAGTCGGGCGGTGAATCCGGTGAGCTCCCGGTCGTCGAGATGGGCGCGGCCGTAGTGCTCGGCGAACATCTGCGCGGCGACGGTGGTGCGGATCTCGGCGCGTACACCGGCGTCGAGGGGGGCGTTGGTGGCGCGGCCCAGGATGTCGTTGTGCTGGCCGTAGGCGCCGCGTAGGCGGCGGGTGAATTCGTTTTCGTTGGCGCCCAGTCGGAATGGGCGGCCGAGCTTGGCGGCGGCGTGCGCGCCGTCGACCCACAGGCCGATGCCGGTGAGGTGTTCGGTGATGCGGGTGGCGTTGGGATGGAGCCCTTCACCGAAGAGGGCCTTCATCTGGTCTTCGGTGACTTCGGAGCCGTTGGGGACTCCCCAGAGGTCGGCGACGAGTGGGTTGTTGGGGTCGCGGCTGACCGGTCGCCCCAGGGCGGCCAGGCCGCTGCCGATCCACTGTCCGGGGGTTTCGCCCTTGGAGGAGTAGTAGTCGGTGAGGCTGGCGCGACCGAGGTCGGTGCCGTCGGCGACGGCGACCTGCCGGAGCAGGTAGGTGTACCCGTCTCCGGCGGTCAGTTTGTGGAGGCCCATCACCGCTCGATCACCACCCCGGACGCTACGAACGGCTCGGCTCTTGAGCACCGCCCCAAGCCCACGACAACGGCGCCGTTACCGTTTCGTGACCTGAATGCACTAGGTGTGATGGGCTGAAAAAGGGGAGTGGAGGGGTGTGGTGAGGCCGGCGATGGGGGGCGCGGCAGGGGGTGAATGGAGGTGGAGCTGTTGGTGGGGTGAGGGTTTGGCGGTGCGTGATGGGTTGAAAGTGGCTGGTTTGGGGCGGTGCTGTAGCGGTGGTGGCGGTTTTAGGTTGAGCGCCATGACGAACAAGGTGTCGAAATCGAAGTCGGCTGTGCGGGCTGCCCGCGAGGCGGTGAAGGCCGCCCAGCGCGACGTTCTGGAACGAGCCCGGCGCAATGGCGACGACCTGGCGGTGTTCTTCTCCAGCCAGGAACGCCTCGCCGGGGTCGACGAGTGGGTCGAGACCAAGATCGCCGGCGTGCGCGCCCAGGCCGAGGGCAAGCGCGCCGATCACCGCCGTGCCGCGGGAATGGCGCTTGCTGCGCTGCGCGATCGGGGCGAGACGATCCGCGACATCGCCGCCCTGACGGGGATCGGAGAGAAGGCGGTGCGCGAGCTGATCCGCTACGCCGAGGCGACGCTAGCCGACAGCGCGGACCGGGCGTCCGGTGCAGCGCAAGCGCATGAGGCGGCGGCCGACGAGTCGATCGCGGCCAGCAGCGGTGGAGGGGCCGCGTTGGGCGCGCCGGACGGCTCCTTGTCGGCCACCGGTTAACGTGTCGGCGCGGTGAGAACAGGTCGGCGGCGGTCGGAACCACTACAGCTGGTGGTGGACCCCGTGCGCGATGCCGCCGAGATTGCGCGCTTTGAGGCCGCTGTCGTGCGCGGCCCGGACGCTCAGGACTGCTGGTTGTTCACCGGCGCCATCGGTGGCGACGGGTACGGGCGTTTGTGGATTCGGCGTGACGGCCGGCGGGTCATGGTGCGGGCCAACCGGTATGCGCTTGCTGTGGCATTACACGGCGATGTGTTGCCGCCGTGGGAGCGTGCGCTCCACGGGTGCGACGTGCCGTTGTGCGCGCGGGTGAGTGTGCCCGGCGAGACGGGCCGTCGGCACGTGTTCGCCGGCAGCCAGCGCGACAACATGGAACAGATGGGCCGGTCCGGTCGAGGCGGTGGCCGAGTCGCCGTCCGGCAGCGCAACGCCGGGGTGTTGGCGCGTCGGGACCGTTCGGTCGCGCTGCGCGCTGCGGTGCGCAATGGATGGGATGCCGCCGCGGTCGCCGATGCGCTGGCGGTGGGACATCCGACCCTGTGGTGAGGAAATGGGTAACGGTGTGTCGGTGCGCCGGTGGCGCGGTGTGTCACCGGCGCGGCATGAGAAGGGGCGAGGACCGGCCCCGGTGGGGGGTGATTCGGTCCTCGCCCGCGGGGGGTCAGTGGTCAGTGTGGTCGTCGGGCTCGTCGTCGGTGGGTGCGTCCTCGATCAGTGCGTGGGCGATGCGGTAGGCGGCGCGACAGTTGCGCAGGCTGTCGGTGAGGAATGAGGCGGTGTCGGTCCCGTCGGCGGTGCCGACGAAGTCGACGTCGTAGACGTGGTCACTGGTGAGTGTGGCCAGGGCGGTGCGGGCGCGGGTGAGGGCGTTGATGGCGTCGACCAGTGCGCCGTCGAGCGCTAGGCGCGCGGTGTCGACGTCGCGGGCCCAGTCGGGGTTGTGCAGGTGGTGCATGTCAGATCCTTTCGGGTGCGGTGGGTTGCGCCGGGCCCGCGGTGGTGGCGGGCCCGGCGGGCGGGGTCAGAACGGGGCGTCGGTGGCGGTGTCGGCGGCGGCGGCGAGATCGGCGGCGAGTTCGAGTTCGCGCTGAGTGCGGTTGTCGGTCATGGTGTCTCCGTTTCCTCGTGTTGAGTGCGCCGGTCAGCGCCGGGGTGCGGGGCAATCGGCTGAGGGTGGGCCGTCAAGGGCGAAGAGTCCGGTGCTGGTGCCGGCGGATGTGCGGCCCGCGAGCGTCAGCGAGCTGATAGGGCCGCACATGTCCTCCGCCGCCGGCACCAGCACCGGACGTCCCTTGACGGCTCGGGCCCCCGGCCGATTACGCTGCACACCCCTGCTGACGGCTTCCAAGGTGAGTGGCTACGGACGAGCCCGCCGCAGGCGGGCATCCCGCGCCCGCCAGGGCGGCGGTGTGCGGGGCGCGGGATGTCGCCCTTGTCGTTGCCGTGGGGGAGCGTTGGGGCATCCGGATCAAAAGGGGGGCCTCGCCGACAGCGTGATGGTGTCGGCGAGGCCACGGTGGTGTTAGTCGGGCAGGGCGTCGAGCAGTAGGTGGGCGAGCTCTTCGCCGGTGGGTAGCGGCAGCGTGTTCGCGGCGGCGAGCACGTCGTCGCAATCGGCACTGTCGCAGGCGCATTCGGTGTTGCTGGCGCTCAAGTCGCTCATGGCGCTGTCGAGGGCGCAGCCGTCGACGCTGGCGGCGTCGATGATCCACCGGGTGCGGTCGTCGGAGAGCCGCAGATAGACCTGGACGGTCTGCTCGACGTAGTGGGTGCCGTCGGGTTCGTAGGAGTAGCGCGCGGCGTGTCCGTCTCGGCGGTCATGGCGGTCGGTCATGGTGGTTCCTTCCTGGTGGTCGGGCGGGTGATGGGGCGAGATGAAATCCGGCCGGCCATCTCGGGTGAGGTGGCCGGCCGGACTCACGGGGTTGGTCGGGTCAGTTGGTGGGCGGGGTGTCGCCGAGGCGGGCCAGCATCTGGCGGATTGCTGCGGGCGGGAGTCCGCTCTGCAGCGCGGTGTCGAGCAAGGCCACGAGGTTGGTGTCCTCGAGTCCGTTGTCGGCGGCGGTGGTTTGGGCGGCGTCGAGGGCGAGGCCGGCGCGGACGGAGTCGTTGCCGGCGTAGAAGCAGGCAGCGGCTAGCGCGAGTGCCTCGATGCGAGCGATGCCACGCAGTTGGCGCGCGATCCGGGTCCAGAGGGTGCCTCCTGTGTCGAGGCGGGTGGCGCTGATGACTAGCAGTGCGTCGCGGTGGGTGACGCTGGTGGTGATCAGGTGGCCGGTGTTGGCGGCGAGCTGCGCGGTGAGTCCGTCGGGGTCGTTGAGGGCTGCGTACAGGCTCAGGATGGTGTGGGTCACGACGTCGGCGGTGATCTCGGCCTCCGGTGCCGGGTCGCCGGGGGTGAACTCGGCGGCGATGTCGGCGCGGGCGCCCAGGATGGAACGGCCCTCCTCGACGGCGAACCGCAGGGCCAGGTCTGAGATTCGGTAGTCGACGGTGCGACCTGCCTCTCCGGTGTCGACATCGGTCCAGGAGTGGCCGGCGTCGAGCTGGTCGGCGTGGAGCCGCTTGAAGACCGCGCTGCCGAGCGCGTGCAGCTGGCGGCTGATGGCGTCGAGGTGGTGTCCGGCGAGGGCCTGGTGCTCGGCGTCGGCGATGGCGATGAGCAGGACGCTGCGGGCGATTCCGTCGTCGCCGCGCAAGGGCAGGGCGTTGACGAACTTGATGGCGGTGTGCAGAGGCGCGTCGCTGTCGTAGCGGGCGGCGACGAGGATGCTCTGCTGGGTGCCGTCGTCGTCGATGACGATTCCGACGATGCTGTTGGTGGGGGCGAATCCGAGCAGGGCCGGGACGGCGGCCAGGACGTCGGTGCTGGAGCGCAGGTCGAGGGTCATGGTGTTCTCCGTTCGAGTGGGTGATGAGTGCGCCGGTTAGCGCTGGGGTGCAATCGACCGGCGGGGTGGCGCGGGCAACCTCGAAGAGGAAGCGGCGGACGGAGCAGGGTTTTCAGCCCCCGCCCGCCGGCGCGAAGCGCTTCGGCGGGCAGGGGTAGGGCTGAAAAGGTCACTCGGCCTGCGTAGTTCGGCGTGACCGTGGGTTGACCGTGACGGGGCCTCGTCGGTCACACTTGGCACCCCGCTAAACGGGTAATGGTGAGGGGCTACGGACGAGCCGGCCGTCAGGTCGGCATCGCGCCGCAGGCGCGCCCCTCCGACGCAAAAAGGGGGCCCGGCCGGTCACCTGCGTAAGGTGCTGGCCGGGCCCGGGAGCTTGCTGGGGTCAGGACCGCGCCATCCACGTCTGGATTTCGGCCAGCAGGTCGGGGCTGAGTTGGGTGTCGACGACGGTGACGGATGCGGGCGTTCCGTCGGGGCTGCGGTAGGTGCCGCGGGCTCGGTTCGAGGTGATGGTGTTCCAGTTGATCTGACCGAGGAGTCGTTGGGCTTCGATCAAGGTGTCGACCAAGCAGTCGACGGGGTGGTCGAGGCTGGTCATCGCGTTGGCGGTGATGATCGCGGTGGTGATGGTCATGGTGTTCTCCGTTCGGGTCTGCCGATGTGCGCCGGTTAGCGCTGGGGTGCAGGGGAACGGCGGGGCGGTGCGCGCAATCCCGACAGAGGGCCGTGGTGAACGGAGCAGGGTTTTCAGCCCCTGCCCGCCGGCGCGAAGCGCTTCGGCGGGCTCAGATTGGGACGAAACGGTCACTCGGCCTGCGCAGTTCGACGCGGACCCAGGGTTGCGCGTGACGGGTCCCGGTCGTTCATACTTGGCGCCCCGCTACACGGATTTAGGTGAGGGGCTACGGAGAGCCGGCCGCCAGGCCGGCACCGCGCCGCAGGCGCGCACTCCCGGGGCGAGGAGCGTGATCACCGGTGCGCACGCCGTGATCGGCTCAAGCGTCGGGGACGGGCGAGTCGCCCAACAGCTGGTCGAGGAGTTCGGAGAATCCGTCGTGGCCGGGTTCGGTGCCGATGACCGCGACGAGCTGCCCGTCGATGAGTGCGTGAAAGCGCTGCGCGTGTGGGCTCGATCGCGCTAGTTGGGTGAGCGCGCTGACGATCGCTGCGGTGCTTTGGCTGCGGTCGGCGGCGACGCCGATGAGGGTGCGGGGTGGGGCGTGTCCCTCGGTGGCGTTCAGTGTCCAGATCTTCACCTCGCCAATGGTGTGCGACCGACGTGCTGCGTGGCGGGCCGGAGTCATCGACTGTGGATGACTCCGGCCGCCTGTGGATTACCGGGCAGTGGCCGACACCGGCACGTAGGTGTCGCAGGTCGGATCGGCTCGGTGGTCGTCACCGTCGAGGCACACGGCGACCGCGACGCGGTGGACCTCGCCCAGGAGGCCGACGAGGGTGTTGAACGCGACGTGGTCGAGCAGTTGCCACGTCAGCGGACCGGTGTGGACGTCTGTCCACTTGACGGTGCGGCGTCGGTCCTCGAGGACACGGCTTTGCGGGACCGCGGCGTACTGGGGTCGGTTGGTCCACTCGACGGCGATGGCGGGCTGCCCATAGGGATCGGGGGCGGTCGCGCTGGTCGGTGGGAGGTGAACGAGCGTGGCGCGGGCGGCGGAGATGGCCTCGAGAACGCCTTGGGCGGCTGAGGCTGACCAGAAGGTCATCAGAACGGTTCCCAGCCGCATGGTGACGCGGGCATGGGGGGTGCGGGCGTCGTAGACGTCGACGGTGCCGGTCTGGGGTCCGCGCAGGCGGATGAAGGTGTGAGCGACGAGCCCAGGGGCGTTGGCTGCCAGGGTGGCCGGGTTGGCGGTGCGGGTCTTGGTGGTGTTGGTCATGGTGTTCTCCGTTCGGGTCTGCCGATGTGCGCCGGTTAGCGCTGGGGTGCAGGGGAACGGCGGGGTGGTGCGCGCAATCCCGACAGAGGGCCGTGGTGAACGGAGCAGGGTTTTCAGCCCCTGCCCGCCGGCGCGAAGCGCTTCGGCGGGCTCAGATTGGGACGAAAAGGTCACTCGGCCTGCGCAGTTCGACGCGGACCCAGGGTTGCGCGTGACGGGTCCCGGTCGTTCATACTTGGCGCCCCGCTACACGGATTTAGGTGAGGGGCTACGGAGAGCCGGCCGCCAGGCCGGCACCGCGCCGCAGGCGCAGGCGTACCGGGGACACCGGAAGCCTTGACACGGTCGAGCACGACGTACCGAATTCCCGGCCGATTCTTTACCTGTTGCGCCGCGCTAATCAGGTGTCGGCCGGGGGATGTTGCAGGCCGGCGCCTACGAGACGGCGAGGGGGCTCGTTGAGGGTGATCTCGGGCACGTGCCCTCCCGCCGAGCTGGCGATTCTGACGGGCCATTCCGTCCAGCGGCTCAGTTCGGCGTCGAGGTCGGCCAGCGTCACGTCGTCGCGGGTGAGCGTGATCGGCGGACCCGGTCCGCGCCGATGGGGATGGCGACGAGTTGGCCGGGGGCCCGGTTGCCGCCGCGCCGGGATTGGAACCGCAGCCGATAGTCGACGCCCCCCTCGTCCACGATCCGACATGGGGCGGGGTAGTCGGTGATGCGCATCTGGTTCCCCCTTTCGGGGCTCGTTGTCTCGTGCCGGCGGTGGGGGCCCGGTCACGGGTTTGGTGGGGACGGGCCGGGCGGGGAAGCCGAGCGGGTGCTGCACGGTCCAGTTGCTGTGGCAAAAAAGGGGGTCCGCCGGGCTGGTGGGCTCGGCGGACCCCCTTTGGGTGGTGCGCTACTGGTGCGGTCCGAGGCCGGCGGCGTTGATGCGGGCCTGAATGGCGGGCAGGCTGATCCAGCGGTCCAGACCGTTGTTCGCTTCGTAGAGCAGTGCCCAGTCTTCCCACCCGTCGATCGCGAGGTCGACGTCGGTTTCGTTGACGTTGGGGCGGCTGATGGGAATTTCGTCGTGGTTGTCGGCGCGGTCGGCGTCGGCGACGGTGGCGACGAGTTGTCCTGTGCCGTCGAAGGTTCGGGGGTCAGCGGCGGGTGCGACGTTCATGCGGAATCGGAGCTGGCGCGGGGTTCCGCGGTCGTCGATGAATTGCCAGGCCAGTGCGTAGTCCTTGTCGACCATGGTGGTGTTCCTTTCGCGTTAATGAGGTTACGGGTGTCGCTGTTGGGTGGAGGGGATGGTGCTGGCTGGCCGCCTCGGGGTGAGGTGGCCAGCTAGCGGGGTGCGGTGACCGCGCCTAGGAGATGGGGGTGGTGGCGGCGATGATGGCTTCGGCGTCGGCGAGGTAGTACTCGGCGTGCTCGCGTTGGCTGGGCTCGCTGGTGCGCTCGAGGAGCAGGGTGACGGCGTGGTCTCGGGCGGAGAGGGCGTACTGGTGTCGGCGGTGGTCGGTGTCGGCGTTGACGGCGCTGTGGATGTCGGATCGGGCCATCGCGAGGGTGTGGGCGGTGCTGAGTGCGGCGACGTCGGTGGCGTCGGCGGCGAGGGTGTTGGTCATGGTGTCTCCGTTTCCTCGTGTTGAGTGCGCCGGTCAGCGCCGGGGTGCGGGGGAATCGGCTGAGGGTGGGCCGTCAAGGGCGAAGAGTCCGGTGCTGGTGCCGGCGGATGTGCGGCCCGCGAGCGTCAGCGAGCTGATAGGGCCGCACATGTCCTCCGCCGCCGGCAGCAGCAGCGGACGTCCCTTTACGGCTCGGGCCCCCGGCCGATTACGCTGCACACCCCTGCTGACGGCTTCCAAGGTGAGTGGCTGCGGACGAGCCCGCCGCAGGCGGGCATCCGCGCCCGCCAGGGCGCGCGGCCGGGTCGTCGTCCCCGCAGGGGGGAACATTCGGGCCATAATGGGCAGGTGGAGTCTGCGTTGATGAGGGCGCTGGTGGCGGCGGGTGGTGAGCCGTCGATGCGTTGTCTGACGTGGCTGGTCGAGGGTGGCCGTCCGGTGATGGGTGTCAACCTGGATCTCGCGTGGCAGCCAGCGGGGACACCGCTCTAGAGCGGGGCTCTAGGTAAGGGTGTTCAGCGCGGCGCGCAGGCTCGCGAAGCGGCCTTAGCGGCGGCTGTTGTCGGCGCTGCTTTTCTCGCCGAGCCAGATGCCGACGATGTGGGCTGTTCCGTCGTCGTCGGTGATCCAGACCGGTCCGCCGGAGTCGCCGGCGACGCTGGCCGGCATACCGGTGGTCATGAACTGGTCGCCGTCGTAGGTGGATGCCACAGCGCCGCAGTGGGTTCCGCTAGAGACTCCGAGGCGGCAGACGGTGTCGCCGACGTTCGGCGTGAGCGGGGAAGCGGTGGCGGCGAACGCCACGGTGTCGGTCGCTGTTCTGCTGGCCACGCGCAGACCGAAGTCGATGAGCCCGTAGTCGGGGCCACCCGTTCGCGCTGGGGCGACGACTGTGGCGACGAAATGCCCCGTTGCGCCGCTGGTTTGGGTGATGACGCGGCCGCCGTCTTCGGTGTGGCAGTGGCCGGCGGTGATGGCGTAGGAGTGGTCGTTGGTGCCGGTGTAGACGTAGCCGGTGGTGCAGAACGATCCCAATCCGTCATCGGCGGTGTAGTCGATGCGTTCACCGGGGCTGATGGTGGCCAACGACGTGGCCTGGGCTGTTGGTGCGGCGGCGAGTAGGGAGAGGCCGGCGGCGAGTAGGGCGGCGGCGGTTCGGATGGTCATCCTGGATGCACTTTCAGGCAATCCGCAGGTGGCGTTCGGCATGACGTTGTGCGCGGCTGTGCAGTGACTCGATCCACGCGGCGGCGATGAGCGCGGAATCGCCGGCGCAGCGGGTCGTTCCGGCGCAGGCGCTGCCTCCGCGGTAGTCGACGACGGACACCGCGTGCAGCCGCTGCCGTGGCCGGATCACCGGTCAGCTCCGGTGGCGAGCTTGGCGGCGGTTTCACCGCGCCGCCAGAGGTCAGCGAGTTCTTCACGGATGAGCCCGAATTGTGCGGTCAGTTCGTGCCGGTCGACGTCGGCTTCGCCGAGCTGCTGCATCCGCTGTCCGAGGTTGGAGAACGCACGGCGGTAGGCGTCATCGAGGACCTGGCGCGCGAGGCTGGTGGCGAGCGCCGAGCTGATGTTCTGGGTGTAGGCCTCGACGAGGTAGAGAGCCAGATCCTTATAGCGCTTCTCGGTGGGAGGCTCGTCGGGGCACAGTGCTTGACGGGCGGAGATTCGCTTGCCGGCTGCCAGGACGGTCACCGGGTCGGCCTTCTCGCCCTGGTTGATTAGACGCCGGATCAGCTCGTAGGCCCAGCGGGCGACGGGCTTGGCGATCGCGTCGTCGGGGACCAGCTCGAGCAGGATACGAGCCTCGTCGACCGGGAGGTAGAGCAGGGCGCCGATGAACTGAGGCTCGGGCGCCAGGTGGGCGACGACGTAGTCGGCGACCGCGGCGTCGGCCTCGACGCGGTTGCGCACGAAGGTGTCGTCGGCGCCGGGTGTGCTGGGGACGACGCGCAGGTTGTGGCGAATGGCGGCGGTCATGACGTGGCAGCTCCGGTGTGGTGGGGGCGGGTGTCGGTGGCGGCCACGGCGATGGTCGCGGTTCCAACCCGTAGGGGTTGCGGGTGAGCGGGATCAAGGCGCAGTAGAGCGATGACACTCGCCAGGTTCGGCGTGGGGGTGTCCGCGCGGCCAGGATGGGCGTGCAGGTATAGGTCGGCCCCGACCGCGTGGGCCAGGAGTGCGTCGTGCGCGCCGGCCGGATCGGCGTGTCGCGTGGTGCGCGAGATCGCGTCGGTGGCGATCGTCAGCTCATACATGGCGGCGCTCCTGGGTGCGTGGTCGGCGGGTTAGTTCTTCGGGGCCAGTCAGGCCGCGGCGAGCGCCTTGATCCGGTCTGGCCGAAAACCTGACCAGTGCTCGCCGCCGGCGACGACGACCGGCGCCTGCAGATAACCGAGGGCCATGACGTAGTCGCGCGCCGCGGGCACTTCGGTGATGTCGACGACGTCGTAGGAAATGCCCTGCTTTTCCAGTGCCCTGTATGTGGCGTTGCACTGCACGCAAGCTGGCTTCGTGTAAACGGTGATGGTGTTCATGATTGACCCCTCGTCGCGGGTTTTCTTATACCGTTATTCTAGATTCTTATTTGGGCTGTAGCAATGCACCTAGAAAGAAAAGTGCATCAATTTTGGCGTGTCGAGCCGCGCTATCAGTCCTGGCGTGATACTTGGCCTTTGGCCAGTCAGGAGCGTTTTTTTTGGGCGTGTTCCTCATGCTTGCCGTTTTGTCTCTTGTCATTTCACTTTCCCGCTGACCATTCTTTTGGGCGCTTCTCGGCGCATTCAAAGCGGTCGGCAAAGGTGCGTAGTGCAATGGTCCGGACGGAAAGTTTCTCCTTCGCTCAATTAGCGCCTTTGCAATGACCGTGGAGAAACTTTCCGAGCCGTTTACGGCGATTCCGCGGCCTTGCGCGGAGAACGTTTCCGACCAACGCTCGAATGTGCGAGAAGCTCGGGTGGCACTGTCCATGCGCTAGGCGATCAGAGTGGGTGTTGCACCACTGGCTCGGGCGTACATCGTGTCGAATCCGGGTCTCTGCTTGTCTGCGACGTCTGCGCTTGGGGCGACAACGTAGAAGTGCTCCACCCACGGAGCCTGCGGGCCGCGGTGCTGCCGCCAGACACGGGCGATGCCGTCGGGGGTGGTTTCCAGATCCCCGGGTTGGCAGGTCAGCATCGCGGCCATTGCGGCGGCGCTGCCGGTGTCGAGGCGTCGGACGCTGCGGGCGACGGCTGGTGTGGTGGCGCGGCGTACGGTGGCGACCCGCCGGACCTCGTAGAGTCCGTGCGCCGCGGTGAGGTGGTGGGCGTACAGGTCCAGAACCTCGGTCATTCCCGCTGCGGTGATCACGTCGAGCAGCCGGCCCAGGGCCAACAGTCCCTGGCGTGGATTGAAGCAGGCGGCGATGCGTTCGAGGAACAGGGCGCGTGCGGCGGCAGCTGGTTCGCGGCGGTAGCGTTGCAGTGCTGCCACTCGCCCTGCGGCACTCGAGAATTGGAACGGGCAAGTTATTGCGAATTACGCCTGACCGCTCACCGCGATGGCTGTCGCAACGGTCAACGGAGGCTGTTTGAGCGCCGATGCGGGCGCACCGTGCCCCACTCTGTCTCCGGCTTTGCGCACGACTCGTGCAGGTTTATACAAACCGCCGCCCAGATCTTAGCAGTCCACCATCCTCCATGCGGCGGCAGGATGGAATTCGTGGCGCGTGCGTCGATCGCTAGGTCGCAGCCCAGGATGGCATCACCACGCTTCGCGAAGACGACTACTTCCACAATCGCCAAGCGTCCGACTGAACGACACAAGCCATCTCGTCGAGTAGCGGCGCTCTCAGCGTCGCACCAAGAGAGACAAGATGTGAGCGGTCCCAAATCTCTAGAATCGAGACAGTGGTCCACACACAGTGCACGTATTCTGGGGTCTGCGCTGTTCCGGAGCGGCCACAGCCCACTGACGTGCGAATTGCGCGATTAGCCCTGATCTCGTGTTTGCCGGATCGCCTTAATGAGGCGATAGCCGCCGAGGCCGTTATAGACCCCAAGCATGACTAAGAAGAACACCACCAGCCAAATTTCGGGCTTGTCAGCTTCTCCGAAATCGATGATGACCGCGACTGCCGCAGCGACGAAAACGAGCAGGACCGCGGTGTCGTTCCACAGTCGCAGCGGCCGGGCCGCGGGGTGTGCCATCCTCGACCGGGGGCGGCCCATTCACCGCTGCGCCCGACCCAGCCATGTGTTCACCGCACCTGAGATCTTGGCGATACACATGACCAGATTCGACACCTGTGGCGGCGAGCTGCGCGCTGGCGATGTTGCTGGCTTAGCCATGGCTCCCGGGGCCGTCACCGTCGTTGGAGTCGCCGCGCTGCTCGGTGTAGTTCTGGTGATTGGGCTCATCCTGACCCCCGCCAGCATCACTGGACTCGTCTGACTCCGCGCGGTCGCCGCGCTGTTCTCCTTGGCTGTGGCTGTAGCCCTCGCCGCGGTGGCCGTCGTGCTCATCGCCACCTTCGGAACCCAGGACGTATCCCGCTACGAAGATCGAGCCGACGATGAACACCGCGGCGGCAGCGGCAACCAGGATCGTTGCGATCTGTCCAAGTCGACCGCGCGGCCGAACCCTGTCCCACCGAGAGGTCGGTTCACTTGAGGGGGTGTCCGTCGGTGGTGGCGCGGGCGAGGTGTCGTCTGGGGCTGGTTCTTTCGGGTGTTCGGTCATCGCTGCCATTCCCCTTCTTTGTGGTGGTGCGAGCTATTTGAGCGCGGCCTGCAGGTCGTTGAGAGCCTGCGTCTCGGTTGCGGGAACGGGGTTCGCGTCGCGGATCGCGGTGAGCACGGCGTCGATGCGCCCGTCGAGGGCAGTCCAGGTGTCACCGTCGATGGCCTGAAGCTTTGGTTGGGCGTCGTCCCAAGCGGTTTCGAGACTCTTGGCCCCGGCCAGTGCCCCCGGCTGATCACCGTTGTTCACGGCGGTGAGCATGTCCTGGGTCAGGGTGCGGAAGGTCGCGATGTCGGCGGCCGGGAACTTTGCGGCTGCTTGGCCGGGGGCGATGGCCGTGATCGCGGCCGGGCCTTCGGCCCCGGGAGGAGCTCCATGCGGCTGCGCGTGCGCCCAGGTGAGCAACGCGCCGGCGGCGACGGCTATGACGGCGAAGTAGCCGAGCATGACCTTCTCGCGCCCGGGATTTTCCGCGCGCGGCGGTTCGCTCTTCTCGATGACGTCGGCGCGGGTCACGGTCAAATAGACGACCGTGGCCAGGATCGCGGCCAGGAAGATCACACTGGTGATGGCGACGCCCAGGCCCAGACCCTGCTGGTCCTTCGGGAAGCCGAGCCAGTCGCCGAGGTTGGCTCCCAGGGGCCGGGTCAAGATGTAGGCGAGCCAGAACGACAGGACGGCGTTGGCGCCCATCCTCCACCCTGCGAAGATCGCCACGATCAGACCGGCGGGCAGCAGCACCGAAATGCCGGGGCCCCAACCGGTCAGCTCCAGGGTCCAGTCACCGACGGCGGTGCCGAGGGCGAAGGTGACCAGGATGGCGAGCCAGTAGAACAACTCCCGAGGCATCGTGA
The DNA here is from genome assembly GCF_022374875.2 of Mycolicibacterium rufum. The sequence goes on from NZ_CP092428.2 coordinate 238,494, forward strand.
CGATGCTGTGGATCGACAGCGTCCGCTCGCGGAGGAACCAGACGCCGAACACCACGGCGAGGATCGCGGAGAAGACTGCGGTGCTGGTGGCGAGCGGCACGCCCAGGGTGTCGGTGAGGATGTCGGTGTACAGCGTCCCGGTCACGCTGAGCACCACGACCGTGAGCCAGTAGACGAACGGCCGGTAGCGCTGTAGGGCCAACTGGCACGTCAGCACTGCGGCCAGCACCACGGTGAAGATCGCTGCTGTCCACATCAGGCCGACGCCGAGCGTCATGTTGACCCAGTCGGCGAAACTCTCGCCCACGGTCGTGCACAGAATCTTGATGACCCAGAACCACACCGTGATCTCGGGCACCTTGCTCAGCATCGTGCGCGGGGATCTGACCGCCGCCGATCTCGTCGTCTCGCTCATGCCGGCGGAACCTACGGGGGGTTCGCTGAAGAACCGCTGAGCATCGCGGACACTCGCCTGGATTGTCAGTGCGATCCGACAGGGGGCACGGCGCTCAGACAGGGGCACAGCGCTGGTAGCCGGCGCGCGGAACTCAAGACGCCGTGACCTCGCGGATGCCTGGAGGACGTGGCCGGATGTTGTTCACGCTGAGAGCGAGATTGCAACGAGGACCACCACTCTCACGACAATGCGGCGAAATCCGTTGTGCACGTTGCTCATCGACCAACTTCGGTTCACCCACAGCGTGGGTCCAGCTCCCACAACCATGGCGTTCGCGTCCATTCTTTGGGAATCGTCGCGCTGGATCGATGGTCCGACAGTTCGGTAAAGCACCGCCCCTCGTCCCTCAGCGAACCTTCAGCACCGCGCGAGCAGGGTGAGGTCATCAGCTGAGCCGCTGATCGCCAGGAAAGGACACTCGATCCCATGATGAACCCCAGACAGAGGCTGATCGCCGCGGTCGGCACGCTGCTGGCCGCAGCGACGATCGGCGGGGCGGGCATGGCGTTGGCGCACGCGACGCCCAGCCCGGCTCCGCCGCCCCCTCCACCGGCCACCGGGCAGTGCGACACCCCCGAACCCGGAGACACACCGGACCAGCCGGATGCACCCGACACCGACAACGTTCACGACGGTGACCAGGGCGGCCCCGAGGTACCCGACGCCCCCTGCGCGTAACGACGCACCCGATCACCCCTGGAGTTTCAGCGTCGTGGCGCGGATCTCAGCCGCCCCTGGCGCGTTCCGCGCCGCGAACCCCCAAGCAGCACGAGCAAGGAGACACATATGACCCGCCGAATAAACGTGCTCGTGGCGGCAGCTGGCGCCGCCGTGGTCGTCGGTGTCCTCAGCGGGTGCAGCTCCACGACGCAGCCGTCGTCGACCCCGCCCCCGGCCGATCCGACCCAACCGGTTGCGGAATCCAGTCCGCCCGGAGACATCCCGGACAATCAAGCCTTCGTCGTCTACACCGCCGCCGACAATTCCTACTCGGTGAAGTATCCCGAAGGGTGGGCACGCACCACCGCCGGACCTGAGGTGATGTTCAGCGACAAGTTCAACAGCATCACGCTGGCACCCCACGACGGTTTCTACCAGCCCACCGAGGCCTACGCCCGCACCGTGGAAATGCCTCAGATCGCTGCGACCACACTAGGATTCACACCAGGTCAGATCAGCACCGTGTCACGGTCCGCCGGGCAGGTCGTGCTGATCACCTACCAGGGCGACTCCGCGCCGAACCCGGTCACCGGGAAGTCCATCACACAGGACGTGGCGCGCTACGAATTCTCCCGCTCCGGGCGCGGTGTGGTGGTGACGTTGGCCGCGCCGGCGGGATCGGACACCGTCGATCCGTGGCGCACCGTGACCGACTCGTTCACCTGGCTGCGATGAGCACCGCGGTCAGCGCCGTCACCGCTGTCCCACTCGGGACCGAGGTCGCGCCGGTCGTCCGAGCCGAGTCGCTGTACCGGTTCTTCCGCGCCGGCGACGAGGAAGTCCTGGCGCTGCGGGGCGTGTCGGTGACGCTCCATCCCGGCGAAGTGGTGGCGGTGGTCGGGCCGTCCGGGTCGGGTAAGTCCACCTTGTTGGCCTGTCTGGCGGGGCTCGACGAACCCGACGGCGGCACCGTCTGGGTGGGCGGCCACCGGATCAGTCACCAACCCGAACCCCTGCGGGCACGACTGCGGGCCCGATACGTCGGTGTGCTGTATCAGCACCGCAACCTGCTGGGGCACCTGACCGTCGAGCAGAACATCGGATTGGTGCAGCGGATCGCGGGCGGCGCTGCCCGATCCCACCCGGCGGTACTGCTCGCGTCGTTGGGGATCGCCGATCGCGGTGCGGCCCATCCCGATGCGCTCTCCGGTGGGGAGCTGGCCCGCGCGGGGTTGGCCGCCGCCCTGGCCAACGATCCCCTCGTCGTGCTGGCCGACGAACCCACCGGCGAACTCGACACCGCCACCGAAGCCGAAGTGCTCGCGGTGCTGCGTCGTCATGCCATGGCGGGGGCGGCGATCATGGTGGCCAGCCACAGCCCCGCGGTGGCCGCCGCCGCCGACCGCGTCATCGGACTCACCGACGGCCAGGTCACCCCGTGAGCAGGTCGAGGGCGGCGGCCGCGCCGACGCTGAGCCCGCTGGATGACCCCGTCGTCGTGCGGGCCGACCGGGTGACCCGATGCTTCGGCAACGGTGCCGCCACCGTCGTGGCGGTGCGCGGGGTGAGCGCCGCGGTCGCGCCGCGGGCGCGGATCGCGCTGACCGGACCGTCGGGATCGGGCAAGTCGACCCTGCTGCATCTGCTGGCCGGGCTGGACCGGCCCACCTCAGGCACGGTCAGCTGGCCGGGCATGGAGCAGGCCGCGGCGAGCGATCCCGACCGGGTGGGGCTGGTCTTCCAAGGCCCCAGCCTGATCCCTAGCCTCGACGTCGTCGAAAACGTCCGCCTGCCCCTGTTGTTCGGCGGCTGTACAGAATTGGAAGCGACCGCTCGCGCGCAGGACGCGCTGTCCCGACTAGGCATCACCGAACTGGCTCACGCCCTGCCCGACGCCTTGTCGGGTGGGCAAGCGCAGCGGGTCGCCATCGCGCGGGTACTCGCCACCGCGCCCCGGCTGATCCTGGCCGACGAACCCACCGGCCAACTCGATCACGCTACCGCCGCATTGGTCATCGACGTGCTCATCGCCGCGGCCGACGACCTCGGTGCGGCGTTGATCGTCTCTACCCACGACCCGCTGATCGCGCACCGCCTGCCCACCGAGTGGGCGATGCGCGACGGTCGGCTGCGCGCCACCAACCCCGCCGACCACACGGCACCCCGATGATCGGGGTGTGGCTGGCCGGTCTGTTGCACCGCCAGCGGGCACGGTTGCTGGGGGCGGCGGCCGGAATCGCCGTCGCCGTGGCGTTGATCGCCTGTCTGGGGTCGTTTCTGGCCAGCTCGCAGGCCACCATGACCGACCGGGCGGCGCGCAGTGTGGTCGTGGACTGGCAGGTTCAGCTCACTCCCGGCACTGATACCGCCTCCGTCTCCCGCACCATCGACGCCGGACCCGGCGTCCACGACACCGTCCCGGTCGGGTTCGCCCAGACCAGCGGACTGTCGGCGGCCACCGGGTCGAGCACCCAAACCACCGGCCCGGGCGTGGTCCTCGGACTGCCTCCGACCTACCGCGCGGTGTTTCGCGGTGAGATCCGCACCTTGGCCGGCGCCGACACCGGGGTGCTGCTGGCCCAGCAGACCGCCGCGAACCTGCACGCCGCCCCCGGCGACACCATCACCATCGGCCGCGCCGGCATGGCGCCGGTGTCGGTGACCGTGGCCGGCATCGTCGAATTGCCGCAGGCGAATTCACTGTTCCAAACCGTTGGCGCACCGGCCACCGCGCAACCCACCGCGCCCCCGGACAACGTGGTGCTGATGCCCGAGGCCCGATGGCATCAACTGTTCGACCCGCTGGCGGCCACACGTCCGGAACTGGTGTCCACCCAGATCCACGTACGACGCGACCACGCCTTGGCGCCCAACCCGTCAGCGGCCTACACTGCCGTGCGTTCCGCGGCGCGCAACCTCGAAGCGCGCAGCGCCGGCGCCGTCGTGGTCGGCGACAACCTCGGTGCCGCCCTGGGCGCCGCGCGCAGCGACGCCGCCTACGCCCAAGTCCTGTTCTTGTTCCTCGGGCTGCCCGGCGCCGTGCTGGCCGCGCTGCTGACCGCGACCATCACCGCCGCCGGCGCCGGGCGCCGCCGCGCCGAGCAGGCGCTGCTGCGGGTCCGCGGCGCCACCGCCCGCCAACTGCTGGGCCTAGCCGCCGTGGAAGCCGCCGTCATCGGTGCCACCGGAGCCGTACTTGGATTGGTCGCCGCCGCCGTGGTCAACACCGTCACCGTCGGCTCGCCCCGATTCGGTACCACCCTGGCCACGGCCGTGGGCTGGCCGGCGGCCGCCGCGGCGGCCGGGATCCTGATCGCGATGGCCACGGTGGTGGTGCCGGCGCGGCGTGACCTGCGCGAGCACACCGTCGCCGCCGGGCGCACCCACGTCGAGGCGCCACGGCGACCGGTCTGGGCTCGGCTCGGCCTGGACGTGGTCATCCTCCTCGGCGCGGCGCTGGTGTTCCTCGCGACCACCGGCGCCGGGTACCAGCTGGTCCTGGCACCCGAAGGCGTGCCGTCGATCTCAGTGTCCTACTGGGCGTTCGCCGGCCCGGCCCTGCTGTGGCTGGGCGCCGCGCTGATCACCTGGCGACTCGCCGACCTGCTGCTCGGGCGGGGCCGAGGGCTGATCACCCGCGTGCTGCGGCCCCTGGCCGGGCAGCTGGCGGGCACCATCGCCGCGAGCATGGCCCGCCAACGCCGCCCCCTGGTCCGCGCGATCGTGATGCTCGCCCTGGCCGTCGCGTTCGCGGCGTCCACCGCGACCTTCAACGCCACCTTCCGCCAACAGGCCGAGGCCGACGCCCAATTGACCAACGGCGCCGACGTGACCGTCACCGCCGCCCCCGGCACCGACGTAGCACCCGATACCGCCGCGCTGCTCGCCGGCGTGCCCGGCGTACGGGCCGTGGAACCCCTGCAGCACCGATTCGCCTACATCGGCGCCGACCTGCAGGACCTCTACGGCGTCCGGCCGGCGACCATCACCCGGGCAACCGCCCTGCAGGACAGCTACTTTCCGCACGCCACCGCCACCGGGGTGACGGCCACGCTGGCGGCAAAACCGGACTCGATCCTGGTATCGGCGGAAACCGTCACCGACTTCCAGCTGCAACCCGGCGACCCGGTGACCCTGCGGATCATCGACGCCGCCACCGGCCAACCCCGCCCGGTCACGTTCCACTACGCCGGGGTCGTCTCGGAGTTCCCCACCGCCCCCAAGGACAGCTTCTTCGTGGTCAACACCACCTACCTGGCCACCCAGACCGGTTCGGCCGGACCGGGGGTGTTCCTGGTCGACACCGGCGGCCGCGACACCGCCGCGGTGGCCGCCCGGATCCGCGCCCTGGTCGGCGCCGCCGCCACCGTCACCGACATCGGCACCGTCCGCGCCACGGTGGGCTCGAGCCTGACCGCGGTGGACCTGTCCGGGCTGACCCGCCTGGAACTGTCCTTCGCCCTGGTTCTAGCCGTCGGCGCCGGCGCCCTGGTGCTGGGCCTTGGCCTGGCCGAACGCCGCCGCACCTACGCCCTGCTGTCCGCGCTGGGCGCGCGCCCACCGCACCTGCGGGCGATGGTGTTCAGCGAGACCGGGGTACTGACGGTTCTCGGGATCCTCGCCGGCACCCTGACCGGGGCCGCGCTGTCGGTGATGCTGGTCAAGGTGCTCACCGGAGTGTTCGACCCACCACCAGACACCATCGCCGTCCCGTGGCTCTACCTGGTCACCCTCATCACCGTCACCGCCGGTGCACTGGCCGCGGTGAGCGCCGCGGCGGTCACGACGGTGACCCGCCCGACCCCCGTGAGCGCCCTGCGCGACGCGTGAGGGACCTTCCATCAGCCCAGCCAGTCCCCCAACGCGGGCCGGCTCAGCGGTTCTTCAGCGGCCAACGCCGACAGTGACGCAATGAATCACCGTGCTGGCACACCTCGGGCGCTCGGCGTCCTCGCCCTGCTGTCGTCGCTGTACGTCGGGCTCGGGCTGATCGCCCATCACGTCGTCACCGGCACCGGCCTCGATCACGCCGTGCTGGGCTGGATGGTGGCGCACCGCAACCCCGCGCTGACCTCGGCGGCGATCGCCGTGACCCAGGTCGGTAGCCCGGTCGGCATCGGTGCGTTGACCATCCTGGCCAGCGCATCCCTAGCCTGGCACCGCCGGTCGGTGTGGCCGGCGATCGTCATCGTGGCCACGGTGTCAGTGGCCGGGGCCATCAGCACCGCGACCAAGGCGATCGTCGGCGCGCACCGCCCCCCGCCCAGCCTGCATCTCGTGCTGGAAACCGATCCCGCGTTCCCCTCCGGGCACGTCACCGGCACGCTGGCCCTGCTCGGCGCACTGGCCGTCGTGATCGGTCACCACGTCCGAACGGCCGCGCGCGCCGCCCTGATCACCGTCGCGGTGGCCGGCACCGCCGCGGTCGCGCTCACCCGCGCCTACCTGGGCGTGCACTGGGCCACCGACATCCTGGCAGGTCTGCTGCTGGGCGCCATCGCCACAGTGGCCGCCCACATCGCCTACCGGCACCTCACCCGAACGACTGGCATCGACGATCGGCCCGGCGCATCCTCAGTGTCGGGTCCGATCCACACCGTCGGCGCCTAGCCAGCAGAGACAGGAGTCGCTCATCAACCGACTGTCGCGCTGGACGGTGCGGACGCGATCGGCCGCCGCGGCCGGCCTGGTCGTCACCGTCGGGGTAGTGGTGGCCTCGGCGGCGCTGCTTCTAGTGCTCTATCACACCCTGCAGCAATCCGCCCAGACCGCGGCGCAGTCGCGCGCCGTGCAACTCGTCGAACAACTCCGCAACGAGCCCGCCGGCGCCGACGTCGACCCCGGCCTGCTCGGCACCGACGGGCAGGTGGGGGTCATCCAGCTCCTCGACGACCGCGGCAAGGTGATCCACGCCTCAGCCGACGCGCCGCCAACACCGCTGGCGTCGATCGTGGTGCCGCCCGCTCAGACGGTGTCGGTGGGCCGTATTCAGCTGGCCGGTGACCGCGGCGACTACTGGGTGACCGCCCGCGGCGTCGCCACCCCGGCCGGCCCGGTCACCGTCCTCGTCGGGGCGGATCGCGAGCCGGTCGAGACGACGGTGGGAACCGTCGCCGTGCTGCTGGCGATCAGCGGCCCGCTGCTCGTCGTCCTCGTCGCCGGGGCCACCTACCTGCTGGTGGGCAGGGCGCTGCAGCCCGTGGAGGAGATTCGCTTCCGGGTGGCCTCCATCTCCACCGCGCAGCTCGACGACCGCGTCCCGGTCCCCCCGACCCGCGACGAGATCGCCCACCTCGCCCAGACCATGAACGACATGCTGGCGCGCCTGCAAGCCGGCCACGCCGCGCAGCGCCGGTTCGTCAGCGACGCCTCCCACGAACTGCGCAGCCCGCTGGCCGCGATCAGCGCCGCACTCGACCTCGTCCACCACCGTCCCGACATGCTTGACGCCGAGTTGATCGACGACGCGCTGATCCCCGAAACCCACCGCATGCGCGATCTCGTCGAGGACCTGCTGCTGCTGGCCCGCGCCGACGAACAGCAACTGGCCCGCCGCCCCGTCGGCGTCGACCTCGACGACATCCTCGCCACCGAAAGCGCACGGCTACACGGATATTCACACCTAGTCGTGCACTCGTCCATCGTCGCGGTCCGCGTCACCGGCGACGCGGCCCACCTCGCGCGGATGGTGCGCAACCTGGTCGACAACGCCGCCCGCCACGCCCGCAGCACCGTTGAGCTGCACTGTGCGTCACGGGGTGGGGTGGCCGTGCTGCGCATCGCCGACGACGGACCCGGCATCCCCCCCGAGCAGCGCGCACGCGTCTTCGACCGGTTCGTCCGCCTGGACTCCTCCCGCGCGCGTGATGACGGCGGCAGCGGGCTCGGTCTGGCCATCGTCGCCGAGATCGTGGCCGCCCACCACGGCTCGGTGCAGATCGGCGACCGGGCTGGCGGCGGTGCCTGCGTGACCGTGACGTTGCCCGCCGACACCGACAGCTACGTCCCCGCTGACGCCAACCGGTAACCCACCCCACGCACCGTGTGAATCGTGCGGGTGCCGAACGGCACGTCGACCTTGCGGCGCAGGTAGCCGACGTAGACCTCGACGATGTTGTCGTCTCCGTCGTAGTTGAGGTCCCACACCGACTCCAGGATTTCCTGTTTGGTGACCACGGTTCCGGCATGGCGCATCAGAAACTCCAACACCCCGTACTCGCGGGGGGTCACCTCCACCTCGACCTCACCGCGGGTGACGCGATGCCGGGCCGGATCCAACGCCAGATCATCCACCCGCAACAGCGCGGGACGTTCCGGTGCGCCGCGGCGCACCAAGGCCCGCAACCGCGCAATCAGCACCACGAACGAGAACGGTTTGATCAAGTAGTCATCGGCGCCCAGATCGAAGGCGTCGGCGAGGTCGTACTCCCCATCCTTGGCCGACAGCATCAGCACCGGAGTCCACACCCGCGCCTTGCGCAGGCCCCGCACGATGTCATAGCCGCTCATCCGGGGCAGCATGATGTCGAGGATCACCACGTCGAACCCGCCGCCGGTCGCCGCCTCGAACCCGTCGAGGCCGTCGGTGGCCACCTCGACGACGAATCCCTCGGCGACCAGGCCGCGGCGGATCAGTTCGGCCAGCCGCGGCTCATCCTCGACCACCAAGATGCGCACCGTGCCCTCCGCCCACCGTCAACCGGTCCCTCAGTACACCAAAACATGGCCAACGCGCGGACGCGCCTAACACCGTCCCGCGGCTTCGTCAGCGAGCACACGTACCCCTGCCCGTGCGCCACGGCGAAGCGCGCCACTGCCAGCAAACCTACGTCAACGCGGTGGCCACCGGCGTCGCCATGACCACGCCACGGGCGCGTCCTCGTGACACCCCACACTCGACGATCATGCGCCCGCACCACTGAAGATCAGCTGAGTCTCGACAGATCGTGCTCAGCTCAGCAATTCGGCCGGGCCGCGCACGTCGGCGTCAGGAACGTCGCGCAACGGCGACGCCGCCTGGCCTGTCACGCCCCGGCGGCCACGACGACGAAGTCGGTGACGAAGCCCAGCAGCAGACCGGCCGCGAGACCCCAGGCCATGAGGGTCCGTCGCCCGAGATTCTGTGCGACACGCAGCAATTGAACGATGACGTACAGGATGGATCCCGCGGCGGCCGCAAGGAACGCCACTGACACGGTGTCGTTGACGAAGGACTGGCCAACCAGGGTCCCGAGGAACGTCGGCCCGCCTCCGATGAGGCCCAGCAGGACCAGAAAGCCCCAACTGGGCCGGCCTGGGCCGCCGGCCAGGGGGGCGACGATGCCAAAACCTTCCGTGGCGTTGTGCAGCCCGAAGCCGATGATCAGCAGAATGGCGAGACTGATCTCACCAGCGGCGGCGGATTGGCCGATGGCCAATCCCTCCGAGAAGTTGTGCAGGCCAATGCCCACGGCGATCAGCAGCCCCAATCGCCGGCCCGTGAGCGCAGTATCAGATGCCGGCGCGGTGAACTCGGTGACACTGGCCGCACCCGGCCCACGAGGACGCTCAGCCTGGGCGGGCTTCGCGCCCGTCATCCACTGCTCGTAATAGACCAGGCTCATCAACCCAACGATGAAGGCGGCTACCGCGACCGCGGCCAGCCCGCTGAAACTCATCCAGCTGCCGGTCCCCTCCCGGGTCACGGCCGTCAGTGCCGCCTCGACCGGTTCGACGGCGTGGGCGAGTACGTCCCAGAAGAGGAACAGCAGCACCCCGGTGGCCGTCGCATTCAGGACGACCTTCATCGGCAACGACGGATTCTGCAGCCGCCCGACCGGCAATCCGAGGAAGATGGTGAACCCCGCGACCGCGCCCAGCACCATGATCTGGACAGCACTCACGGCCGACCTCCCGGTAGATAGTCCCACCTTACTTAGGTTTGGCTACCATATGAGGACGGCTGGCGGGTGTCAACGGGCGTCATGCCGACCTGCCGACGTGGACCCGAATACGTAGCGCCGTGGAACCGGCTCACAATGCACCACGAGGTCAGGGTGGCGCAGATCCGCGTGCTGCCCGTGTCTCAAGGACCGCCGTTGGGCGATGCGGCGCGGCGTGACCTGAGCAGCGGCTCAGCGTCGTTCAGCGCATTCTCAGTGGCCATCACGGACCCTCGAGGACGTGACGAACACACCGAGACCCTCCACGCGACCGGGTGACATCACCGCAGAAGCCAGGTGCTCCGCCGAATTCGAACAGACGCCGGCGTCGACCGCGCAGGTCGTTCTGCGCAAGCTACCGCACGTCACCGTGTTGTTCTGGGCGCTCAAAATCGTGGCCACCACGCTGGGTGAAACCGGTGGCGACCTGTTGGCGCAGACCCTGCACGTCGGCTACCTGGTTAGCACCGCCGTCTTCCTGGCCGCGTTCGTAGTCTCGGTAGTCGTCCAGCTCAAGGCGGGACGGTTCCACCCCGCCGTCTTCTGGACCGTCATCGCCCTGTCGAGCACCGCCGGCACCACCGTGTCGGACCTGATGAACCGCACCGGCGGCATCGGCTACACCGGCGGGGCAGCCATCCTGTCCACCGGCCTCATCGTCGTCTTCATCGTGTGGTGGCGCAGCGGGCAAACCCTCGACGTCGAAAACGTCGCCACTCTACGCGGTGAACTGCTGTTCTGGCTGGCGATCCTGTTCTCCAACAGCCTGGGCACCTCCAGCGGCGACTTCCTCGCCGACAGCCTCGGCATCGGATTCCGCGACAGCGCCATCGCCCTGACCGCGGTCATGCTGGCACTGCTCGCCGCGCACCGCTTCACCCGCATCAACGGCATGATCCTGTTCTGGATCGCCTTCATCCTCACCCGCCCCCTCGGCGCCACCCTCGGAGACTTCCTCAGCAAGCCCCACGATCACGGCGGCCTGGCCTGGGGCACCACCTGGACCTCCGCGACGCTGCTGGCCACGCTCATCGCGCTGATCGCCTACCAGACGATCCACATCCGTCGCCACCCGCTGGCCCCCTTGCCGCCGCCGGTGCACCGCCGCACCGGAGCAGCCCAAACCCCCAACGGCGACCTCCTCGCCGTCGGTTAGTTGATCATGAGTCGCAACGCTCGCCCGAGGCGCTCGAGTCGCTTGGCGGGACCGCGCCGAAGGACGGCGGCCTATCAGCACTGCGCCGAAGGTGACCGCGCCACCGCAGGAGAATTGGACACGTGGAGAGCACGCGCCCGGCACCCTTTGGGCTATTCCATCGCTTCGGCGACGGCTCGGGTGCAGCCGTCGATGAAGTCGCCTCTGACGATGCCGACGGCCTCATCACCGGTGAGCGTGCGATCAGCGACGGACTCGCACAGCGTCGAGGACGTCATACCCCGCGTGGCCATCGCGTCGCGGACCCAGCTGCCATGAGACGCCGCGACATATCCGGCGTGATACGACCTGTCGTGCCGGTCATCAGAACCGATCGACAGTTCCGCGGCCACCAACAGCACAAGCAGCGCCGCGGCGATAATGCTCACCCGGCCCGACTGGATCTGCCTACAAGACATCGGTCACCACCGGCGATGGTGTCAGGTCCAGGTTGAGGAAACGCTGAAAAATCGACCAGCTGCGCCCTCTGCGATGATGGCGCGTACGACCGCATGGCAGCTGGTGACACTCGTCGGGGCACCCCGATGACCAAACGCCCGCACGCCGTGCCGCGGCCGCCGGGGCCTGTACGCGGAGAAAGAGTGGCAGCCATGCCCCATCCCCCACGCGGGACTCTCGTCGCCGGTATCGCCACGGTCGCGGTCGTTCTCCTGATAGCCGTCATCGCCCTGGGGGGCGCGCCCCTGGACGGGTGGCTGCATTCCTGGGTGCTGGAACACCGGACGGAGCGCGGAATCCAGGTCGCCGTCGTCGTCACTACATTGGGGCTGTCCGGGGTCACCGTGCCCACGACCATCATCACCGCGGCCGCGGCGACACCCGGTGGATGGCGACCCCGCACAAGGTGCGCGTTGGTCGCGGCGGCCATCGCGGTCGGAGCCGCGGTGTGCCGCTACGGGCTCTCGGTGCTGATCGGTCGGGACCGACCGCCACGGCAGGACTGGGCCTATCACGCCTCAGGGTTCGCCTTCCCGTCCGGGCACTCCACCGACGCCGCGATCGCCGCCGGGATGATCGGCTGGCTCGTCGCCACCCGGCTACGCCCCCGCACCCCCGGCCGGGTGCTGATCTGGGCGCTCGCCGTCGGCTACGCCGCCGCGGTAGGGGCGACCCGGGTGTATCTGGGGGTGCACTGGCCCACCGACGTCCTCGGCGGGTGGCTATTCGCCACCGCGTGGCTAGCGGGCGCGGCCTGGCTGGTCACCCGCGTGGGCCGACATCAAGTCGGTCCGCACGATGGTGCGCGGCTCTCAGTCGGTGAGGATGCCCGTGCCCAGCAACGCGAACAACGCGGCGCCGAGCAGGATCCGGTAGACGATGAACACGCCAAAGGTGTGCCGGGCGACATAGCGCAGCAGCCACGCGATCGAGGCGTAGGCCACGACGAAGGACACCACCGTCCCCACGAGCACGGGTAGCACCTCGACCGGCCCACCCACGGCGTCCTTGAGTTCATAGAGGCCGGCGCCGGTCAACGCGGGGATGGACAGAAAGAACGACATCCGCGTCGCCGCCACGCGATCCAGGTTGCACAACAACGCCGTGGCAATGGTGGCCCCCGACCGAGAGAAACCAGGAAACAGCAGAGCCAAGATCTGCGAGGTCCCCACCAGCATCACGTCCCGCAGGGTCGCGTCGTCCTCGCTACGGGCTTGGGTCCCGACGCGCTCGGCCACCCACATCACCCCACTGCCGACGATCAAGGCCCCCGCCACCACCCACAACGACCCGAGCGGACCCTTGATCAACGGCTGGCAGAGCAGACCGGCGACCACGATCGGCACCGTGGCGAACACCACCCACCACGCAAACCGGTAATCCCGATCCCGACGTGCCTCCCGATGAGCAAGGCCGCGACCCCACGCCACGACGAAGCGGCGCAGATCAGCGAAGAAGTACACCAACACCGCCGCGATCGCGCCCATCTGGATCACCGCGGTGAACCCGACCACCGCAGCATCCTGCACCGGGATGCCCAGCAACCCTTCGGCGATCTTGAGGTGCCCGGTGGAGGAAATCGGCAAGAACTCCGTCACCCCCTCCACGACACCCAGGATGACTGCCTGCCCCACGCCGATGACACTCAAACTGATCAATTCCTCTGTCGCGAAGGGGTTTTATGCATGAACGTGAAAAGCCGGGAACGTGCCCTGGGTGATGGCGCGGCTCATCATCTAGGTGGATCCCCGATTCCTGCAAAGCGTCGCACCGCCTGAAGGCCTTCGCTGGTGCCGGGCCAATGGGTCTCCAGCGCCGCCGGGCCAGGCGCGGCGGGTGACCGAGCGCAACGCGATGGCCACGATGATCGCGTCGTCGGCGTAACCCAGGACCGGGATGAAGTCCGGGATCAGGTCGATCGGCAGAATCAGATAGACCAGCAGCAGCACCAACCGGATCCGGACCCCCCGCGGCAGATCGGGGTCGGCGGCTAGGCGGCGCAGCAGGACCACGGTGTCGGGAAGCAGGCGCAGCATGTCGGTGACCCGCAGGTCGGCCGGCTTCGTGATGGCGAGGGCGATCAGCAGGACCAGCCAGAGCAATAGCAGGCCCGCTGCGATCGCGATCACCGTGGTCCACACGTGGTTCATCACGACCTGGCCGGGGCGGAGCGGCGTCGGGCGATGACCGTGACCGCCAGACCGACCGCGATGAGCTGCACGACCGCGACGGTGATGATCAGTGCTGGGATCGAGGTGTCATAGAGCCAGCCCGTCAAAGCACCGCCGGCGGCGGTGGCGGCGCCGAGTCCGGCGGCGAAGATCCCGTAGGCGGTGGCCCGGCGCGGCGGGGCGACCAGATCGGCGACCACTGCCCGCAGGGTGGATTCCTGGATGCCGACCGCCGCACCCCACAGCAGGGCACCGGCCACCACCAGCCACACCCGATCGGTGAACGCTACCACCGGCACCAGCGCGGACAAGATCGGCAGCGCAGCAAGCGTTTTCGCGCCCACCCGGTCATAGAGCCAGCCCGACAGCAGCGCCGCGACGGCATCGGCGCCCATCGCGGCGGCATAGACCAGCGGGACTGCGGCGGCGGGCAGGATGCCACGAATGACCATGTGAAAGGACAGCACGCCGAAGGTGGCGAACCCGAGCATCGTGGTCGCGGTGAACGCGCAGTACGCCCAGAACGTCGGCGGTAGCGGCGGTGAGGGCTGGGCGCGACCATCGTCGGTGGCCTCCGGTGCGGGCAGCGGGGCTGGGGTGGGCACGGTCGGGGTCTCGTAGCGAGCCGGCTCGGGGACGCGCAGCCGCAGCCACACCAGCAGCGCCAGCGCGGCAACCCCGGGTAAGGCGAGGACGCCCAGCGCCGGACCGTAATCGTTTCCGGTGAGGGCCAGCACACCGGCCACGGTCAGTGGTCCGATCACCGCCCCGATCTGATCGAGTGCTTCGTGCACGGCGAAACCCCGCCCGCGGCCGGTGACTGCGGCGGCGTGCGAGAGCAGGGTGTCCTTGGCCGGGCTGCGGACCGCCTTGCCGATGCGTTCGGCGATCACCAACCCGCACGCCACCCACAAGGGCGCGGCGATGCCCAGCAGCGGAACCGTCACGATGGTCAGGGTGTAGCCGGCGATGGTCCAGGCCCAGAATCGTTGGGTGCGGTCGGTCAGCGGGCCTGACACCAGCCGCAGCCCGAGGGCGGCGGCCTCCCCGATGCCGGTGACCACTCCCACGACCAGTCCGGTCGCCCCCAGGGAAGCCAGCAATGGTCCGGTGATCGAGCGGGCACCCTCGTAGACGAAGTCGGCGAGCAGGCTGATCGTGCCGAACACCGTGAAGTCGGCGAGCAGGCTGATCGTGCCGAACACCGTGACGAAGCGCCACGCCCCCAACATCGGCCGGCCAGCCGGCTTCGCATCGACGGCATCGGGGCGCTCGGGTGTCGTTGTCATTCAAGATCTTTCGTCATCGAGGCGGAGATATCGGGAACCATGACGACTGGGCGACGGGCGTGGCGCAGCAGATGCGCCGACACCGACACCCCCAGCGCCCGGTCCACCGCCGACATCACCCCGCCGCGGGCGGTGCCGAGGATGATCATCCACGCGTCATGGGTGTCGGCCAGCGCGGCCAGCACATGCGCCGGGTCGCCATGGTGCGCGGTGTAGGTCCACTTACCGGCCGATCCGGCCAGCAAATCGCAGGCCACCGTGCGTTCCTGAGCGAGCGCATCGGCGAGCCGTTGCTCCCAGTCGTCACTGTCGGGATCAATGGGGAAGTCTTCGAGGTCAACGATGTGCGCAACGTGCAGATGGGCGTTCAACGGCGCGGCCAGGGTGATCGCAAAGCGCAGCGCCTGCTGACTGGACGGGTGCCGATCGAACCCCACCACCACATGGTGGGACGGGGTCATGTCGGTGACGGGACCATCTACGCTCAGCTGCTTTTCCACCTCGTCGAGCGCCGAGTTCTGCCCCCGCGAACGTTGGTCGTCGTCGGTGGTCATCGTGTCCTCCTCACAACGCGGCCACTACCATTCCCGCCGCGGCGGCCGCGACGGTGAGCACCAGGGTGCCGATCGCATTGAACAGACCGGCCCAGTAGCGGCGGCGCTGCAGTAGCCGGATCGTCTCCATGCTGGCGGTGCTGAAGGTGGTGTAGCCGCCACAGAACCCCACCCCGGCGATCACCTGGATTTCCCGCGGCGCCCCATGGAACAGCACGACCCCGACTAGGAACCCCAGTATCAGAGACCCGGTGACGTTGATCATCACCGTCGCCCACGGGAACTCGGTGTTGCGTCGGTGCCGGATCGCCCCGTCCACCACGAACCGCGCCACCGCGCCCAGGCTGCCCGCGCACGCCACCCACACCACCATCATCGGCCGTTCTCCTCTCGACGAGAGGGAATCCTGGCTCCGATGGCGATCCCGAACACCGTGGCCACCAGCCCCGCAAGCACACTGCCCACCGCATACGAACAGGCCGCCCACCAGTCGTGCCCGCGCAGCAATCCGTCGACGTCGACCGCGAGGGTGCTGTAGGTGGTGAACGACCCCAGCACCCCGGTGCCCACCCCCAGCCGCACCCGCTGACGCCACCCGGTGTCGGGGCCCAGCCGGGTCAGGCCCTCCAACAGCACGCCCAGCAGCAACGCGCCAGCGACGTTGATCGCGAACGTCGTCACCGGCCACTGACCGGCCGCCTGCGGAAACGCCACCCCCAGGCCGTAACGTGCCGGGGCACCCACCAAGCCGCCCACGGCGACCGCGACGATCGCCACAGGACGTACGTGCAGCGGAGTCGGCGCCGGCTCGACGACATCGGGATCGACCGGGGGCGCGGCTGTCGGATCACCGTGATCGGCCACGGGCACACTCCTTCCCCATCGGAAAGGAGCCATCAGCCTCAAAACGAGGCGGTTCAGACGTTCCCACACCCAGGGGCGTCTCGGCGGAGATCCATCGCCACGCCCGAGGATAATGGACGTCACCGCAGACGGAGAGACGGCGTCAAGATGCGGTTCTCCCCGCACGTCGGCGGACACTGGTCCGGTGATGGCTACTGCGATGCTCGGACCCACGCTGATCGTGGTGTGCCTGCTGTTCGCCCTCACCGCGGCCATGGTCTACCGGGTGGCCGGACTGGGGACGGCGTGGACGGTGCCGGTGGCGGCCGCGCGGGCCGCGGCACAGTTGGCGGCGATCTCGGCGGTGCTGGTCGCGGCGATGACGCGGCTGTGGTCCTCAGCAGCGGTACTGGCGGTGATGTTCCTAATCGCCGTGTACACCGCCGCGGGGCGCAGTCAGGCCGACCGCGGACGAACCTGGCTGGCGCTGCCGTTGGCCACCGGGGTGGCAGCGGTCGTCCCGGCCCTGGTGGTGACCGGTCTGATTCCGCTGGCCGGGACGGCACTGATACCCACCGTCGCCATCATCCTGGGTGGATCGATGACCGCGGTCGCCGTCGCTGCCCGACGCAGCCTGGACACCCTGGCGACCCGCCGCGGCGAAGTCGAAGCCGCCCTGAGCCTGGGCCTGTCCGAACGCGACTCCCGCCGTCTGGTCATCGAACGGTCCACCGCCGACGCCTTGTTGCCCAACGTCGACCAGGCGCGCACGGCCGGTCTGGTCACCCTGCCCGGCGCTTTCGTCGGAGTGCTGCTGGCCACCGGATCAGCCGCACAAGCCGGCGCGGTGCAGGTCCTCGTCCTCGTCGGACTCCTACTGGCCCAAGGCTGCGGCGTTGCGGTGACCGGGGAACTCGTCGCCCGCGGCCGGCTCAGCCGAACCCCAACACACGGTGACGCCGTGAGCGACCACCGCCGCAGCCCGGGTCACACCCTTGCTGCTTGGGCTCTACGAGCATGGCGGACGACGCGGGCGCGCAGCGGGGCCGCATAGGTTCAGCCCAGCTGCACACCTCATCACCGCCTCGACATGAGCGGCGCCGACGTCACGAAGCTGGCCATGCCCCTCTCACGCTCCGAAGGCGATTGCGGTGAGCGCTGTCGTCATGTTCGCCGACAGCGAACGCACCGGTTGGCCTCGGCGACGTACCCCAAAGTCGGACTCACCTGGCGGGCGGCGGCCGAGATGCTTCACGCCACCGTCGGGACTCCCAGCTCACCACACGCACCCCTGGGACCACTGCACACTCAAGTCCGGCAGCCGATCAGTGTCAGGGCTGTCGACGGCAGCGTCGCGGGGGTCGTCGGACCACGAGGGTGGGTGGTCGGTGCGCGGCACTGCAGGCGGTCATGCTGCCCGCGCCCCGGCCGGGATCATCGTGAACGTCATCGGCGATGAGGTCGGGAATCAGGTCGGTGAGCCACCAGCTGAGGTGGTCTTCGGTGAGTGCGGCCAACGCCGCAGTGGTGGTGCGGTGTCGGTCTTCGGGATGGGCGGACCAGCCGTGTTCGGTGATGTGGGCGGCAGCGGCGTCGCGGTCGAGGTAATCATCGAGCAGGGCGCTCAGTTCGGTGGCGGTGGTGTCGACGGCCTCGGTGACCAGCCTGTCGCGACGGTGGGTCGTCGGATTCTTTACTGATAGAAGCGCTTGTCAAGCGCGCTCAGCTGTCGGTGAGGGGACGCGTGTACTCGTGGGGCCGCGTGATGTCGAATGTGCAACTGACGTGGCGGCGAGTTGGTGGGGTCCGAGGCGCCCTCTGACCCACGCGTGCTCGAAGCGAATGTGTTGCTCAGCCTCGGGGATGACTGTCGCGTTCGCGCGGTGGGAGGAGCCCGGTGTCTGTACCAAAGATCGAGGTCGTGCCTCATAGAACGTCGACGTCGTTCCCGGCCACCGTGCGCTGCCCGGCGATAAGCTGCGGTGCGTTTATTGGTAGCCATCTCGGGTTAGTCGGGTGAACCGCGTAGAGAGTGTTGTAGGTCGCTCAGTGCGATGAAGGCTTCTGCGGTGGTTCCCAGGGCTTCTGGTGTCGGCCCGGCCGGGGTAGGTAGTGAGGCCAGGCGGTTCGCGAGCTGGGTGACGGTATTCCGGTCGCCTTCGAGGGCATCGCGTTCCTCGTCGGTCAAGACCAGATTTTCCAACATGTGATCAATGCCGTCTTTGACTTGGAGTAGCTGTCCTGAGCTGGATTGTTTTGGTAGGTAGAAAGGGCACCGGGCACAAGCGAGTCGGTGGGGGCATTTGGCGAAGAAGTCGTAGGTGCAGTAGCCCTCTCCGAGGTCGTAGTACTTCCACGGCTCACCGTCGGCGGCCGCTCCGGTCATGATCGTGTCGCGGTCGATCAGGACCTGAATGGTTCGGACGTTGCGGGCGAAGTAATCGGCTTTCTTGTAGGCGGCGGTGAGGCGGCGCTGAAGAATGGTGGCGTAGTGGCGGGTGCTGGAGTAGTGCTTGTGGCCCAGCCATTCCTTCAAGTCGACGAGCGAGAGCGGCTCTGATGCATTGAGCAATTGGGTCGCGATGGTGGCGCGGGCGCGGTGGCTGGTCAGAGCGCCACGCGAATCATGCTCTGGGATACCGGCCTTACGGCACAACACCGGTATCAAATGGGAGTTGAGGTAAGACAGTCCTATTAGTTCGCCGCGGACGCAGAACAGGAACTGTTGACGTTGCCGGGTCTTGCGGTCGTGGAGGTCGGGCTGAGGTGGACGAACGGCGCGCCACGCCTCAATGAGTTCGCCGACTAGCGGATCGACCGGCTTGCTGAACGCCCTGCTCGTTTTGTTCGCCGGCACATGCAGCAAGCAGATCGGGAACGGCGTTCCGGTCTTCTCATCGCGCCCTTCGTCGCGCTGCACGCAGTCCCGTTCGAGGCGCCGGATTTCTTCGATGCGTAGGCCCGCGAAGAGCCAAACCCCGATGAGCGCTCGCACCATCTCGATCGGGTAGTAGGTGCGGTGCTCGGAGTTGGCGGCGCGGGCGGCGGCGCTGCCGTAACGCTTGAGGTCGACTGCCTCAAGGGTTAGTCCGGCGGCCATCAGTTTGGCCCAGGAAACGTCGTCGATGATGCGCGGGTTGGGACCCATTTGTGCGCGTACCGACAGCGGCCCCGCTAGAGCTTTGCGGGGGTCGAAGCGCGGGGTGATCCATTCCCAGTCGATGAGATCGAGGAAGAAGGCGCGCAGGCCGTCGATGCGTTGAACCTTCCCCTTTACGCCCAGGGGTTGTCCGGTCTTGCGGGTGTCGCGGTTGCAGCCGGCCCACTGGCCGTGGGTCGCGTTGAGCGTGTCGGCGACGTACTCGGCGGCGATGTCGCGAGTCCACAGGTGCGGTTCGAGGGCTTCGGGGTGTTTGTCGGCGGCCCAGCGTCCGGCGATGAGAATGATGGCGAATCTGCCACGCAGGGAGCCTGACTCGATGGTGGTGACGTTGCGCCACCGCAGCGCCCAGTGCACCCACTTCGGGGGTGCGGAGTCGAGGGTTTCTTGTCGTGGTCCGCGCTGGCGGGTGTTGCGGGCCACCGGTGCGCGCAGGATGCCATCGTGGGCCAAGACGCGGGTCACTTTTATTAGCCCGGTGCGGCGGGCTCCACCGCCGTAGAAGGCGGCGAGGGAGGACACGGTGTCCTCGGTAAGATCGACCAGGGTGGCGGTGCCGCTGCACAGCATCAAATCGCTCAACGCCGCGGCGACCTGGCTACCACTGGTGTGTTCGGAGACCTCCCACGTTCGCAACGTGTCTTGAATGTGGGAGATCGCGGACTCTACGGCGGGCGTGCCGAAAGCCAGTCCGGCGGTCCTGCGCACGGACACCCTGATGTCACGGTGCAGGGTGCGGTGGCCCGCGACGACATTGGCGATTGCCACCATCGGCGCAGCCAGCTTCGAACTTGACCTTAGCTCTGCATTCGCCAAGTCGCGCCATACGTCTTGGTCCCAGTCCCAGTACGGGCATTGTTCAAGGTGCACCCGTCTCAGCAGGCGGCTGCGGGTCCGCCCGGCGATGTCTGGCCGCCACTTGACCAGTAATGGTGTCAGGGGGTCAACAAGTCGGTGTAACGCCCGGGCCGTGGGGTTGGTGAGATGTGGGCTGCCGCGGTCGAACAGGTCGGCTAATACCGCAATCTCCTTGTCAGTCAGCATCATCAACGCATCCGGGCGAGCGCCGACAATCGCCGCTCTTGGTCGGCGTGCAATGAGGTAGAGGCGGCGTGAAACTTCGCGGCCAGTTCGCGCCCGGAGAGGTGAATGTAGGTCAGCGTGGTAGATAGGTCTCGGTGACCTGCATATTGGGCTATCTCGTCGATGTCCCATCCCGCCCGCGCAAGGTCGGTCAGCCGGAGATGGCGCAACGTGTGGGTCGACAACTCGGGCACCCGTGCACGTTGAGCGATGGCTGTGACGGTCTTGGACCACGCCGACGGACCGACACCAGCGCCGTGGTTGCGGCGGGACGTGCTGAGGAACAGATTGCCGTCGATCTTGCCGAATACCTCGGTGCGGTGGTGCAGGTAGGCGACCAGCAACCGCGCCGAGGTGGCGCCAAACGCCACCGTTCTGGCGCGCTGTGATTTAGTGGTTTCCGCCCGCAGGTGGATCAACGACCAGGCTGGCTCAAGATCACCGATACGCAGAGACACCAATTCTTCGCGGCGCAACGCACCGTCGTACGCCAAGCAGAGCATCAAACGGTTTCGTAGTGTGTCTGCTTGACCGGCTAGCAGGATGCGCTCCCAAGCGAATACGTCGGGAATCCACGGCGCTTTCTGCGCTACCCGCACCAGACCGTATCGCGGTTGCTTGCCGCGGCGGCCCGACTGGCCGCGACGAACGGGATTCCGCTCGCGGAGTTGATCTTCGACGAGGAAATCGTAGAAGCCGCGGATCGCGACCACCCGCTGCTGCACCGTCGCGTCCGACAATCCAGTTCGGCCGGCATGGGCGTGTGGCCGTTGCCGCATGTCCCCAATCCAGGCGGCTACAACATCGGCCCGCGCGGTGACCGGATCCGCATTTGAAGCAGCACAGAACGCTATGTAGTCCTGCAGCGCTCGACCGTAGGCGTCCACGGTATTCGGGGCGCGCCCGATGTTCGCTGTGAACTGCAGCCACCGCCGACCCTGCTCATGAGAACCGACGTCAGGGAAGCGCTCCCACGCAACTTCTTTCATCTCTCGACAGTAGGCGCTGAATTCCACATAAGGCAGTACGAGCAGGCCGATTTGAGCCAGTCGCGACCGGTCGTCTTGTGCAGGAAGGCCAGGGCGTCCTCGCGTGACCATTTCCAGTCCAGCAAGGGGTAGACGCCGCGTCGCGTCGCGGTGTTGTACCCCTCATCGCGCTGGGCGCGGCGAAGCTCACCGGTTTCGAAGCCGAGGTAGTGGCGAAACGGCCGCCCGGCGGTGAGGCCGTCGATGATCGGGTCGAGCACGGCACCCTTGGCGCGCAGCGAGCAGCGGCGACTGCCGAGCTGGGGGACGGTGGCCGCGCTGAGCAGCTCGTCAGACAGTGCGTAGCCGTGATCGGCGTAGAGCCGGGTGGGGTGGGTGGTGTCATCGAAGATGGCGACACCCGCACCCGCGGCGGTGGTGTTGAGTCGGGTCCGCCCGGCCTGGACCAGGCGCACCCCGTGGCGAACCAGCAGCGGCAGGACGATCTCTTCGGCGTCGCGCAACGTCGTCGGATACTCGTCGCCGGTGTGAGCCACCACGACGACGAGTTGATCGAGATCGAAGTCCCGGCTTGCCGGATCGAGGAGCCAGCGCAACAGGATGGCGGTGGAGTCGGCACCAAGACCCCACGAAAGCACCTCGCTTGGAACGTGTTCGGCATTCTGCGGGCTGAACAGCTCGCCTTGGATGGTGGTCATCGAGTCATCTCCGGTCGGGGTCCATGGGTGATGCGGTCGGGATGGGGGAGTGGGGTGGTGGGGCCCCACGGCGGGACCCCACCACTTCCGGTCGGTCAGTCCTGAGCGCTGGCTTCGTCGTAGACCGCGTCGGCGGTGGTCTGTCCGACGATGACCTTTTCGATTTGGCTGGGCTGGTAGCCGCTGTCGATGAGGAATTGCAGGTACGCGTCCGATCCGACGGTCGAGGCGATGAAGGATGCAGTGCCGGTGATTCCCGATCGCGCGTTGCGCCAGGCCGTCTTGTCGGTGCGGGCCTCCAGGGCGCCCAAGACCACGGCCAGGCTGATGACCTGGGCGCGGGCGTCGATGTTGGTGGAGAAGTCGTTGACCAGGGCGCGCACGCCTCGTTCGTCTTTCGCGCCGAGCAGCTCGGCGGTCAGCCCGGAGCCGTGGTTCTGGCTCAGGATGTAGGGGTCGCGGGTGAGGCAGTGCGCGACGAACGTCGCCGCACCCTTGGGTGCGGTCTTGCGGGCCAACAGCTTGGTCACGTAGTCACGGCGTACGGACTGGGCTGCCTCACCGAGACGGTTGAGCACCAAAACCTTTCGCCGTTCCCGACGCTCGGCTTCCTGCTGTGCGGCGGCACGCTCGGCGATTGCCTCGGGGCTGTCCGCTGCGGAGCCGTCGACCTGTGGCGCACCGCGCCGCGCCACGGACTCTTGCAGCGACGGGGTGATGGTGAGACCCGCCGCCTCATAGTCCCGGCAGTACCACTCGGGGACGACGAACGTCTTCTCGGTCACGGTCGAGGCGTGCCGCAACCCCTCCGCGGGTGTGGCGTCTTCATCGTCCTGGGTGTCCCAGTCGATGTCGCACTCGTCGACCGCGGCGCCGGTCTCGTTGTCGACCAGGCCGTCCTCTTCGACCAGGTACACCACCCAGTGCTCGGGCTTCTTCTCGATGTCGGCGGGTAGCGCCTCACCCTCGCTGGTGCGCAGGTAGTCCTCGGCGATCGCCGACGTGTCCGTCCACCGCGGTCGGTCGGCCAGGACGGTGTAGCCACGTTCGGCGAAGTCGGCCTCGGCCGCGTCGAACAGCGCGGCCACCTCACGCTCCAGGCGCAGGCTCGACAGGGTGTGCGCGAAGTTGCTTCCCCCGAAGCGGGCCGCGCCCATCAGCCGCTGAACCGCGTTGGCGTCGCCCTCGAACTCAGCGAGCGCTTGCGCCTGGGTGAAGTCGAGCAGACCGCCGTCGACGGCTTCCAGCGCCGCCGTCGATTTCGACACCGCCCCGGCGGCTGCGACCTCGTCGCGGCGCATCGAGAGCTTCTTGGCAACCTTGGTCGCAGACATGCCGGTGTCGAGCATCTGCTGGATGCCGCGGGCACGTTGGGAGTTGGTCAACGCTGCGCGCCGGTCGTTGGCGACCATCTGCTGAACGATCCGCTCGACGGTTGCGGCATCGTCATCGGACGTTCCGGTGGGCATCACGTACACCGGCACCTTCTCCAAGCCGACCTCGCGGGCACCGAGGGTGCGGCATTGCCCCTCGCGAACGCAGATGCGGCCGGTGGCGTCGCGTACCGCCAGGATCGGAACGATGACGCCAAGCTCGCGCAGACTGTCGATGAACTCCTTGTCCAGATGGACGAAGTCGCGCACGTTGTCTTCGAGCTCCAGCGTGTGCGGGTCGAGGTATACGACGGACCCGGCGACCTGCTCGGTGGTGTCGGTGGTGATGGACATGTGTGGTGACCTTCCTCGTCAACGCGGGCACCCCGGGTCGGGCCGCCCGTTCTTTTGCCGTCTGGCGAAAACGAATTGGTGGCCAGTGGCGCAGGTGAGCGGGAAGGTCTCGGGCGCAGAAGTTTTCCCGTGAGCGCAGCGAACACGGGTGGGAAAAGTTCTGCGAGCCCGCAGGGCCCGGAGGAGCGCAGCGGGGGAGAGCCGACGGCCTTCCGCGGCCAAGCCGCGGCCACAAAATGAGTGGGCCAGAAGGCAAAACAACGGCGTTATCAGCCACGCCGGAGGCGTGTCCACCTAGGGTGGGTCGCTGCTGTGGTGCGATGCGTACGGGCAGTGACCGCCTGCCCAGTTGAACGAACCCGTAGGCGTCGTCGAAACTACTTCACGGGCGTTGCATCGGTGTGGCCGTAGCAGGGCGGTCCCCAGAGGCCGCGCTGCGCTCGTTGCGCTTCGGCCTCCGCGGCCTGGATCTGCGGTGTCAGAGTGGCTGGGCGCCGGCCGTAAACGTAAGACTTTGCCGCACCCGCTCGGGCCGCCTCGACCGAGAAGTCCCAGCCTCCCGCCCTTTCCACGTAAGCCAGCGTCCTTCCGTAGCGGTCGTGGGTGTCCTGGCTGGGATCGGTGACGATCACGACGCGCTGGCCGGTGAGTGCGGAACGGGCGAACTCGCTTGCCTCGGGACCCCAACAGCCGATACCGTAGCCGGGCTTGTGCACCTCGGGGCTGTCGACTCCAATTAGCCTGATACGCAATCGACCTCGGGAATCATCGACCACGTCGACCGTATCACCGTCGACCACCCGCAGAACAGTGGCAGTCAGGTCAGGGTCGTCGGCACGGCTTACCGCAATCGGACCGAGGGAGGCCGAGCAGGCGGTGACCATCAGCCCGGCCGCAGCAAGGATGGCGGCCACTCGCCCAGCAGCTGAGGTCCTCATGGGAGCCTCTGGTAGTGGTCTTGGGCCAGTTGCGCCAACCGCCAAGTGGTCAGCATCGAGTCGCTCGCCTGCACGCCGAGCGGGACGTAGCCCTGGAGCCAGCCGTCGAGTATGTACTCGCGCAGGACGAAGTCGTCGATGTCTTCTCCGCCGTCTTTGACCCGGTGGAGAACGCCGACCGCCCGGTCGAACACCGCATCGTCGATACCGTTGTCGCTAGCGGTCTTGCGAGCGTTGCCCTGGCCGACCTCGGGATTGAGCGCGAGCGCCGCAAGCTCAAAGACGTAAGGACGGTTCGCCGCCGGGGCGGTCATCGCTCTGACCCTCGGTTCTGCATGAATCCACGGTATGCCCGGGATTGCGCACTGAGCAA
>NZ_CP103313.1 GCF_022374875.2 Mycolicibacterium rufum
ACCCCGCTGACATGACGAAGGCCTCGCCGTAGCGAGGCCCTGTCGAGGTTTTGAAGCGAGTTAGCAGCTCGGTTCTGGGTCCGCACCCATCTCCCCGAAGGGACTGTCTTTGCCGGACAGCTCTCACGGTAGCGCACGCCTCGAAGCTGCACCAGATTCGCCGCGCGATCGGTGCGCAAACCGTGACCTCTCCATTGCCCGATCACGTCGGGCGAGCCGTGCGTGGCCCACGTCGCTCGGCGCATCTGTAGCTCCTACCGCTCCCAGCCCGCACGTAGTGCGCGCACTGGCCAACGAGCGACGCCGCGAATGGGTGCAGCGCGCCGGGGCGTGCGCACCGCGTGCACCGATGTGGACTAGTCGCGCCGGTTGGCTTGACGGTCTGCGCAACTGGGCGCACTCAGCGGCCTTGGGCCAGCTGTGCGCCGAGGAACGGGTGTCGATCACCGCGGCCACGCTGTTGTCGATCGCTGCGGTGATGGCCGAGCACGCCGATCACGCTACTGGCCGCCACGTCGCCGTCACACGGGCGACGATCGCGTCCCGGGTGGGTTGTGACGTACGCACGGTGACTGCTGCCTGGCGCGTCCTACGGGTGTCCCAGTGGGCCGTGGAGGCGCAACGTGGCCACGGCTCACCAGGCACCCCCAGCATCGGCCGGCGACCCTCGGTGTACCACCTGGTGCCGCGCCGCGATCCCCGTCCTGTCACGCGCCCAGTTGTGCATGATTTCCACCTACCGCCGTCAGGCGGCGTTGGTTCTTTTTCTCCCGTAGGGAGTTACTCACCAAGCGGGCGCGCAAGCGCACCCGCCCACAGAATTTCCGACAACACACACCGGCAAGCCCGGCCGTGGCATGATCGCTCAAGCGGCCGCTACCGCCCGTGCTGCCGGGGTCACCGGGCAGATCCTGGTGCGTGGCGATTCGGCCTACGGCAATAGCACCGTGGTCACCGCCTGCCACCGAGCAGGTGTCCGGTTCTCGCTGGTGCTACCAAGACCGCAGCAGTTGCCGCCGCCATTGACGCAATTCCCGAGACCGCGTGGACCCCGGTGAACTATCCCGGTGCTGTGCGTGACCCCGACACCGGCGCCTGGATCTCCGATGCCGAAGTCGCCGAAACCACCTACACAGCCTTCGGTTCCACCAAGACTCCGGTGACCGCCCGGTTGGTCGTGCGCCGGGTCAAAGACGCGCGGTTCCTCGATGCGCTGTTTCCGGTGTGGCGGTACCACCCGTTCTTCACCAATTCCGACGAACCCGTCGACGCCGCTGACATCACTCATCGCCGCCACGCCATCATCGAAACCGTGTTCGCCGACCTCATCGACGGACCTTTGGCGCACATGCCCTCGGGGCGGTTCGGCGCGAACTCGGCCTGGATCCTGTGCGCCGCGATCGCCCACAACCTGCTGCGCGCCGTCGGCGTCCTGGCCGGAGGTGCCCACGCGGTCGCCCGCGGGGCGACACTGCGCCGCAAGATAATCACTATCCCGGCCCGCCTGGCCCGTCCGCAACGCCAACCTATCCTGCACCTACCAGCGCACTGGCCCTGGACAGAGCACTGGCTCACGTTGTGGCGCAACACCATCGGCTACAGCCCACCAGAAATCGCCACCACCTGACCATATGCCGAAAGGCCCGACCGGAGCGCACAGGAACAGCTGGACAGACCAGCAGATACCCCCTGCCCGCGACCAGGACCAGCCCTCAACAGCCCAGCGAGGCACACCTACCCCAATTCATCAGTGGATCGAGGCTAAACCACTCCGCACAGCACTCCCCCACACCCCTACCTTCATGGCCCGACCTGGAGGACCTCGAACCAGGCATCCGCACTGTCGGCGGCCCGCCACCCCACGAGGGCCTAGAACACCGCATTGAGCACGCCTTGGCGCAACTGAGCGCGGTCGCCAGGATTGCGGCAAGGCGGACCCTCCCCCGGCCACAGTTCCAAGCATTTCCCGCAGTCGATGCCCCCGGCGCCGCCTATACCCTCGACGCGGAGAACTCTCTCCACTATCGGTGCATGGATGTACTGACCGGTCAGCCAGGCACGCGTCAAACTGTCGACGCCGACGAGCTGGTGTACTGGATCGTCGACGACGCGGCTCGCGCGGTCGCCTGGAGTTTTGCCTACCGCTCCCCCGCCGCGCGCGGCACCGGCGCCGACACGCTCAAAGCGACCGTGGCCCTGCCATTGTGGGCCGCCTTCGTCAGTGCGCTCGACCCGCGATGGGGCTCGAAGACGCAGGCCACGATTGACGCTCTCCTGCACAACTCCAAACCCACCCGACGCGCGAGCTAACCACTAAATGCGCAGGTGAGGGCCGCGACGACTCAATCGCTGCACTGTCGTTTTCTAGGGTTCCCTCAGCACGAAAGTCGTGCATCAGAGGGAAGGAAACCCGACGTGACCATGAAGATTCGCAGCCCGAAGATTCTCGTTTTTGATGTCGCCCCCAGCCGCTTGATGGAGATGAGCGTCGACTACTACCGCGAGTGCCAGATCGCGGGAGCCGGCAGTGTCGAGGTCGACGTGGCCGACGATGACACCACCATCGTCTCAGCGACCCGCTACCTGCCCGCCGACGCCGACGTCGCCGCGGTCGTCCGCGACGGGGTTCTCCAAGTGCTCTGCACGCGCGCCGGCCGCGACCCGATCATCATGTGCGAGTTCCCTGCGTGGACGAACTACACCGTGCACCGCTCGCGCCGGTGAGCCGTGCACGCTGACTCGTTGTGGCGGCGCCCGGTCCTGTTCAGCGCTTCGGAACTTCGCGGCCATCCATAGCGATGAAGGCACACTCCGAGGTGGCCGGCGGGTCGTAGACCGTCCTGTCGCAAGTTCCTACACGTATACGAGCGGTGCGGGCCCATCCCCCGGTTGGCGCACGTTGAGCACTGCTGCGTCCCTACAAGCACCAGCTGCGGCCCACGGAGCGGATGCCCCCCAGGACAATGCTGCGGCGGGCCGGGTTCCGCATACCCGCGCCGGGTCCGCCGTAGCCTCGTCACAGCTCCACATTCTAGGTGCGTGCTCGAACATATGTGCGCATGCTTGGGTCTGCATCACGTGGTTCGCCGGCCCCTTCGGAGCCCCCCGGCCTCGGGCGGTGGGGGTTGAAGATCACCTGGGAAAACGCCGCGTAGGGCCCGCTGACGCGCTTTCGACACGTCCGCCATATGCCTGGCGCTGCGAGCGGCTACCGTTGGTCAGCAGCGACTACAGGCCGCAGTTTGTAATGTTGCACCTCCGAGCAGGGCTAATGTCACCTGCAACATTGCGCACAACACTGCCGACAACATCACGTCCAATATCAAGGATTACATTGCACGCGGCACGGTCTTGCGCTATTGGCTGTGATAGTGGCTCTGGTACATGCTGACACGCAGGCAGGTAATAGTCAGGGTGCTATCGGCTGTGCGGCGCGCCGCGATACAAGTTGTGCACGCACACACAGCGTGGTCGACTAATATCGAACGCAGCACATATGCACCTTGTCAGCGGTGCACACACGCACAGAAGGGGTGCGCGATATGCCAGACAGCACTGCAGGTGTTGCGACACGCAATGTCAGCGGCAAGCGGCGGGCAGGCGGCGCTGAGGCGCAGCAGCCCGGCATCGCGCTAGAGCGGCTCGGTGTCGCCTCGTCGCCGGCGCTGATGGAACTCCTGCCCCGCCTAATCGTCACGGTTGCGGCGTGGAAGGGGGGAGTGGGCAAGACCGAACTCGCCAAGGAGTTGGCGTTCCTGCTCGGCGGAGTCCTCGTCGACTTGGACTGGGACGAGGGAGGGGCCACCCGCGCGTGGGGGTACCGCCATGAGACAAGAGCCACCGCACCTCTTCTTGACGCGCTGGAGGCTGGCCGCGTGCCACGCCCTCTCTCGGGCGGGGGAGTGCGCGCTGACCTCATTCCGTCGCATCCCGACTTCGCCATCCACCAGCCACCGGCTGACCAGATGGCCTCGACACTGGAGAAGTGGTCGCAGTCGCTAGGCCGACCGCTGGTGGTCGACACACACCCGGGCGGAGTGAGCTCCACGATGGGGGCGGTCGCGGCCGCACACGTCATCGTGGTCCCGGTCAACCTTGAGACCCGGGCTCTGAAGGCGACCGAGAGCATGGCCAAGGAATTGCAGGGAGGCTATCCACTGCTGTTTGTCATCAACCGCGTGGAAGCAGCCCCAGAAGCCGAACTTCGCCAGCTGGAGAAGCTGAGCGACACCTTCGACATCCCGGTTGGCCCCGTGGTTTCCAGCCACACCTTCCTCAAGCGGCGCAAGCTCACGATGGCGGTATGCGCCCCTGGTCGTTCCGGCGAAATACCCGCTCGGGCAGCTGGTTTCGTTGAAGAAATGCACGAGGTGGCGCGCAGCGTCCTTGACCTCGCGCTCAAGGCTCAACAGTAACGGGGGAGAGGAACACCCATGTCCGACGGAATCGCATCCCTGCGCAACCGCAAAGCAGAGCGGGCAGGGCGCCAAGCGCCCCCTCCCCGTCACCCGAAGCCGGCCGCCCCGGTCAGTGCTGATGCGGGCCCAGCAGATGACAGGCTCCCCAGCTCGTCGACCGCTGCTCCGGCCCCCGCCGAGGAGCCGGCAGTAACTGTCAGCG
The DNA here is from genome assembly GCF_022374875.2 of Mycolicibacterium rufum. The sequence goes on from NZ_CP103313.1 coordinate 4,621, forward strand.
CGACGCCGCCGCGGGCTGCGCCGGCGCCTGCGCCCGCCGTCACCGAGACCGAGGTGACAGCCGACGTGGATCACTCGCCCTCCCGGCGGGATCTGCCCGCGCTGGAGATTGATTGGACCGACCCGCTAATGCATGTCGCCTCACCGACGCGGGTCAGCGTCGCCAACTCCGTGGCAGCGCGATTCAAGGCCGTCGCCGACCAGCCAGGGTCGGCACCACAGACCGAGCTCATCATGGAAGCAGTGAGCAGCCACCTCGCGGATCTCCCCGAACTCGTGCTTGCCCGCCGACCCGAAGAGAACGCCACGCAGCCCCCTGGCTTTTTCGTCAGGCGCGCACCTGTCCAGAAGGCGGAACCTGTTGTGCCGGTGTACATGCGGCCCATTGCGGGTGAGGTTGAAGCGCTGCGCCGCATTGTGGACTGGGTGAACAGCATCATCTTGGCGGGCCACCCCGGGCGGCCAAAGTCGACGCGTTCGGAAATCGTCACTGCCGCCCTAGACGCCAGCTATCCGAGCACGCGCAGCCGCTAGCGCAACCCCACGCGCAACATCACCCCTGACAGAGGTAGTGATATTACCTATGACACCACCCCAGTGGCCACCCTACTATCCGACTGCCAAGCCGTCGCGGCGCTGGCTTCCGGTCGCCATCATCGTCGCGGCCATCATCATCGCCACCTCGGTAATCGCAGCTGTCCTACTGAGCCGCGGCTCCGACACCGCAGCACCCGCTAGCCCCGCTCCGACAGCTGCCCAGAATGCCCCAGCACAGGGCAACGCCACCGAGACCAGCTCGACGTGCGAGGCGTGGCCTTCCACTAAGGCCGCCCTGACGGCTATCCCTCAGCTGCCTCCGGGCTGGGATTGGTCGACGCCGAATATCGACACCTACATCGGGAATCGGACCGCTGCGATCGCCAAGGCCTTGACCTGTTTGAGCCGCAGATTTCAGCCGAGCCAGCCACTACTGCATCCGTCGCGCGGCAGTATGTCGCGGAGCGGCGTACTGAAATCGAGTTGCTGCGCAATCGCACGTACACGCAGGCCGATGGTGTGGCAGCTACGGCCGCGTCCGCACGGCTCGATGAGCTGTGTGGTGCCAGCTAAGCGATAAATTGTGCACGAGGCGCATCGGCGGCGCCCATAGGCTCGATGCATGAGTCTCCAGGACCAATACGCGCCTGAGCGGCCTCCGGTTGGCGGTGCCCCAGCAGAAGGCGACCGTCGCCGCGCCGGCACCTTCTTCATGGGGTGGTTGATTCTTGCGGCCTCGATGTCGTTGGCCGGCAATGTTGGACACGCGCTGCTCATCGCCCCGTCCGAAACACGATGGCTGGCCGCACTTGCAGCTTTGGTACCGCCGATAGTTCTTCTGGCAGCGACTCATTCGGCAACTTGGCTGGTGCGAGCCCGTTCCGTCGGCTGGGTGTATTGGGTAGCGCTCGCGCTCACGGCAGCATTGGCACTGGGCTCGTTTGCGCTCTCGTTCGACGCTTTGCGCTCTCGTTCGACGCTTTGCGCTCCTTCGCAGTGATGCTGGGTATTCGCGAGTCCATGTCGTGGATCTGGCCGGCGGTGATCGACGTCGCTATCGCGCACGCGACTCTGTGCCTGCTGTCACTCACTAGACCCAAGCGGCCCAACGCATTTGCCCACGGCCGCGAGCAATTGGCTACGGCGTCGGCCACGACGACGACCGCGGCCGTGAAGGCCGGCCCCCGGCAGGCCCAGCCGGTTACGGCGGGCGAGGACCGGGCGCAGCAGGTGCCGCCACGGCCTTCGGTGCCATCGCCCAGTTCGGTGCCACAGCCCATTGAGAGCCTCACCGAGCACGCATCCGACAGCCCTGCGCGCGTCAGGAATGCGGTCCCGGACACATCGCATTTAGAGGGGCCGCCGGAAAGCGCGGCGCTGGCCACCGACGGCGCGGCAGGGGCCCCGCGGCGGCCGGAGCGCGCGTTGAGCGTGGTTCCAGCTAGGGATTCTGTGCCGCAGCTGGATACCTCGTCGCGGCCTGCGGAACCGGACTCAGACACCGAATGCGCTGTGTCTGTTGAGCGTTGGCAACCGGTCGCCGAGTCGCTGGTTCGCGACGGCATCACGACCAAAGATCCCGACCTGATTGCCAAGATTCTGGCCGACAGCGCGGCAGGCACCCCGCCGAGCACCATCGGTCGCCGTCACGAGGTCCACCACACCACTGTCAACTGGATTCTTTCGGCCGCCGAGCAGCTCACCGAGGCCAGCACCGCAGCAGGGTAAGCGCCCGACGAGCCGATCACTCCGGCTCCGCGGGTAGGCCTCGCGCGGCGCGGACGGCGGCCTCGCGCCGGGCCGCGTCCTCGGCTGCTGCCGCTGCGCGGCGGTCGGCACTGCGCCGCCGGACGCGAGCGAGCTCGGCGAAGGCTTGCGTGTGCCCCGGACCTCCGCGGGCGCGCCGGCCAGCCTCTCGGGCCCGCCGGCTTTCGGCGAGTTCGGCCTGCATCGCCGCTCGTTGCTGGGCGCGCTGCTGGCGCTCGGCGTCGATACGCGCGGTTTCCGCGGCCGCCGGGCGATCGTCAAGACTGTTGTGGGCCAGGTGCCAGCTGATGATCGAGCGTACGAGTCCGATGGGTTTGTGGGGGTGGGCGGGAAGCCAGTGTCCACCGGCGCCCTGCCAGTCGGTGAGCAGCTGGTTGATGTCGTCACCGGTCCACCGGTGAGCTGCCAGCGCCGCCAGGGCGGGTGCCCAGCCGCGCGGTGAGTGCCGACGTGCCCAGCGCGGCGTTCGGCTGTCACGTAGCCACGCACAGGCCAGTAAGTACGCTTCCCGTGGCGGTGCCGCGCCCGGCGAACGGCCCCGCCGGGCTCGTCTGGTCGATGCTGGGCGCGAAGCGCCGCTTTTGGTGTGGGCCGAATGGCCCCCGGCCCCGCCGGATATAACTTTTCTACTCGAAAAGGGGAGAAGAGAATCTAAAAGAGACCCCTTATGGGGGTGGGGTGACAGCAAGGTAATCCGCACGTCGTGCAGTGCCCAGACCGATGCCCAGCCGCGGTGGCGATCCCCGACGCGCCAGGAGGCGAACCGTTCGGTGCGGGTGCGCTGCCGGCCCCGGAGAACCTCGGTGGCCAGTCCGAGCAGTCGCAGCGCTGTGTCGGCACGTTGGACGGTGCGTACGGAGTAACCGGTGTCAGCGGCGAGGCGTTCGTTGGTGGGTCGACTGTTGCGTCCTGTTCCCCAGTCGGCGTAGCGGGCGCGGGCCTCGGCAACGCGCACGAGGGCGCGCAGCGAGATCGGGTTGCCCGGCATCACCGGGCGCACCTTCGTGTCGTAGTGGCTGTAGTAGGCCACCGGAACCGCGACCCGCGCCCAGCGCTGCTCGCCGGCAAGCCAGCAGGCGACTCCGGCGTAGGCGTCGTCACCGAGGTCGAGGTGAATGGCCGCGGGAGCTCGTCCGTTGGCTTCGTCGACGAGCTGGCGCAGCAGGTGTGCCGGCGCGACCGGCGTGGTGAGTCGACGGCGTGATCTGGTGCGGGCGGTGCCGCGGCGCGGCCGGGTGACCGTGCATCCTCGGTAGGCGCGGGGTGCGCGGCCTGGGCCAGAAAAATTGTGAACACGGGGCGCAACGATTGGTGCTACAAGTGGACGTGCGCTACCGTGAGAGGTGTCTTCCACGACAGCTCCCTAGTTAAGAGCGGCAGCAGTACCCGGAGTGGTTCCCGGACAACTTCAGATGGCGTTCACCCTCGGACTGGTACTCCGGGGGTTTCGCCGTTTCTGGGGGCTGCCGCGCGTTATTCAGATGTCAATAGGGCGGAAGCTGAGTCGGGGTGGTTAGTCCCTCGTCGGCATCGCGTCCTATGCGCTGGTCTGCAGCGGCAGCACCTCCTGGCGATCGAGTTCGCGGACGTGTTCGGGCAGGCCGACGTGCAGGGCTAGGAAGTCGGCAAGGTACTGCGAGATCGACGTGACGCCGCTGTCTTGCTGTAGTCGCCGAAGTCGTTCGGAGACTTGGGAATGCGGGCGCACCATGAGTCGCTCGTAGCGGCGTGCCACGACCCGCGGCTCGGTGGCTACCAGAGTCTGGCGGTTGAGTTCGCGGACGTGTTCGGGGAGGCCGACGTGGAGGGCGAGCACGTCGGCGACGTATTGCGAGACGGACGAGACTGCGGACTTGGCGACCAGCTCGTCGAGCTTGCGAGAGACTTCGGGGCGCGGGAGACACATGTGCGCGCCGCGGGGACCTTTGCTTGGCCGTGCCATGCGTCGCACTCTGCCAGGATGCGTCGTTACAGTAACCTCGACACGCCGAAGCTTTGTGATACTTCTGTGACTGGTGTGCAAGCAGGCAGTGATCGGACGCGCGTCCCGCCGCCGTGTCATTGCGGGCGACTCTGGACGCCGGCGAGGGCGGCGATGTCGAACAGGGGTCGGTGTGCGGCGCGCAGCGTAGCGGCCTGAGACACCATCGCGCGGGTGATGTCGGCGATGGCGGTTTCTACGGCCTCGATCTGCTCGCAATTCAGCGCGTGATAGTTGAGCTGGATGCGCAGTGTGGCGCCGTAGCCGTCGTGGGTAATGACGGCGCGGCAGCGATCGATGCCCACCCGGCCGTAGGTCAGGATTGTCGACCCTGGCGTGGATTTTCGGACGGTGATGGTGTCCGGCATGGTTGTCGCGGGTGGTCCGGAGGGCTTGTTCTCGCGGGCCGTGCTGATTGCTGAGGTGTCCATCGCGTCCAGTGATCCCCCGTTAAGATGCCGGGCGGTTCATTCGCCCGGCGGTGGTGGGCGCCGCTGACGTGTTGTCGCGGTGCTGTTGGCGGACAATGGTTTTGGCTGCGGGCAGTGCCCAGAGAACATGTCTTCCTGCTGTTGATTCCCGGACAACATCGCCGGTTCGTTCCAGGCCGACGAGCTGCCGGTAGACGTGTTCGTGGACTGCGGGGTAGCGGCGGTCACCTCCCCCGGCCAAGGGCAGGTCGGGAAGTGCTCGGCAGAGCTGCGCCGTCGTTTGCGGGACGTTAGCTTGCCCGAGTGCGCTGATGATGGCTGCCCGCAATGGATTTCGCCGACGCCGGCGGTTGCCCATCTGTGCTGACGACGCTGCTAAGCCTTGATCCACCGATGAATGGGCTGGTTGTTGGGGTGTCGGAATGAGGAAAGTGCCCTCTGAGCTGGAAAGATTGGTGTTCTCTACGCAACAATCCGACCAGCACAAGAAAGGCACTTCCAGTGCGAGTGTCCCACACGTTCGGTCCCGACTCCGCGGTGTTCGACGAGGACAACCTCGTGTCGTGCGCCGGGCTGGTCCCGGTGATGGCCCTGGCCGAGCAAGCTGGCCTGACACGGTTGTTGGACAACACAATTCACATCAGGTCGTCTCGGGTCAAGTCCGGGGCGGCTAACCCTCGATCCACCGATGAATCGCCTGTTCGGAGGGTGTTGATGTAAGGAAAGTGCCCTTTGAGCTGGGATGATTGGAGTTACCACACTTCGATCAGCCCACGTTCAGAAAGGCGCTTCCGGTGCAAGTGTCCCATAGGTTCGCCGTGTCGTCGGCGGTCTTCGATGATGCACATCTCGTGTCGTGCGCCGGGCTGGTGCCGGTGATGACCCTGGCCGACCAGACCGGTCTGTCGCAGCTATTGGCCGACAAGATCCGGTTCACCTGTGAGCGGATCCGTTCGGCCGCGGCCCATCCGTCACCGAAGCTGACCACGCTGATCGCCGGGATGTGCGCCGGCGCGGACAGCATTGATGACCTAGACGTTGTGCGCTCGGGTGGGATGAAGACCCTCTTCGGTGGTGTGTACGCCCCGTCGACGATCGGAACCTTATTGCGGGAGTTCACCTTCGGGCATGCCCGCCAGCTCGAATCTGTCCTGCGCGAACACCTGGCCGCGCTGTGCGGGCGTGTCGATCTGTTGCCCGGCGCCGACGGACGGGCGTTCATCGACATCGACTCACTACTACGCCCGGTCTACGGGCACGCCAAGCAGGGCGCCAGCTACGGACACACCAAGATCGCCGGCAGGCAGATCCTGCGCAAAGGCCTCTCACCGTTGATCACCACGATCAGCACCGACCACGGTGCGCCGGTGATCGCCGGGGCGAGGTTGCGGGCGGGCAAGGCCAACTCCGGCAAGGGCGCAGCCCGCATGATCGCTCAAGCGGCCGCTACCGCCCGTGCTGCCGGGGTCACCGGGCAGATCCTGGTGCGTGGCGATTCGGCCTACGGCAATAGCACCGTGGTCACCGCCTGCCACCGAGCAGGTGTCCGGTTCTCGCTGGTGCTACCAAGACCGCAGCAGTTGCCGCCGCCATTGACGCAATTCCCGAGACCGCGTGGACCCCGGTGAACTATCCCGGTGCTGTGCGTGACCCCGACACCGGCGCCTGGATCTCCGATGCCGAAGTCGCCGAAACCACCTACACAGCCTTCGGTTCCACCAAGACTCCGGTGACCGCCCGGTTGGTCGTGCGCCGGGTCAAAGACGCGCGGTTCCTCGATGCGCTGTTTCCGGTGTGGCGGTACCACCCGTTCTTCACCAATTCCGACGAACCCGTCGACGCCGCTGACATCACTCATCGCCGCCACGCCATCATCGAAACCGTGTTCGCCGACCTCATCGACGGACCTTTGGCGCACATGCCCTCGGGGCGGTTCGGCGCGAACTCGGCCTGGATCCTGTGCGCCGCGATCGCCCACAACCTGCTGCGCGCCGTCGGCGTCCTGGCCGGAGGTGCCCACGCGGTCGCCCGCGGGGCGACACTGCGCCGCAAGATAATCACTATCCCGGCCCGCCTGGCCCGTCCGCAACGCCAACCTATCCTGCACCTACCAGCGCACTGGCCCTGGACAGAGCACTGGCTCACGTTGTGGCGCAACACCATCGGCTACAGCCCACCAGAAATCGCCACCACCTGACCATATGCCGAAAGGCCCGACCGGAGCGCACAGGAACAGCTGGACAGACCAGCAGATACCCCCTGCCCGCGACCAGGACCAGCCCTCAACAGCCCAGCGAGGCACACCTACCCCAATTCATCAGTGGATCGAGGCTAAACCAGCACCGAAACTGGCCACTCTGATCGCGAGCATGTGCGCCGGCGCGGACTACATCGACGATGTCGACGTGGTCCGAGCCGGCGGCATGAAAACCCTCTTCAACCGGGTGTATGCCCCCTCCACCGTGGGAACCCTGTTGCGCGAGTTCACCTTCGGTCACGCCCGCCAACTCGACTCGGTACTGGCCGAGCATCTGGCCGGTCTGTGCGAGCGAGTGGACCTGCTGCCCGGAGCCGATGTGCGTGCCTACCTCGACATCGACTCCCTGCTGCGCCCGGTGCACGGACATGCCAAGCAGGGCGCCTCCTACGGACACACCAAGATCGCTGGCAAGCAGGTTCTGCGCAAAGGGCTGTCCCCGCTGGTCACCACCTTGAGCACCGACACCGCCGCACCGGTGATCACCGGCATCCGACTGCGTGCGGGCAAGGCCAACTCCGGTAAAGGGGCCGCCCGCATGCTCGCCCAAGCCCTGCAGACTGCGCGTGCGGCCGGCGTCACCGGGCAGATCATCGTGCGCGGTGACAGCGCCTATGGATCGCGGGCGGTGATCCGGGTATGCCGCCGCTACGGGGCGGTGTTCTCGCTGGTGCTGACCCGCAACGCCGCGGTGCAACGCGCCATCGACAGCATTCCCGAGAACGCCTGGACCCCGGTGAAATACCCGGGTGCGGTGCTCGATCGCGAGACCGGGGCCTGGATCTCTGATGCCGAAGTCGCTGAAGCCGTCTACACCATGGCCAAAACCGGCACCTATGAGGCGGTCACCGCCCGGCTGATCGTGCGCCGGGTCAAAGACGCCAACCAACCCCAAGACGGGCTGTTCCCGATCTGGCGGTATCACCCGTTTTTCACCAACACCACCGAGTCGGCCACCGACGCCGACATCACCCACCGCCGCCACGCCATCATCGAAACCACCTTCGCCGACCTCATCGACGGCCCCTTGGCCCACATTCCCTCCGGGCGCTTCGGCGCCAACAGTGCCTGGGCCGTCTGCGCCGCGATCGCCCACAATCTGCTGCGCGCCACCGCGACCCTGGCCGGGACCCGTCACCGCACCGCGCGCGGGGCGACCCTGCGCCGTCACCTGGTCAATATCCCGGCTCGTCTGGCCCGACCCCAACGACGACCGATCCTGCACCTACCCCGGCACTGGCCCGCCGAACCAGCATGGATGACCCTGTGGCACAACACCATCGGCCACCGATCCAGCGCCTGAACCACCGACCACCCGACCCGACAACCAGGAACCCGACAGGAAAAGCTGGACAGACCAGCGGCCTCGTCATGCCCACCACCAGCCCGGATCAAGACCATCAGCTCAACCGGCCACCACACCGTCGGTCGGTGGAATCAGGCTTAGTGAGAGGAATGATCAGAACCTGTGGATGAGCCTCGGCGTGGGGGCGTGAAAATGAGCGCACCTTCCCGAGGATGATCATCACGGAATCAGGTATTCGATCAAGACCGGCGTTGGCGCGCTGGTTGGGAAGGTACGCCCATGCTCACCGTAGTTCACGACGGCGCGGAGGCCAACGACAACACCGACAGTGGTGCTGGTCGGTCGTTGTTGGATGAGATTGTCCGTGATGGCGCTCGGCAGATGCTGGCCGCGGCGTTGCAGGCCGAGGTCGCCGCCTACGTGGCGCAGTTCGCTGACCAGCGCGATGACAACGGCCACCGATTGGTGGTCCGCAACGGCTATCACCAGCCGCGCGAGGTGCTGACCGCAGCCGGTGCGGTGCAGGTGAGGGCCCCGCGGGTCAACGACAAACGTGTCGATCCCGACACTGGTGAACGCAAGCGGTTCTCCTCGGCGATCCTGCCGGCCTGGGCGCGCAAGTCCCCGCAGATGTCCGAGGTGTTGCCGCTGTTGTACCTGCACGGGTTGTCGAGCAGCGATTTCACCCCGGCCCTGGAGCAGTTCCTCGGCTCCGGTGCCGGGTTGTCGGCATCGACGATCACCCGGCTCACGTCGCAGTGGCAAGATGAGGCCGCCGCGTTCGGTCGTCGCGATCTGTCGGGCAGCGACTATGTCTACCTGTGGGTCGACGGCATCCCCCTCAAGGTCCGCCTGGACCAGGAAAAGCTGTGTCTGCTGGTGATGCTCGGTGTGCGCGCTGACGGCCGCAAGGAGCTGGTGGCGATCAGCGACGGCTACCGTGAATCGGCCGAGTCGTGGGCCGATCTGCTGCGCGACTGCAAACGGCGCGGCATGACCGCCCCCGTGCTCGCCGTCGGTGACGGTGCACTCGGGTTCTGGAAAGCGGTCCGTGAGGTGTTCCCGGCCACCAAAGAGCAGCGCTGCTGGTTCCACAAGCAAGCCAATGTTCTTGCCGCACTGCCGAAATCAGCACACCCGTCGGCCCTGGCGGCACTCAAGGAGATCTACAACGCCGAGGATATCGACAAGGCCCAGCTCGCGGTCAAGGCCTTCGAGGTCGATTTCGGCGCCAAGTACCCCAAGGCGGTCGCCAAGATCACCGACGACCTCGATGTGCTGCTGGAGTTCTTCAAGTACCCGGCCGAACATTGGATCCACCTGCGCACGACGAACCCGATCGAAAGCACCTTCGCCACAGTGCGACTTCGGACCAAGGTGACAAAAGGCCCGGGATCGCGAACGGCCGGACTAGCGATGGCCTACAAGCTGATCGACGCCGCCTCGGCCCGCTGGCGCGCCGTCAACGCCCCGCACCTGGTCGCCCTGGTCCGCGCCGGCGCGGTCTTCCACAAAGGCAAACTGCTCGAACGCCCCACCGACATCACCCCACCAACACCGCCCTCAGACGACGATCAGGACGCCGGAACGGAGGTCGCCTGAAACACCCCGATCCACAGGTATTGACAATTCCTCAAGTGACGATTCGCGAGGTGAGAGTGCGAGGTGGGCAGGATGGATTCCGCCGCTGATCGTTGAACGGCGGACCCTTTGCTGATGCTTTCTCAGCTTCAACTGGGGGATCGGTCGCGTCTATCCCTCCACCGCGGCGCGGACTCCGATTCGCGCCAGATGTCATGGCAGTCACCACTTTTTCGACGGCTAGCGACGGTGTCGCGTTTTGTCAGAAGCCGCCCGACAGCACAGCGATCGCTGCTGCGGCGGCCCGTGGGTCACAGCAGCCGGACGATGCCGCGGGCAGCCACCTGCAGGGCGCCGAGCAGTCGCTGGCGACCTCGCTTCAAGGACGGAACTACGACGGCGATCGCGGCCACCACAGCGTCGTCGGACTGCCGGACGATCGGCACGGCCAGTGAACAGGCGCCTAGCGACATCTCTTCCACGGTGGTAGCCAACCCCTCGCGCCGCACCCCCTCCAACTGTCGGGACAGCACCGCAGGCTGGGTGATTGTGTAGGGAGTAATCGGAGTCAGATTGGCAAACACCTGATCCTGGACTTCGCGTGGCGCGTGCGCCAACAGCACCTTGCCGACGCCGGTGCAGTGCATCGGCAACCTGCTGCCGACGGTGCTAACGATCGGCACGGATGCCCTACCCATCATCCGCTCGAGGTACAATACTTCGTTGCCGTCGCGTACCGCGAGGTGCACGGTGGCGAGCGTTGCCGCGTAGACATCGTGCAAGAACGGCTCTGCGACCTGCCGTAATCCGCCTCCGACCGGGGCGAGCAGCCCAGCGCTCCACATCAGTCGGCCGACCTCGAAACGACCGTCCATGCGGCGCTGCAACGCCCCGCCCGCAACCAGTTCGGCAGCCAGCCGGTGGGCCGTGGCCATCGGCAGGCTGGCCCTACCCGCCAGTTCGGACAGCGTCAGTGTCCGGTGCCACTCATCGAAGGCGGCGACCATGCGCAGCAAACGAGAAGCGACGCTGGTGCCGGGCGTTGAGGTATTTCCCGCCACTCACGGATCCTTTCCGCTCAGTGGTAATCTAGCGTAGGTCAGTCGCCGAGGAGCCAATAGTGTCAAGGCTATGACAGCAGTGATCGACCCCGATCCCGACGGCGGGTTGCCGAGGCAGCAGGCGATCAGCGCGGAGATCGAGGCGATCGAGTCCGAGTATCAGCGCGCTGGCATCGAGGAGACGCAGCCGCGGCTCGGCTACGCGCCCTACCGCAGCAGCCTGCTGCGTCATCCCACGAAGGACCTACACCACGCTGACCCGGAGGGCGTCGAGCTGTGGACGCCCTGCTTTTCCGAACGCGACGTGCATCCGCTTGAATCGGACCTCACCATCCAGCACTCAGGCGAACCCATCGGCGAACGGATAGTGGTGACCGGCCGGGTGGTCGACGGCGACGGACGGCCGGTGCGACGTCAACTCGTCGAGATCTGGCAGGCCAACGCCGGCGGTCGCTACATCCACAAGCGTGATCAGCACCCGTCCGCGATCGACCCCAACTTCACCGGCGTCGGCCGCTGCCTGACCGATGACGACGGAAGCTACCGCTTCACCACGATCAAGCCAGGGCCGTATCCGTGGAGGAACCACCGCAACGCTTGGCGCCCAGCCCACATCCACTTCTCGGTGTTCGGAACGGAATTCACGCAACGGCTGATCACCCAGATGTACTTCCCCGGCGACCCGTTGTTCGCGCTGGACCCGATCTATCAGTCGATCACCGACCGAAAGGCCCGAGACCGACTGATTGCCAACTACGACCACGACGTCACCACCCACGAATGGGCCACCGGATACCGGTGGGACATCATCCTCACCGGCGCGACGCGCACTCCGACCGAGGATCCCCACCGCGGAAGCGAACACTGATGAATACCCTGCTCACCGCCACCCCGGGGCAGACCGTCGGACCCTTTTTCGGTTACGCACTCCCGTTCGACCGGTGCGACCAGCTGGTTCCGGCCGGCTCACCGGGTGCCGTCCAGCTTTCCGGCTTGGTCCTCGATGGTGACGGCCAGCCTGTTCCCGACGCCCTACTTGAGATCTGGCAGGCAAACGCCGACGGCACCATCCCCACGTCCACCGGCTCGCTACACCGGGACGGCTGGACCTTCACTGGGTGGGGCCGCGCCGGCACCGACGATGGCGGACGGTACAACTTTTCCACCGTCATCCCAGGTCCCTGCGATCCCGGTGCGGCACCGTTCTTTCTGATCACCGTGTTCGCCCGCGGGCTGCTCAACCGGCTGTTCACCCGCGCCTACGTGCCCGGGGGGCAGCTGGCCGGCGATCCACTGCTGGCGTCCCTGCCGCCCGAGCGTCGCGACACGCTCATCGCCACCCGCGAGGGCGCCGGACTACGCTTCGACATCCAATTGCAGGACGCGCCAGGCAAACCCGAGACGGTCTTCCTGCGCTACGCGGGACACCAGCGATGACTGACCTCTTCTGGCCGGGCGACGACCTCGCAGGCGACCTGATGAGCGGCCCCGCATTCCTCGAGGCCATGGTGGCCGTGGAACGGGCGTGGCTGGACAGCCTCGTCGACGCCGGTATCGCACCGCAAGAGGCGCGTGCCAGCTTGGCAGACCTCATCGCCGACGCCGACACCGAGTCGATCGCCCGCCGCGCCGCCACCGACGGCAGCCCCGTCAGCGCTCTGGTCACGTTGTTGCGTGAGCGCTCAACGGCGGCGACAGCCCGCTGGTTACACCGCGGGCTAACCAGTCAGGACGTCGTCGACACAGCGCTCGTCATCTGCGCCCGTGATGTCCTCATGCGCATCGGCGACGAGTTCACCGTCCAAGTCCGGGCGCTGTCCGAGCTCGCTGAGAGGCACCGGAGCACACCAACACTCGCGCGTACCCTGACCCAGGCCGCCCTACCAAGCACCTTCGGCGCCAAGATGGCACGTTGGCTTACCGGCATACTGGACGCCGCCGAACCGCTGACCGGGCTGCTGCCCTCGCTGCCGGTGCAGGTCGGTGGCGCGGTGGGAACGCTGGCGGCGGCTACCGAATTGACCGGTTCGGTGGACGGCGCCATCGCGTTGAGCGACGCGCTCGCCGGCGCACTGCGGCTGGCGCCGGCTCCGCCCTGGCACACCACCCGCTCGGCGATCACCCGCATCGGGGATGCGTTGGTGAGCTGCTGCGACGCCTGGGGGCACATCGCCGCCGACATCGCGACCGGTAGCCGGCCCGAGGTCGGCGAGCTGGCCGAGGGGACTGGTGGCGGCTCATCGACGATGCCGCACAAGAACAATCCCGTCCGCTCTGTGTTGATCCGGCGCACCGCGCTCACCGCGGGCACCTTGGGCGCCACCCTGCACCTGGCCGCAGGAGCGAGTGTCGACGAGCGCTCCGACGGCGCGTGGCACGCCGAATGGGCCACACTGCGCACGCTCGCCCGCCACACCGTCGTGGCGGCCATCCAGGCCTCCGAACTGCTCTCCGGGTTGCAGGTGGACACGGCGCGGGCGGCCGCGAACCTGGCCGACGCGGGCGGGCTGCTCACCGAACAACGTGCAATGACCGAGTTGACCGGTAGCCCAGCACGGCCCGACTACACCGGTGCCGCCGATCGGCTGATCGATTCGACCTTGAGTCGGGCCCGCCGCTTCATCAAGTCTGCGTCATGACCATTCCGGCCTTGGCCACAATCGACTTCGGCGGACCCGACGGTGCGCCTGTCCTCGTGCTGGGGCCTTCACTGGGTACCTCGGCAGCCACGCTGTGGAGCGCTGCGGCTGGATGGCTGAGTGCGCACGCCCGCGTCGTCGGGTGGGACCTACCCGGTCACGGTCGAGGCGGTCCTGGCGAGCCCTTCACGATCGCCGAACTCGCGGTCGCCGTGCTGGCACTCGCCGACGACATGCACGCCGAGACCTTCCACTACGCCGGTGATTCGCTCGGTGGCTGTGTCGGTCTGCAGCTGATGCTCGACGCGCCGCAACGGGTGGACTCGGCGACCCTACTGGGCACCGGTGCGTTGATCGGCACCCCAGCTGGCTGGCTCGAGCGCGCCGCCACCGTCCGCGCCGAGGGCGTCGAAACCTTACTCTCGGGCGCGGCCCAGCGGTGGTTCGCGCCGGGCTTCGTCGACCGGCAACCAGGTGTCGGCGCGGCGCTGCTGGACACCCTCAGCCACACCGATCCGGAGTCCTATGCGCAGGCCTGCGAGGCCCTCGCGGCATTCGACGTCTCCGACCGATTGCGCGAGATCGTCACTCCCGTCCTGGCCGTGGCAGGCAGCGCCGACGTGCCCACACCGCCGGAGTCATTGCGGCGCATCGCCTCCGGTGTCCAGGACGGTGACCTCGTAGTGCTCGACGGTGTCGGCCACCTGGCACCCGCCGAAGCCCCGGACCGGGTCGCCGGCCTCATCGCAGAGCAGGTGGGTATTCCGCAGCCTGCGACTAGGACCGTCGAGGATGTGTGTCGCGCGGGAATGGCGATACGGCGCCAGGTGCTCGGCAACGGGCACGTCGACCGGGCAATCGCCGGTACCACCGACATGACCGCCGATTTCCAGCACCTGATCACCCAGTACGCCTGGGGAACCATCTGGACCCGCCCAGGTCTAGACCTCCGCAGCCGCTCGATGATCACCCTGACGGCGCTGGTCGCGCGCGGTCACCGCGAGGAACTGGCGATGCATCTGCGAGCGGCCCGCCGGAACGGTTTGAGCAACGACGAGATCAAGGAGCTGCTGATGCAGACTGCCATCTACTGCGGCGTCCCCGACGCAAACTCCGCGTTTCGCATCGCCGCCGAGGTATTGTCCGAGTTCGACGAGCACGATCGGGCGTCGTCATGAGCCGGACCGCCGTCTGCGCCGCCGCCCACGAAGCCGTCGCCGGAATCGCCGACGGCGCCACAATTCTCGTCGGCGGGTTCGGCATGGCGGGCATGCCCACCACGCTCATCGATGCGATCATCGAACAGGGCGCCGCCGAGCTCACCATCGTCAGCAACAACGCGGGCAACGGCGACACCGGCCTGGCCGCGCTGCTGGCTGCCGGTCGGGTCGCGAAGGTCATCTGTTCCTTCCCCCGACAGGCCGATTCGTACGTGTTCGACAGGCTCTACCGGGACGGCATGGTCGACCTCGAAGTGGTCCCGCAGGGCAACCTGGCCGAGCGGATCAGAGCGGCAGGCGCGGGCATCGGCGCGTTCTTCTGCCCGACCGGTGTCGGCACCCCGCTCGCCGCGGGCAAGGAGATCCGCACGATCGACGGCCGCGACTACGTGCTGGAGTATCCGATCCGCGGCGACGTCGCACTCATCGCAGCACACCTCGCCGACCGGGCCGGAAACCTCTTGTACCGCAAGACCGCTCGCAACTTCGGGCCGGTGATGGCGACCGCCGCCACGCTGACCGTCGTTGAGGTCTCCCGCGTCGTCGAGACCGGAGGCATCGACCCCGAGACAGTCGTGACGCCGGGTATCTTCGTCGACCGCATCCTCGACCTGTCGTCAATTCCCGCCGCCCGCACCGAGGCCGCCTCGTGACGGGAACGCTCGATGCAAGAACACGGCGTCGTGTCGAGCATCTCAACCGTGGCCCGTTGGACCGCCGGGAGATCGCCGCGATGATCGCCCGCGACATCGCACCTGGGTCGTACGTCAATCTCGGCATCGGCCAGCCCACGATGGTCGCCGACTACCTCGACCCCGCCGCCGAGGTGGTGCTGCACACCGAGAACGGCATGCTCGGCATGGGCGGCGCCGCGACAGGAGACGCCATTGACCCGGATCTAACCAACGCAGGCAAGGTTCCGGTCACCGAAACCCCTGGGGCGTCCTACTTCCACCACGCCGACTCCTTCGCCATGATGCGCGGCGGCCATCTCGACGTGTGTGTGCTCGGGGCGTTTCAGGTCAGCGAGCATGGCGACCTCGCAAACTGGCACACCGGAGCACCGGACGCCATTCCCGCCGTCGGGGGCGCGATGGATCTCGCCATCGGCGCCAAGCGCGTATTCGTGATGATGACGCTGTTCGGCAAGGACAGGACCGCGAAGTTGGTTCCGGAGTGCAGTTACCCGCTGACCGGGCTTCGGTGCGTCAGCCGGCTGTACACCGAGTACGCAATCTTCGACATCGACAACGCCGGAGACGGACGCGTGCACGCACTCGAGACCTTCGCCATCAGTATCGCCGCGCTCGAGAAGCGCTTGCACATAGCTCTGTCGTGACCCTCGCGCTTCGGTCGCCGAAAAGTGACTCCATGCTCGCTCAGCGACGAAATTCCCAGAGGAGGGGACCGATGACCCTATCCCGTGACGAGCTAGCCGATTTCGCCGAAAGTATGGCCCGCGCCGGAGATCGCGACCACCAGCACGTGACCGAGGAGCACCTCGTCGTGAACTCCACCGAGGCGCACTGGATCCAGACCGGAAGCCCATCAGAAATCGGATTGCTTCTGCGGATACCCGCCCGCTCCATTGAGTTCTTCCTGCAGAAGATCCCCGCCGGTGCGGGCAGTGACCTTCACCGACACGTACACGAGTCAGTTCACTTCGTGCGACACGGCTCGGGCTGGTCAGAGATCGGCGATCAACGCGTAACGTGGAGCGCAGGCGACTTCGTGTATACGCCGCCGTGGGTGTGGCATCGGCACTATGCCGACGACCAACTGGACGTCGAGATGATCGTCATCGAGAACTCCCGCCTCCTGGCTGCGGTGGACGCAACTCAGAGGGAAAGCAGGGGCAACGTTAGCTTCGCCGAGGCTTTTGGCGTCGGCGACACGTAAGCAGTGGAGAAATTGGCAAGAGAATCGCTTCGAAGGGCACTTGACGACGGCGGTCAAACGCTCGGCGGCCGGTCCACACATTCGTCTTCCCCAGTGAAGCAGGCCACCTGATCTGTACCGTGTTGTGAGAGTTAAGCGCAAAGTGATCATCAGGAGGTCACATGCGTTATTCGTCGAACCCTTCATCTGGGATAGCAAACGCCGCCCTGGCGTTGTCGTTGAGATTTGCAAATCCATCGATAATCACCCGGGCCACGCGGATCTCATTGTCAGCAATGCGGATCAGCCACGTGTGAAAGGCCGAACCAGTGAATTCTTCGCTGACCGGCGAAGGAGCTCTCCAACGACGGAAGAAGAACTCAACTCGGGTCGTCAGCTCGATGACATCCTCCTGCACCGGAACGTAGGAAAGTACTTGACGCAGTTCTAAGCGTTCGTCGAAAATCCCGTCCCGCTGCGTGAGGTACACCCGCAGACCGTTGAGTCCTTTCCATTGGTGGCCGCCGCGAAAACCGATTTCGAAGTCGTCTGTGAGGACGGTCGCGAACATTTGCTCGGCCGGCGAGTGGCGCTGTTCTAAGCGCAGGTAGTCATCGATCGTGGAAACGAAGACCGGCAGGTCGGGGGTACTCGGCATTCAACATCTCCCTATGCGGCCGTGTTAACGTAGTTAGATCAGCTTAGTAGCAAGCTCTGCGGCAGCTTCTTTGACGATGACAGCTACCTTGCGGACATGTGATGGCCGTAACCGGTAGCTCGGCGCTGATGCATTCAGTGCCAGCCTCAGGTCGGGACCTCTTGCAGGAATGGCCACAGCAACGGATGCGACACCTTCTTCGCTTTCCTCTCTACTGGTCGCGAAACCGCTCTTTCTCACCTCGACCAACTCAGCGCGCAATTGAGTGAGGGTGCGCACGGACTGCGGGGTGAGTTGCTCCAAATTTGGGTCAGGGTACAGTTTGTGAAGCTCTTCGTCGGAGAAGTTGGCAAGCATGGCTTTACCGGTGGACGTGCAGTGTGCGGGCATGGTTCTACCCAGACGCGATACCACCCGCACGGCGGAAGGGCTCTCGAGCGCCGCGATGAAGCGGACCGTTCTGCCATCCAGCATCCCGATGTGCACTGTTTCCTGCAGCGCGTCGCTGAGCTGGCGCAGAATCGGAGCTGCGATGCGCGGTATATCCATTCTGGCGAAAACAGCGAACGCCACCCCGGTCAAGGCAGGTCCGGGCAGATAAGCCTTGCTGATCGGATCCTGGCGGACGAAACCGCGATACTGAAGCATCGATAACAGCCGATGCGCAGTCGATGATGCCACCTCTAGATAGACGCTTGCCTCCGTTAGGCGGACCTCTGATCGCTCACCCAGGAGTAGAAGTAGGCGAAGAGCGTTGTCGACAGACTCGATCGGATACTGAGGCGGTTTAGCGGTACCGAGTTCATCCATTTGTCGCGATTGCGTGGGTCTCTGCATGACAGAAAGGGTATCCCAGGAGGAACGAGTAAGGCCTGCCGCGAATTGGCGAGTCATGCGCGATCGGAAGCCCGGGTACCGGCTGTCAAATATCGTCAGCGTCGCCCAACATCGTTCCGCTCAGCCTCGGGTGCATTCGTGTTCGGCGAAGGCTACGTGGCCACCCAGTTGCCCAGGATGCCTCCCCTTGATAGCGAGCTCGCGGGCGGTTTGGGTTATCGGCTTACGATCTCGCTCATGCGAACCGCGCTCGTTGAACTCCGCGTCGAGCAGCGCGAGTTCTTCGGTATGCTCTCGCATGAGTGTCGCCAAAGCTCGCAGCATGGTGCCGCGCTGCCGCGGCGTCCGGAGTGCCCAGTCACGTTGGGCAGCATGCGCAGTCGCCACCGAGCAATGATCAGAACCTGTGGATGAGCCTCGGCGAGGTGGCGTGAAAGTGGGCGCACCTTCCCGAGGATGATCATCACGGAAACAGGATCTCGATCAAGACCGGCGTTGGCGCGCTGGTTGGGAAGGTACGCCCATGCTCACGGTAGTTCACGACGCGGAATCAGCCAACGAGAACGGCAGCGGTGCTGGTCGGTCGCTGTTGGATGAGATCGTCCGCGACGGTGCGCGGCAGATGTTGGCGGCGGCACTGCAGGCTGAAGTAGCCGCCTACGTCGACGCCCATGCCGGTGAGGTCGACGACAACGGTCGGCGTCTGGTGGTCCGCAACGGCTATCACCACGAACGTGACATCCTCACCGCCGCGGGTGCGGTCACGGTGACCGCCCCGCGGGTCAACGACAAGCGCATCGACGCCGTTACCGGTGAGCGGCAACGGTTTTCCTCGGCGATCCTGCCGGCGTGGGCACGCAAGTCCCCGCAGATGACCGAGGTGCTGCCACTGCTGTACCTGCACGGGCTCTCGACGAGTGACTTCGGTCCGGCGCTGGAGCAGTTTCTCGGCTCGAGTGCCGGACTGTCGGCCACGACGATCACCCGGCTCACCAGCCAATGGCAGGACGAGGCGAAGACTTTCGGCGAGCGTGACCTCTCGGGCACCGATTTCACCCGGCTCACCAGCCAATGGCAGGACGAGGCGAAGACTTTCGGCGAGCGTGACCTCTCGGGCACCGATTACGTCTACCTGTGGGTCGACGGCATCCACCTCAAGGTCCGCCTCGAGCAGGAGAAGCTCTGCCTGTTGGTGATGATCGGCGTGCGCTCCGATGGCCGCAAGGAACTCGTCGCCCTGGCCGACGGATACCGGGAGTCGACCGAGTCGTGGGCGGATCTGCTGCGGGGCTGCCGTCGTCGTGGGATGACCGCGCCGGTGCTGGCCGTCGGTGACGGCGCGTTGGGGTTCTGGAAGGCCATCCGGGAGGTGTTCCCGGCCACCCGGGAGCAACGCTGCTGGTTCCACAAACAGGCCAATGTCCTTTCCTGCCTGCCTAAATCGGCGCACCCGGCAGCATCAGCGGCGATCAAAGAGATCTACAACGCCGAGGACATCGACCACGCGCAGGTCGCCATCAAGGCCTTCGAGATCGACTACGGCGCCAAGTACCCCAAAGCGGTCGCCAAGATCGTCGACGACGCCGACGTGCTGCTGGAATTCTACAAATACCCAGCCGAACACTGGATCCATTTGAGAACCACGAACCCGATCGAATCAACGTTTGCCACCGTCCGCTTGCGGACCAAGGTCACCAAGGGCCCGGGATCCCGGGCGGCCGGAATTGCCATGGCCTACAAGCTCATCGACGCCGCGCAAGCCCGCTGGCGGGCAGTCAACGCACCCCACCTGGTCGCCCTCGTCCGTGCCGGCGCCGTCTTCCACAAAGGCAAGCTACTCGAACGCCCCGCCGACATCACACCGCCCGAGCCGGGCGAAACAACCGAAACCGAGGTCGCCTGAAACACCCCGATCCACAGGTATTGACAATATCTCCCCTTGAGGGTTGACTGAACTGCGCAAGAACCCCATAATCTCTGCTGTACAGAGTTGACTTCCACCTATCAGTGAAGGCCCGTGGTTCGGTCGGGTCGGGTCTCCCCGCCGAACGACGGGAGTAGGCGTTGATGGATCACAGTGAGGTCTTGGCGGATGTGCGCCGGGGCATGATTCGTGCGTACGTGTTGGTCGTGACCGGATAGAGCCACGCCCAGCGGTGTGCGCGCGGCGAGATCACGGGCCCGGTTCGGTCCCGCCTCCAGACGGCCGCTCCCGCGGAATTACTGGCGAGACAATCCATCCCGATGGCGGTTTCGGCCTCGGAACCACCCAGCCGACCAGCGCCTAAATCCCTGCGAACACAAGAGAAGAGGAACAGATGGGCGGAGTCATCAAGGCTGACCGAACGGCATGCCAGGGATACGCGAACTGTGTCATCGCCGCCGAGGACTACTTCGACATCGACGATCGAGGACTCGTCGTGGCGCGAAAGACGGTGGTCCCCACGGAGGACAGGATCCGGGTCGAGGAGGCAGCACGCAGCTGTCCTGTCGCCGCCCTGAAAGTCACTGACGAATGACCTCACGGGTTGTCATCGTCGGCAGTTCTGTTGGCGGAGTCCGCACGGCCCAGTCGCTGCGCTCGGAAGGATACGACGGCGACATCGTTCTCGTAGGCGAAGAGACAGCGCTGCCCTACGACAAGCCGCCCTTGTCCAAGGCGTTGCTCGCTGGCAACAGCGACGCTGCCGCCGTGACGCTACTGACCGAGGAAGATGCCGGTTGCAACCACATCCAACTTCGGCTCGGCCACCGTGCGATCCGAGTGGACTTGGCAGCCGGGCAGGTGGAACTCGCCGACCATGAGCCGCTGCATTTCGACCAGCTTGTGGTCGCTACCGGCGCCAGCGCGCGGCCGTCCCCGTGGGGTCAGGGACCGGGCATCCATGTGCTTCGCACCTTAGAGGACTGTCTGCGGTTACGAGAGGATCTCCTCGCCGGTGGCCATCTCGTCGTCATCGGTGGCGGGTTCATCGGGGCCGAGGTCACGTCGACCGCGCGGTCGCTCGGTCTGGAAGTCACGGTCGTCGACCCGCTGCCGGTGCCGATGAGCCGGGTGCTAAACACCGAGATCGGTGGATGGTTCGTGGACCTGCACCGACGCCACGGAGTGCGCACGCGGTTCGGCGCGGGCGTCGAAGCCGTCGACGGCGAGTCCGGAGATCTTCGTGTGAGCCTCACCGACGGCACGGTCCTGGAAGCCTCCACGGTGGTGGTGGGAATCGGGGCCGTACCAAATGACGGCTGGCTGAAGTCGTCCGGACTCGTCATCGATGACGGCCTAGTCTGCGACGAATACTGTCGTGCCGTCACATCTGAAAACGTTTACGCAGTCGGCGACGTGTCGCGGTGGTTTCACCGGGGCCGGGGCGGGGACGTGCGCATGGAACACTGGACCAACGCGGTTGACCAGGCCGCCTGCGTCGCGCACAACATCACGCATTCCCACGATCTGCGCTCCTACGAGCCGGTCGAGTACGTCTGGAGCGACCAGTACGACTGGAAGATTCAGGTCGCCGGCCGAACGACTGGTCTCGGAGACCATGTCATTGTCGGAGACCCGTTAAAGGACAACCGTTTTGCAGCGCTCTACACCGAAGGCGAGCAACAGCTGAGTGGCGCGGCGATCGTCAACTGGCCTCGCGCACTGATCGAGTGCAGGCGCGCGCTGCTGGCCGGGAGCAATCTCGAGAGCTTGCAGAAAAAGCTCGAGGCCTTAACGAACCCACCGAATATCGTAGGCACCCCGCCATGATGAGGAGCCTCGTTGGGAAAGGGACTGGACTGACGCGAAAATCGACGGTGGGCGCCCGGGGTTCCCGGATGCCGGAATCTCCGCCAAACTAGATGACCTCTCTGCTTTGTGGCACAGGGGCCGCTACCGCGGGGTCTCCACTGCGCCCCGCCGGTTCACGCGCCCAGCCTGCGGCGGCATTTTCGTGGGGGAGGCGTGGTCCGAGGCACGGTGAAGGTCGGGAATCCTCTGCATCGTTCTCGCACCGGTACGCCCGGAATTGAGTCGCTGCAGGGACAGCGCCCTCGCGCACCGGTACAGCGCTATTGACGAGACCCGTTCGTTGCCGTTAGTCTCTTTTTAACAGAGTGCAGTTCTGGATAACAGAGAAGGTGTAGCGCATGTCGACCGCCGGCATTTCAACGCTTCAAGAGTTCGACGTCGAGCTCGAGGCGGTCAATCTTCGGGGGCAATGGGTCTATGACGAGATGCTGGAAAGCGTCGTCGGCGGCCCCAACCGCCCGATAGAGGGGCACAAGCCCGACTTCGTCTTGACCGCGACAGCTGCCGTGTGGCGCCGGGTCTCGGAAGGCGAGGTTGGCGTAGCCAGCGCCATCGCGACCCGAAAGATCAAGTTCGTCGGCCCTATCAAAGTTGCCATGGCGCACATGGCCGTGCTGAGCGCCGGACTTAGCCTCGTAGGACAGGTCGACGGACTCGTCTGGGGGGACTGAGCTGTGGCTCCTGCGGTCGCGATGTGGTCCTCGGTTCGATTCTGGTCAGATGCCTTCGGTCGGTTCGTGATTCAGACCCGTGTACAGCACCGCCCGACATCCTACCCAATTCTGCGCCAGCGCCTACCTGGCACATTCGGGGGCCGGTTTGGCGACGTCGACGCCAGACGTGAACGATCCGGCGAAACACAGCAGACCCCGGTTGACAGGGGGCGCGGATGAGCACCAAGCTGGCCGCCACCCCTGGCCAACCCAGCGGACCGAATGGTGGCTGCGCACCGTCGTTCGAACGTAGGGCCGACCCCGTACAGCCCGGTTCGTCCCCGGCCATCCAGTTTCACGGGGTGGTCACCGGTGGGGACGGCCGCGGAGTTCCCGATGCGCTCGTGGAGATCTGGCACGCTCACGCCAACGGCATTGCGCCGGCGAAGAGTGGCTCGCTGCTGCGGTACATCGGCTGGCCTGGCACCGGCGACGGTCGTGCAATCACGGACGAACAGGGTTGTTTCAGCATCAGCATGGCGCCCCCCCAGCCGTCTACACCCGGTGCCGCGCCGTTTGTCCTTGTGACGATTTTGGCCCCAGCGCGTCTCAACAGGCTGATCACCCGTGCCTACCATCCGGGCTGTCACCTCGCCAAAGACCCCCTGCTGCGCAGCCTGCCTGCCGAACGGCGGCAAACCCTGATCGCAACCCGCGACCGGCTTGGCCTTCGATTCGATATCGGGCTGCGGAGCAACAACGAGACGGCCGAAACCGTATTCCTGGCGCCATCCGAGGCTTCGAGGTGACCGGAAGTCAGCGCGCCGGGAAGGTGACGAGTACCTCACCGTACGAGGCGCCGCCTTCGACAGAAGGTGGTCCGCGCTCGTCGGACTGGCGTGGTGTCAGCGACGGTTCCGCCGATCGCGGTGGCGTGGAGTAACGGCGCTGGTCGACATCTCCACCGAGTACGCACGCAGTTCCCGGGGTGGCAGCGCACTGAACGACCTCAGCCGCAACATGCGTCTCGTGCAGATCAGAAGGCATTGATATTCGGATGAAACACTTTTCGCTCCGTTTCAAGAGCAACGAACTGCCGGCAGTGCTGCGGGGGAACACCACGGCGCTGAAACCACTCGGCGTGGAGATATTGTCAAGACCTGTGGATGAGGTTGTTTCAGGCGACCTCGGTTTCGGTTGTTTCGCCCGGCTCGGGCGGTGTGATGTCGGCGGGGCGTTCGAGTAGCTTGCCTTTGTGGAAGACGGCGCCGGCACGGACGAGGGCGACCAGGTGGGGTGCGTTGACTGCCCGCCAGCGGGCTTGCGCGGCGTCGATGAGCTTGTAGGCCATGGCAATTCCGGCCGCCCGGGATCCCGGGCCCTTGGTGACCTTGGTCCGCAAGCGGACGGTGGCAAACGTTGATTCGATCGGGTTCGTGGTTCTCAAATGGATCCAGTGTTCGGCTGGGTATTTGTAGAATTCCAGCAGCACGTCGGCGTCGTCGACGATCTTGGCGACCGCTTTGGGGTACTTGGCGCCGTAGTCGATCTCGAAGGCCTTGATGGCGACCTGCGCGTGGTCGATGTCCTCGGCGTTGTAGATCTCTTTGATCGCCGCTGATGCTGCCGGGTGCGCCGATTTAGGCAGGCAGGAAAGGACATTGGCCTGTTTGTGGAACCAGCAGCGTTGCTCGCGGGTGGCCGGGAACACCTCCCGGATGGCCTTCCAGAACCCCAACGCGCCGTCGCCGACGGCCAGCACCGGCGCGGTCATCCCGCGGCGGCGACACGACCGCAGCAGATCGGCCCACGACTCGGTCGATTCTCGGTATCCGTCGGCCAGGGCGACGAGTTCCTTGCGGCCATCGGAGCGGACCCCGATCATCACCAGCAGGCAGAGCTTCTCCTGCTCGAGGCGGACCTTGAGGTGGATGCCGTCGACCCACAGGTAGACGTAATCGGTGCCCGAGAGGTCACGCTCGCCGAAAGTCTTCGCCTCGTCCTGCCATTGGCTGGTGAGCCGGGTGATCGTCGTGGCCGACAGTCCGGCACTCGAGCCGAGAAACTGCTCCAGCGCCGGACCGAAGTCACTCGTCGAGAGCCCGTGCAGGTACAGCAGTGGCAGCACCTCGGTCATCTGCGGGGACTTGCGTGCCCACGCCGGCAGGATCGCCGAGGAAAACCGTTGCCGCTCACCGGTAACGGCGTCGATGCGCTTGTCGTTGACCCGCGGGGCGGTCACCGTGACCGCACCCGCGGCGGTGAGGATGTCACGTTCGTGGTGATAGCCGTTGCGGACCACCAGACGCCGACCGTTGTCGTCGACCTCACCGGCATGGGCGTCGACGTAGGCGGCTACTTCAGCCTGCAGTGCCGCCGCCAACATCTGCCGCGCACCGTCGCGGACGATCTCATCCAACAGCGACCGACCAGCACCGCTGCCGTTCTCGTTGGCTGATTCCGCGTCGTGAACTACCGTGAGCATGGGCGTACCTTCCCAACCAGCGCGCCAACGCCGGTCTTGATCGAGATCCTGTTTCCGTGATGATCATCCTCGGGAAGGTGCGCCCACTTTCACGCCACCTCGCCGAGGCTCATCCACAGGTTCTGATCATTGCTCGGTGGCGACTGCGCATGCTGCCCAACGTGACTGGGCACTCCGGACGCCGCGGCAGCGCGGCACCATGCTGCGAGCTTTGGCGACACTCATGCGAGAGCATACCGAAGAACTCGCGCTGCTCGACGCGATTGACGGTGGCTTTCCACTGCCTGCGATGCGCGACGATGTGAACTGGGCGGCCGAAGTGCTCGAGCTGATGGCAGACGCCGCATTTGATATCGGCGGACGTACTATTCCACTCTCGGCGAACCTCCACTACACGCTGCAGCAGCCCTATGGCGTGGTCGCCCGAATCGTACCCTTCAATCATCCTGTCCTGTTCGCAGGATCTAAGATCGCTGCTCCACTCATGGCGGGAAACGCCGTGGTTTTGAAAGCTCCCGATCAAACACCGCTCTCGGCCATCCGCCTCGCCCAGTTGGCGAGGGAAGTTTTGCCAGAGGGCCTGTTTGGGGTCGTAACTGGGCATGGCGCAACTGCGGGCGCCGCGCTGGTCGCTCATCCATTGGTCCGGCGAATCGGCTTCATCGGCTCCCCTGGCACGGGTAGGCATATCCAGCGGTTGGCTGCAGAGCACGGCGTCAAATACGTCACACTCGAACTCGGCGGCAAGAACCCGATGATCGTCATGCCGGACGCCGATCTGGAGGCGGCGGCGAAAAGCGCCGTCGCAGGGATGAACTTCACCACCACCGCGGGCCAATCTTGTGGATCAACAAGCAGACTGCTGCTGCACGAAGCGATCGCTGACGAGGTGATTGATCTGGTCGTCGATCAGGTCGCTGCCATCAAGGTAGGCGACCCGCTCGTTGACGGCACGGACATGGGACCCGTCATCGACCAAGCGCAATACTCAAAGTCGTTGCGGGCCATCGAGTCAGGACGGGCGGGCGGCGCCAGCGTGCTTACCGGTGGAGGACGCGCGCAGGGTGTTGGTAGCAAAGGCTGGTATGTCGCCCCGACCGTATTGGCTGGAGTGGCACCACAAACCGATGTCGCCCGCGACGAGATCTTCGGGCCCGTTCTTTCGGTGCTGACCGTCCGTGACGAAGCCGAGGCTGTCGAAGTTGCCAACAGCGTCGAGTTCGGGTTGACCGCCGCGGTGTGGACCAACGACGTAAGCCAAGCCCACCGCATGGCTGCGGGACTTGATGCTGGCTACGTCTGGATAAACGGCAGTGCACGCCACTACTGGGGGTTGCCCTTCGGCGGTCGGAAATCGTCAGGTGTTGGATCCGAAGAGTCCACGGAGGAACTGCTGTCCTACACCCAAGTCAAGGCAGTAACCGTCACCTTGGACTGAACTGCGTCGATGCGCTGGAAGGCGCCTACAGCGGACGGTGACCCTTTTCGCAGTCGAAATCCTCTGGGAGAACTGCTATTTGACGTAGGGCGTCAGTCGGCCGTGCATCGGCGCCTCAGACGATAAGCGACCGATTAGAAAATCGACTCGGGACACGGCATCGCTCCGTTGCGGGTATGTGACACGCGGCTGTGCCCCCGGAACCCCTCCGATGCCCGCGGCGGCGGCTATGTCCGGCGTCGGGTCGGGCAGCACGCAATCGACTGGTACCCGCCGACTTGCGCTAGCATCAGTTTGTAGTTTCAAAATAGTTGTGTGAATGAAACTGTTGTCGAACAACTGAGCCGCCGGCACAAGGCCTTCGTCCTGGCGTCCTGCTGCCTGAGCGTGCTCATTGTGTCGATCGACGTGACCATCGCCAACGTTGCAATCCCGAGCATCCGCGCCGACCTTTCGGCGTCGCCTTCGCAAATGCAGTGGGTCATTGACATCTACACCTTGATGGTGGCCTCGCTATTGCTGCTCTCGGGTGCCATGGCCGACCGATTCGGTCGGCGGCGTATTGGAGGCGAGCGACCGTCGACCAGACGGGCCTACCTTTCAGTCGCATCCGGATCCTGCTCCGGCTGTCCCGCGGTTCGATGACCGTCAAAGAGGTCGCGCACGCCGTGACAATCGATCCCCCGGCGGCCACGGTGTCCGTCAACGATCTGGAGGACCGCGGCCTAGTCATGCGTCAGACTATTCCCACCAACCGGCGGTACAAAGTGGTATCACTGACCGACGCCGGCTGGTCGATGGTGGCCACCATCAATGCGGTCGACGACCCGGCTCCCGAAGCGCTTGCGGCACTTGAGGGTAATGAACTGAGGGCGCTGCGCGATGCGATAGCAAGAGTCAGCGCCGCCGCCAAACACTGAATGAAAGCCGCGGCCGGATCGCTCAACGAACGACTCTCAGTCCGGCCTAGCGAACGGCAACATGCCAGGGTCGCTGTGGGGTCTGCAGAAGTCGGGTCAGATGGCGGGATTGGTGGACCAAGGGCCGCGAGTGTCGAGAAGAACCCTGTTCGGTTGGAGTCCTGGGTGGCAGACGTCGGTCTGCGAGGGGATGCCGGCTGATACCGCCGTTACCGCGGTGGCCTAAATAATAGCTTGCAAACAGTTATCATCCTATGTAAGCTTCCGTGTGGTGTAGCCCACATGAGTGCTCGCGACGGGCACAAATCACAAATCGATAGGAAGGTGCGTCCGGTGGATTCGATGGCGCCTGATGCGACGACAATGCGAACATTAGAGAATGCGCGCGGCTCCATCCTAAAGGGTCGCCTCCCTGCATCTCTCATCGCTAATGCAGCGCTTTACGAGCTTGAATTGAAGCGAGTATTTGGTAGGACCTGGCAGTTTCTCTGCCACGAAGACGAGATCCCCAATGCGGGTGACTATGTAGTGCGCTACATCGCTGATAACTCAATTATTGTCGCGCGGCAGCAGGATATGACGATTCGGGCGATGTCGAACTCGTGTCGGCACCGCGGCACGCTGCTTTGCCGAACCGAGTCTGGGAATGAGTCGGCGTTCCAGTGTCCGTACCACGGTTGGACCTATCGAAACAACGGTGATCTCATCGCGATACCTGCGCAGCAGGCAGTGTACGGTGCTGCGTTCGACAAGAGTCGGCTAGGGTTGCGCGCTCTGCCGATGCTGGACTCGTACGCGGGCCTTGTCTTCGGGTGTGTGTCGGATGAGGCGCCGGGACTGGATGAGTACCTCGGGGACATGCGCTGGTATCTCGACTTGATGATGAAGAAGAGCCCGGCCGGCCTTGAGGCGTGGGGTGCCCCGCAGCGTTGGGTGATTGACGCGAACTGGAAGACCGGCGCCGATAACTTTGTTGGGGACGGCTATCACACGGTCATGACGCACCGTTCGATGTGCGAGCTGGGGTTGTTACCGCCCGATAATGTGGCCGTTTCGCCGGCCCACGTCAGCCTATCGGGCGGGCACGGGGCGGGCGTTCTAGGCGCACCACCCGGCATACCCGCACCGCCGTACATGGGCTATCCCGAGGAAGTCGTCTCCGGTCTCAGCGAGGGTTACGGCGATGACGTCCATGGCGAGTTGCTGAAACGGACGATGTTCATTCATGGCAATGTGTTCCCGAACTTGTCCTTCTTGAACGCCTTCATCGCCAAGGACGGGCAGTCTATGCCGATGCCCATTCTGACCTTGCGGCAATGGCGTCCCTTGGACGCAGCTCGTATGGAGGTGTGGTCGTGGTTCTTCGTGGAGCGCAACGCGCCCGAAGAGTTCAAGCAGCAGTCGTTTGAGACTTATGTTCGGACGTTCGGGGTCGGGGGTGTCTTCGAGCAGGATGACGCCGAGATATTCCAGGCTATTACCAAGGGAACACGCGGCGAGTTGGCTGGTGGTGTGGAGCTGAACCTGGAGATGGGACTGGACAATCTGGCTCCTGATCCAACGTGGCTGGGCCCGGGACGACCGTTGGCCAGTGGCTACGCCGAACAGAATCAGCGCGAGTACTGGAAGCAGTACTTCGACTATCTGACCACACCGAGAAGGGATGAGAACGTATGACGACAACGGTGCCGCAGGATCCACCTCAGGCTGCGAGGGTTTCGCGCGACGTGCGCGAGGAAATCGAAGACTTCCTTTTCGACGAGGCCGATCTGTTGGATCGCGATGAGTTCGAAGAGTGGCTGGAATTGCTGGCACCGGATGTGCACTATTTCGCGCGCGTCCGTCAGACGCTTCGCAGAGCAGGTGGCCCGGGGTTCTCTGAGCGCTCTATGCACCTGAGTGATAACTACACGAGTCTGAAGATGCGTATTCAGCGGCACCGAACGTCGTCGGATTGGGCTGAGGATCCTCCGTCGCGGATCCGGCACTTCATCACCAATGTCAGGGTCAGGTCTGGTGAGGACGGCGATGAGTACCGTGTGACGTCGAATGCGTTGCTGGTGCGCACACGCGGGGACGAAGCCAAGGCGGAGACAGTTTCTGCCGAGCGCCGAGACATTATTCGTCGCGACGAGACGGGTTTGAAACTGGTCCAGCGCGAGATCCTGCTGGATCACACCACGTTGCCCACGCACAACCTGTCATTCTGGATCTAAGGTGCCGGTGAGCTTGACATCATTACGGCGGCGCCTCCGCCGAAACTCCGGCCCACGAACGTTGTGGCCGAGCGAATTTGGGTCTGTCCTTAAGGTAGGCCGGTAGGTGCGCGCAGCTATTTATCACGGTCGCGAAGACGTGCGGATTGAAGAGCTTCCCGACCCGAGTCCACGTGCGGGCGAAGTGGTCATCGAGGTGGCCCGAGCGGGGATCTGCGGCACAGACCTGCATGAGTACATCGCCGGTCCGATGCATGCTGCGCCAGGGGTCGTCATTGGACACGAATATTCCGGGACGGTGGTCGGCGTCGGGTCCGGCGTGCGCGAGTTCACCGAAGGTGACCGAGTCTGCGGCGTCGGCGTTTTCGGCTGCGGTGAATGCGGCTTCTGCAAACAGGGCGCTGAAGCACTCTGCGGAGCAGTCGGTTTCATCGGCTTCGCTGTCAACGGAGCGCTTGCCCGCTACGCGTCGTTGCCGACGAAGGCGTTGTTTCGCATCCCGGATGAGATCAGTCTCGCCGAGGCTGCCGTCGTTGAACCGATCGCGTCGGCGTACCACGCTGTCCGCCGTAGCGGGTTGGCAGCGGGTGGGACCGTCTTCATCGCCGGCGCTGGCCCGATCGGCCTCGCCCTGGTGCAGTTCTCACTTGCCCAAGGTGCGACTCAGGTCATCGTCAATGAGGTTTCGGCGACGCGCCGCGTTGCCGCTCACCGGGTCGGGGCTACGCGCGTAATCGATCCTCTGGCGGAGGATGCAGTTGAGGTGGTTCGGACGTTGACGAACGGAAACGGCGTCGACATCTCCTTCGACGCTGCGGGCGTACAACCCGCGCTTGATGCGGCGCTGGGCGTTCTGCGCCCCCGCGGTCGATTGATGGTCGTGGCGATTTGGGAGGCCCCGGCCGGTATCGACATCAATCGAAGCGTCATGCGCGAAGCAGATATTGGCTTCTCATTTTGTTACGAAGCGCAAAGGCAGGTCCCGGCGATTCTTGACTTACTAGCTACGGGGGCGATCAACCTCGGTGAACTGATCACCGACGAGATCCCGTTGGATGCCGTGGTCAGTCAGGGTCTCGAGGAACTGCGCGTCAACCGCGATGCACACGTAAAAATTCTGATCGACCCATCGGCATAGCACGACCGGTATCGCGCCGTCGATTGTCACGCCGCCCCACCAAAGGAGTTAAGTGTCCGCGAATATGGAGAGTCTGTTCGACGGTCTGACGATCCTCGAGCTGGGGCACGTGATCGCGGCGCCTTTCGCTGCCTCGCTGATCGGCGACTTCGGAGCACAGGTCATCAAGATCGAAGACCCCGGCTCGGGGGACATGTTGCGTAGGTCCGGTCCTCGTAAAGACGGAGTGCCCCTCTGGTGGAAGTCCGCGGCCCGGAACAAGTCAAGCGTCGCTGTCGATCTGCGGCTCGCCGAAGGGCAAGCGCTCGTGCGCAAAATGGTCGAACGCGCAGACGTGGTGATCGAAAACTTCCGCCCGGGAACGCTTGAGCGCTGGGGACTGGGATGGGAGGAGCTGCACGCAGCGAACCCGCGGCTGATCATGTTGCGGATTTCCGGGTACGGCCAGATCGGCCCGGAGAGCGCAAAGCCGGGATATGGACGCGTCGGCGAGGCCATGAGCGGAGCGGTACACATCACCGGGCATCCTGACCGGCCACCGACGCATTTCGGTTTCTCCCTCGGCGATGTCACGACAGGAATCATGGGTGCATTCGCTGTTGCCGGAGCACTGTTCAAACGCGAAGCGATCGGGGATCGCTTCGATGGGGAATGTATCGACCTGGCTCTCTACGAATCACTGTTCCGTGGTATCGACTGGCAGGTCATCCTTTATGACCAGTTGAACTTTGTTGCCGAGCGTCAGGGCAATCAGTTCCAGGTCAGCCCGTCACCGGTGTCAGACACGTATCTCAGTGGCGATGGGGTGTGGTACACCGTGGCGACCGGCACCGTTCGGTCAGTGCAGAGCCTGCTCGAACTGCTGGGCGGCACGACTCTGCGTAACGATCCGAAGTACGCGACTCAGGAACTGCAGATGTTGCACCGCGAGGAGCTCGGCGAGATGGTTCGCCAGTGGTTCGCCGAAAACAACTCCGATATCGTCGAAAAGGCCTGCGCGAGCTCCGGTGTCGTGGCTGCGCGGATCTTCACGCCGGCAGAGATGTTCTCCAGTCCCACGTTCGCGGCTCGCCAGAGCCTGGTCGAGGTCGCCGACCAGGAATTGGGTCCGGTCCGTGTCACCGGGGTGGTACCAAGGCTGACGAACTTTCCCGGATCCGTGCGCAGCACTGGGCCCGGTCTCGGGATCCACGGCCAAGAGGTGCTGACCGAGTGGCTCGGCATGGCCGACTCGGAGTACGAGGCGCTGGTATCGAGTGGCGTTGTCGGGGCGGTCGACGTTGACGGAGAGGTTCCCGGGCATTGAGTTCGCTGCGCGACAAGGCCTGCATCGTCGGCGTTGGTCATACGGCCTACCGTCGTGATGGCACTGAGTCGGCAACGGACCTTGGCCTGCAACTCGAAGCGGCCCATGCCGCGATCGTGGATGCCGGGCTGTCGGCTGGCGAGATCGATGGGCTCATCTGCCCGATCAACGGTGGCATGGCCGAAGATTTCATCGCGAATCTCGGCCTGACGCATGTTCGTTACGCGGTGACTTCCCATACCGGAGGCGCGGCAAGTGTGGCGGCCCTGGCAACTGCGGCGATGGCGGTTTGGTCGGGCGTCGCGCGGCATGTCCTCATTCCCGCGGGCTGGTGTGGGTACTCAGGTCCGCGTGCCCGCGGGATGGCATCGAGCGCGGACATGGCGATAGGCAAGGTTGTCCGGGACTATTACGCGCCACAGGGCGCGGTGTCGGCCGTGCACCAGTATGCGCTCGTGGCCGACCGCTACGTCCGCAAGTATGACGTGCCGCCTGAAGCGATGGGGGCGGTGGCAGTCGCGTTTCGTGCTAACGCGCAGCTCAACTCGAATGCGGTGATGTGCGGCCGTGAGCTGACGATGCAGGACTACCTCGACGCTCCACCGATCAGTACGCCGTTTCGTTTGTTCGATTGCAGTCTGGAGACCGACGGCGCAGCGGCGGTGGTGGTATCAGCGGCCGATCGTGCGGCTGACAGCCCGCACCGGCCGGTGTTTGTGATGAGTGTGGCCGAAAGTCGCCCATTTCCCGTCGATGAGTTCGCCAACAGGGCCGACCCATTGGAGATTGGGCTTGCCGAGGCGGCGCCGCGCGCATTTGCCGACGCTGGTGTCACCCCGTCTGACATCGATCTGCTCGAGGTTTACGACAGTTTCACTGTCAACGTGTTGCGGCAGATCGAATCGGCCGGATTCTGCAAGCCGGGCGAAGCAGCGGATTTCGTTCTCGACGGATGTATCGCCGCTGACGGTTCGTTGCCCACGAATCTCAACGGCGGTTTGTTATCCGAAGCCCACGTGCAAGGCATGAACAATCTGGTCGAGGCGGTGCGGCAGCTGCGCGGTGGTTTACCGCAGCGGCAGGTCCACAATGCGGAGTTGGCGGTAGTGACCGGTATGGGCGGCGGATGGGGTTCAGGTGCTCTCGCGATATTGCGTCGGTGACAGCGTTGTGACTGGCCGGTTCACAAGGGGACCGATGTGAGGCGAACGGGACCGGATGTCGCAGCACCGCCGTTGCCATCTCTGGAAGGTCTCACGGCCCAGTTCTATGAGCATTGCCGACGTGAAGAGCTGTCGTTTCAGCGGTGTTCAAGGTGCGGCCGTTGGCGTCACGTTCCTCGCCTGACGTGTGCTGGCTGCGGCAGTAACTCCTGGTCTTGGCAGAGGTCGTCGGGCAGGGGAGTGGTATTCAGCCACACGGTTATTCACCGCGCGCTGCATCCCGGGTTCGACGAGGCCGTCCCGTTCGTGTGCGCCGTTGTCGAAATGGATGAGGGTGTGCGGATGGTGGCACGGATAGTGGACCTAGTTGCCGACCGGACGGCGATGCTGGTTGATGCGGCCGTCGAGGTTGTCTATGTGCACGCCGCCGATGATGTTGTGCTGCCGGCATTTCGGCTGCCCGCTGCGGAAGTGCGGGGCAATGGCCGCCGCTGACGAGTTGCGCGATCGTGTCGGTGAGAAGATCCACTTTCGAGGCGCCGACTCGGTGACGCAGAACGACATCCGCCGCAAACTGGAGGTTTTCACCTTTTCCTGTCCGCTGCATGACGACGAGGCGGCAGCGAAGGCGCACGGCTACCTCGGCGTTGTGGCCCCGGTGACGATGACCCCGCTGTGGGGGCTGCCGCCGTATTGGGCACCCGGACAGCCCAGTCCCTATCTGGTCGACGGGCAGGAGATGACGGGCAACATCACCGACACGCTGGCTCTGCCGTTCAGCCGATCGGTCAACGTCAGCAGCGAGTGGCAGTACCACACACCGCTGTACTTGGGGGACAGGTTGCAGGGGACTACGACGATCATCTCGGTAGAGCAGAAGCGCACCCGGGTGGGTACCGGAGTCTTCCTGCAATACGAGTCGGAGTACGTGAAGGTTTCGGGAGAACTGGTGGCGCTCAACCGAAATACCGTCTTCAACTACGACCCAGACGACGCCTCCAGGCCTGAGCCCGGCACTTCGGCCCGCGCCCAGCAGGGCGACCGAGGTCCCCGCACGCGCTCAGTGGACGATGCCGATACCAGTGTCGACTGGAACACGCCACTTCAGTTCGACGACGTTACGGTCGGTGCGCAAGTGCGCGGACCGGCTCTGGCCCTGACTTACCAGCGCATGGTGATGAACATTGCCGCGGATCGCATGTTTTCCGGGATACACCACAGCGCCGCGGCCGCTCATGCCGCGGGGCTTGCCGACATCATCTTCAATACTCGTGGCCTGGAAACTCTTTTCGAGACCGGGCTTCGTCGATGGATGGGCCTTCGCGGCAGGTTGGTGCAGCTGGGTCCGTTTAAGATGAGTGCCTCAGTTCACCCGGGCGACGTGGTGCAGGCGCGATGGACGGTGACCGGCAAGCATGCGCAGGCAGGCGCAGACGTCGTAGATCTCGAATTCGGTGTCTTCGCCGGGGATCGGCAAGCGGCGCAAGGGGTTGCCGCCATTCATCTCAACGGCAAAAAGCAATGCTGATCAGAGTTCTGTAGGAGAAGGAGGGTTCCGATGAGTGTTATCAAGGCGGACGTGGAGGTCTGCCAGGGCTACGCGAACTGTGTCGTTGCAGCGGCCGACGTCTTCGACATCGGTGATGCGGGAACTGTTGTCATTCTTGATGACACGGTAGCCGAGAGCGATGAGGCGCGGATTGTCACGGCGATTCGCAGTTGCCCCGTCTCGGCTCTACGCCTCGAAACGGCCTGAGTGAGACGGCCGTGAACGGCGCAAGTATCAGGGGGTCGGATGCATGGTGGAGACGAGTCGGATCGTCGAATGTCCTTGAGTCTCAACCGACATGAGTTCTCGTGTATTGCATCCTCAATCAGGATCTGGCTCCACTTCCACTTCGACGCGTGAGATCGGTGCCCGGCAGACGCGGTGACGGTTTGTGGTGATTTGAGTTACGGCTGTCTCGGGGTGATTCGGGCATTACAGCAAGGGAAAGGTACCGATGACGTTAAAAATGAGTACTTCAGGCGGTTCGGACACGACCGCTCGTAGTCTCGTCGATGTCGATCGCGGGGAGATCAGTCGCGAAATCTTCACCGATGCTTCGATTTTCAACCGTGAGTTGGAGTATTTGTTTCCGCGGAGCTGGTTGTTTGTGGGTCATGCCTCGCAGGTCTCTGCGCCGGGTCAGTTCTTCTCGTCGAGGATGGGCTCGGATCCGGTGTTGTTGACCCGTGACGCTCAGGGTGGTGTGAATGTCTTGCTCAATTCGTGCCGACATCGGGGTATGGCGGTGTGTCGCTACGACGAGGGTCGCGCGCTCCAGTTCACCTGTCCCTATCATGGCTGGTCGTACTCGATGGACGGTTCGCTGGTGTCCACCCCGGGGGATTTGCACGGTGTGCCGCAGCAGGGCATGGCCTACGGCAACGGCCTTGACAAAGCGGCCTGGGGACTTGTCAGGGCTGCCAAGGTGCACAATTACAAGGGCCTGGTATTCGCGTGCTGGGATCCATCAGCCCCGGAGTTCGATGAATACGTTGGGGACTTTCATCATTGGCTGGATAACCTGTCTGATGCTTTTGATGGTACGGAAGGTGGTACCGAGGTGTTCCGTGGGGTGCAGAAGTGGCGCATCAAATCAAATTGGAAATTCGTCTCAGAGAATTTCTTGGGCGATACCTATCACGGGGCGACGACCCATGCCTCGGTTGAACAGGTGGGCATCGGGCCGGGTGGCAGAAATTCACGACGTCACGGTGAACGACAGGATCAGGGTGGTTTTTCGAAGGGCCGTGTGAAGACGTCGTTTCGGATGGGCCATGGCGCGTCGGACAATCTGGCGTATGAGATTCCCTATCCTGAGTTCGCCGAAGAACCGGCCTTGAGTGAGTACTTCTCCCAGGCGTGGGCGGTCCGCAAGGAGCGACTGCAGGCGCAGGGCAGACTGCTCGGTGGTCGTGGCCCGGCGACGATGTTCCCCAATATGTCGTTTTCGGCCGGTTTTCCGCGGACGATCCTGGTGTCACATCCGATCAGCCCGACCGAAACCGAGGTGTGGCGCTGGTATCTCGTCGACAAGAACGCACCCGATGATGTGCGTGACTGGTTGCGCCGCTATTACATGCGCTACTCGGGTCCTGGAGGGATGACGGAGCAAGACGATATGGAGAACTGGAATTACGCGACGCAGGCCAGCCAGGGCGTGATAGCCCGGCGCTACCCCTACAACTATCAGCAGGGTCTCGGCAAGGAAACTCCCAGTGAGCTCGACCAGGCGGTGCATTCTCACCAGCCCATCGCTGGCGAGGTGAATGCACGCGCCTTTTACCGGCGATGGGCCGAGTTCACCGACAACCTCTCGTGGCCCCTACTCATCGAACTCGCCAAATCCGACGAGAGAGCCGCACGGTCGTGAGTGCAACGGGCGACGAAATTTCCACGAGGCAGGACGCGGTAGAAAAGTTGCTGCTACAGGCCGAAATCGCCGACTTTCTTTATCGGGAAGCCGACCTGCTCGACGAACGACGTTACTCCGAATGGCTCGGTCTGCTCACCGAGGACTACGAGTACTCCGTTCCACTGCGGACGAACGTGGCGTACGACGACCTCGCGCAGCTGGAACAGACTCAGCAAGGTAGCGACATCTGCTGGTTCGACGAGGGGAAGGAGACGGTCGCTTTGCGGGTGGAGCAGCTGATGACGGGACTGCACTGGGCGGAAGAACCCGTCTCGCGAGTGTCACACCTCGTCACCAACGTGCGTATCGAGGCGGTAGAAGACGCGGAAGTCGAGGTGAGCTGCCGCTTCCTGGTGTACCGGAATCGGGTCACCGATGAAACGGATTTTCTGGTCGGCCGCCGCAGGGACCGATTGCGGCGCAGTGTGGCTGGCGATTGGCAACTGTGTCGTCGCCGGCTACTCCTGGACCAGGCGGTGCTGCTTGCCAAGAACCTCTCGATCATCCTGTGAAAATGCCTCCCAATCTTTGACCCTTGACCATCAGGGGTTAAGAATATAGCGTTCCCTAAATATCCTTTCGCGCCGGACGACCAAGAAGGGGGCCTCTGGAATGTCTACGTTCCTCGAACCACAGCGATGTGCCGACGATGTGACCGCCCTGAAAGTGATGACAGAGGAAATGCGCCCGCTTCTGATCGGCGACGGCTACCAGATGTTCGAGGTGCGCGCACCTGAATCATCTGGACCGCCTCCGCACCAGCATCCCTGGGATGAAAGCTACGTGGTGCTCGAGGGCGTGCTGTGGGTAAGCCGCGGCGGCGAAGAAGCGACCCTGCAGGTGGGTGAGGCGATTCGGGTGCCGGCCGGCGTCGTGCACGCCTATCGCGTTCTCTCTGACGGCGCCCGGTGGATCACGACCTCGTCTACCCCGGGCGGCGCGCTGGATTTCTTCTCCGATGTGGATGCCGCGTCCAACGGCCCCGGCGACGTGAGAGCCCTCATCGAGGCCGCGAAGCGAAACAGGGTCGAATTCGCCGATCCGGCATTGCAATAGCCGTCATTTTGATTTCTCAGCACGCACACGGCGCCGTGGTATGCCAAAAGTGTTGACAGCCGGCGCAGAAGGTGGCGTTGGGCCGGCTGCTGTCATGAGGCGGGTCGGCGTGATCGGTCTGGGCGCCATGGGTTCCGCGCTGGCGGCGTCGCTTCTCGCGACGGACCATTCGGTGGTTTGTTTCGACATTCGGCCCGACGTGTTACGCCCACTTGTGGAGCTAGGCGCCGAGGCTGCTGCGGACGCGCGTGAGTTGGCCGGCGCATGTGATGTCGTTTTGACGTTCCTCCCGGGGCCGAGTCAGGTGCTGGAGGTGGCGCTCGGGTCGGAGCGAGGTGTCCTGGCCGGCCTTGCCGACGGGGCCGCCCTGCTGGATATGTCGACCTGTAATCCCGAGGTTGCAGCGATCATCGGTCAGGCCTACGACGCGGCTGGGAGGCGTTTTGTCGATTGCCCCGTCAGCCGAAAGGCGCCGAACATGACCGTTCTGATCGGAGGGCCGCCGGGGGTACTGGGCCCTGATGCCGATGTCCTCGCCGCCGTCTCGCGCACCTTGGTGTACTGCGGCCATCGAGGCGCGGGATATGCCACCAAGCTTCTCAACCAGCACGTCAAGTACAGCTGGTATCTCGCTTCGGCGGAAGCCCTCTTAATCGCTGAGGCGATGGGATTGAATGCCGGCGAGGTAGCCGACGCGATCGCGGAGTGCAGCGGGGGGGACTCGGGTCTCACTACGGCGGCGGCGTACTTCCGCCACGACACCGAGTCAGTTAGGAACCGCGCCCCCGCTAGCACCATTACGAAAGACTCCGCGCTGGCGGAAAGTATGGCGACGAACGCCGGTATCCGCAGCAGGACGCTTGAGCCCGTCGTGGACTTCTTCCAAAGTGTTGCGGCCTCGGAGTTTCGCGACCGTGCCTACCCCGAAAGCACAGAACTTCTTCAGCGAATCCGGTCGATGCCTCCGAAGTGAACCCCTACGTCTTGAGTGCGACCCCCGTCACGCTGTATAGCTAACTGAATTGTTAACGGGTCGAATATCGGTGAGCGGAAAGAAAGACCACCAGCCATTTGCCGGTATGATCGGCACCCGGGTGGAGATGTCTGCCGAACCGCTGATCAACGTTGCAAGGGACTTCATGAGTACCGAGAAGTTGACGATGGCCGAACAGGTCGCGGCCAAGACCCGCGAAGCCGGACCCGATCACGACCCCTCTTCGTTGGCGCTCCCGCTTGCGCTCTACCGTGCTGTGACCGCCTTCGGTCGGGTCGCCGCCGAGGAGTTGGCCCCGGTCGACCTTTCGATGAGCCAGTTCAACGTCCTCACCGTCCTCAAGCGGGCCGAGAGGCCGATCACGATGGGCGCACTAGCGGACTCTATTTCCGTACGCCAAGCCAGCCTGACGAGTGTCGTCGACAGCCTGACCAAGGCAGGCTTTGTCACACGCAAGGTGAATCCCCGCGATCGCCGTTCGGTTGTGGTCGCGATATCGAAGAAGGGCGATCAGTTCATGACCGAGTTTCTGCCCGGTCACTACGACTTCCTGCAGACAGTATTTGCCGGTATCAAACCGCGGCACAGACAGCAGTTGCTTGCACGACTGGATGAACTCATCGATTGTTTGGAGGCATATCCGACCGACACGCAAAAGGCGATCCGCAGCTCGTTATCGCAGGCCGCCGCAGGCCAGACCAGGCCATAGCCGAGTTGCCTGACTCCTTACCGTCGCACCGCGATATCGGCACCAGCGTTACCTCCGCCATCAGCTCGGCCAGCATGGCCGCGCCAGTTGTCCCGCAGAACTCTCTAGGACCGATGGTTTTCCAGGCGCCCCAGCTCATGACGCCATGCGATGGTGTCGTTTAGTGCGTTACCGAGATCTGGAAGCTCTGCAGCGTCATCGTCTGTCAGTTCAGCCAGAGCGCCACCCGCAGAAGCGATCTGAAGCGACAAACGCGAGATGGTGTCGACGCTGATCGCCTGTATCACCGCCCGCTCGACAGTTTCGGCAACGCTAGTGAGCCCGTGCGCGCGGAGAATAACCACCGGTCGATCGCCCATGGCAGCAACCATTTCCTGGGCGAGTTGCCGATTCCGCAACAACACTCCCCGCGGATACACGGGCACGCCACCCGCGGCAAGCCGAAAACCAGGGATGTCGAACGCTCCGACGATCGGTCGGACAGCCAGACCGGCGAGATCGGCGGCAACTACCGCTGCGGGATGCGCATGCACCACAGCATTGACATCGCCTCGGGCGCGAAGCACCTCGGTGTGCAGCGGCAACTCGTTCGGGGGCTGGTAACCGTCATCGAATTCTCCCGCGGCACCCTCGGTGCCGTCCAACGTGACCAAACGGATGTCCTCTGCGGTGGTGAACGCTAGCCCGCGCTCCCGGGGACCGCGGCATCGGATCAGCAGCCGATCCCCGTCGACGC
Source organism: Mycolicibacterium rufum (assembly GCF_022374875.2). Next base: position 44,844 of record NZ_CP103313.1, read on the forward strand.
GCAGGCTGATGTGGCCGAGGATGCCTGGCGCCAAGTCGCGCGCCGCGAGGACGCGGCAAGCAAGCGCGATCGCCTGTCGTTCAGGGTCGAAACCCGTCCCCGAAGTGGTGGAGCTCATCGGCAGCTCAGGGTTTCGGTATCGGCGCACTCCGTGGAGGCGATAACGACGTCCGCAGATGCTCCGCGCAAAGCGCGATGAGCGCTGCCGGGCACGATTATTACCATCGGTCTCACTTCCGTCTCGTCCGTCTCCGTTGGGCGGCGGTTGCCGGGGGGCAACGAAGCTGAAGCGGCGCCAGGATGAACCTGGTGGCGACGCCAGTGCAGGAATCATCGGCGCTCATTACCCAACACCGCACTACGAAGCGATCACCGGCTGCACAGCGATCCAGTGCCGGGACTCAAGCGCCCGGGCATCTTTTTGGTAGAAATCAACTCTGTTATACAGAGATTATGGTTCATGTGCCGTCGAGTCAACGGGTAAGATCGTCGGCGACTTGCCGATAAGCCGCCAGCAACATCGTGTGGGTGCCAATGTCGGTGTGGGTCGTCTCCTGAAGGCCATTCTGGCTTCTGGTTTCGTCGATGAATCGATCGCCATAGGCAGCGACGCGCCACCTGAACAAGCGTCCGCCGAGCGATCGGGCGGCGGATGAGTGACCCCGCCATGTCAGCACATCTGCGCCCCGCTTCAATTCGCCGTGGGGAGTGCGTGTTTCACACCCTGAGAGGATACATCGTCCGGGTCACTATTAGTCCAGGCGACGGCCATTCCCATCAGGGCGCGGGGGATGGGCTCGTAGACGCTGGCCCATGGCGTGTTGCCGCCGACGGCGCCGACGGCACATATCCATGATCTCAGCTCGATGTTGCCACTGTTGAGCAGGTCTTCGCTGGTCAGTTTGCTCAGCTCGTAGCCGTTTCCGGTAGCAAGGCACTTCAGGGTGCGGCGATCGAACTCGTCGTCGATTGAACCGTGAACGCGCGGCCCATGGTAGGCAGCCCATGGATAGCCGGCAGTGAAGTGTGAGAGCCCACCGGAGGCGTAGAGACCTATCCGCTCGCCTGCGGGGCGGCGTGACCGCACGGCGTCGGCGATTGCGCGGCCGAGCGCGAAGCACCGTTTGGGCGATAACGACGGCGTGTGCACGGCATTGAGGAATACCAACACCACTGGGATTGGGTGGTCTCCAAGGATATTGGCCACAATCTCGCCATGGGCGTGTGAGTGCAAGGTGGTCTCACGAAAATCGGTGACTGCGGTGACGTCGAATCCGGCCTCGACAGTGTGCTCACTCAAGTCCTTACTGAGCTCGGGCGAACTTTTCCAAAACCGCGCGTCTGGCAAGAAGCGGTCAGACACTGTGAACCCCTCTCCGGTGTGGATGGCTATCTGGGGCAGTGCCGATCCGTCGAAGTTTTCGTTTTGGTCGTCACCGATGATGATCAGGCAATCCAGTCGGTCTTGTCTGATGCTGTCACGCAGCCTTTGAAGCCCGTTCTCGATGTGCGCGTAACGCGCCGCAGCGTCGTCGAATGGTTCTTCGTCTTTCCTCAGGCGAGGTGGGGTCTTACCGCGTCGCAATGTGTAGCTTTGCCTGTTCTTTATGCGGAAGCCTTCCCACCTGGGAGGCGGGATGAAAGTGAAGGCATGGGACGACGCGTAACCGGCTACAATCTCACCCACGATTTCTCCTCATCTGAAGTCACAGCGATACCTGGTGGGAGAGAACGACTTCGCGTGCTTCGTGGGCTGACTGCAGGATAGCGAAACATACTTCTAGCGTCGCGCGCCCCCAGCGACCGTCGTGCTGAACAGGGCGGTCCTCAGTGATCGCCCGATGTAGTTCAGCCAACTCTGCGGCCCTGCCCCGCATGGTGCGCGCGACCGGTATTTCCTGCAATCCGTTCTGCCCGTACACCACCAGCCCGTCGGGCGACTGCCTGATCGCGCCGCGTTCGCAGGAAACCACGGTCAGGCCGAAGTAGGGGTGGTGCACAATCTCTCCGGGGGCGGAGTAACCCCAGAGCTCCTGTGACTCTTCGGTTGCCGTCGCAGCGCCGTAGCGGCCCTGCTCCTTCTGGGCTTCCAGCGCCGATTCGAGTTGGTCAGGGTTCTGACTGAGCGCAGCGAAGTTGCTGGCTACTCGCTGGTTGGCTTGGGGGCTGCGGCGGCCGCCGTCCTCTGCCACCCAGGAATGCAACTCCGCGACATCGAAAAACGCCCTCGCGTCATAGACGAGGGTGGCCGACACCCCGGATTGGAATTCGAGGTGGCAGGTGTATCCGCCTACGCATTCCCGGACGTCGTCCCAAAGTGTCGACGCACGCACGGTGCGGACCATACCGCCGGCTATCTGCCGTACAACATCGACCTGGTGGGGTCCTTGGTTGAGAACTGGCCCGCTGGTCGAGCGCAACTCCGAGGTCGGCCACGGTCGCCGATTGAAGTCATTGAAGTTCCAGGTGTTCACCATGAGCAACTCGCCGAGATCGCCACTGCGTACAAGTTCGGCCATCGCTCGCACCGGCGCGTCGAAGCTGTGTGTGTGGCCGGCCATCAGCTGCACGCCCGCTGCCTGGGCCGCCTCGACCATTGCAGTGCAATCGTCGATCGACATGGCCAACGGCTTTTCGACGATCATGTGTTTTCTGTAATGTGCGGCCATCAGGGCATGCTCCCGATGCAGCTCGGGAGGGGTGGCGATGTAGACGACGTCCACGCTTGGATCGGCACACAGTTGCTCTGCGTCGGTATAGGTGTGGCCTGCGAACTCGGTGGCGAAGCGGGCGAGCGAGTGTGATCGGGTATCCGCAGCCGCCACAACCCGATACGGCAGCGTCGACATGTCCGGGTACTGCTGGAAGATTCTGGCGACTGCCTGACCGATTCCGAGAAATCCCAGGCCTAGTTCGCGTGAAGCGACATCTGTCATGTGTGCGACCTAACTGAGGGCTATTGGACGATTGGGCATTAGAAGAAGATCGAAATCGCTCGTGGCAGAACGCTATGAGCCAGGGTGATGACCCGGGCGGCCAGCAGCAGGCCCGAGTGCTTGTCTCGGCGTAGAACGTCTTGTCGTTTGCCGATAAAGAAGCTTTCGTGGCGTTCATGGCGTACGAGAAACACCATGACGCTGGATCGGACGCTCAGCTCTTGATCGGACACATCGGTGACCAGGATGTCGCTGACAATGCGCTGAGTGATCGTGCGTGGAGTTTCCCCGGGAGCGAGCCCAGTAGCCAGCCGGGCAATTCTCAGCTTCAGCGATTCGTAGTCGTCGTTGAACAACAGAAACGGCGGTAGGCCGTCATCATCGTCGACCGGATGCGTGCTGGACTCTGGGAATGGCATCGTGTATCTGACATCCGGCGCCAATAAGCCCAGCCACTCGTCCAGCCGCCCATCATCGAGAAGCATGGTCTCCCGCGCATAGAATTCGTTTATTCGCAGCCGCAGTTCCACGTCCAACTGGCTGGTCTCCATGGCTAGGCCGGCTCCGTCATAGTTCGGTGCCAGTGCCGATAGAACTCGCGCTGATAGGCTTCGCTGATCTGCGGCCTGACATTGCCGGGTAACTCCGCAACCAGCGACTCCATTGGTTCGACGTCCTCGCCGAGTGAGTAGTTGAACGGCACATCCCGGGCGACTCCGGTGTCAAGGGCGTCAGACAATCGTTCGAAGTTTTCGTGATCATCGGGCGTCACGAGACCGGCCGCCGATTGCCGCTGACTCAAGACGAAGACCATACGTTCCTTGACAGCACGGGGCGCGGAGCTTTCCACCAAACACCACTCCCAAACCTCGGTCAACCGCGGTCCCCGAGGCTGCCACATGATGAATCCCCGACCGTAAAAAGCCGTGCCCATGCCAATCATGCTGAAGTTTGGGAAGATATTGGCTACGTGAAAGCTGTAGGGCTGCACGGGGGATGTCGCCAACCGCTCGTCTTGCAGGCGCTGCCGCTCGGTTAGCCAGTCGACTGCTTCGGTACCCAGCGTTTCGGCTTGGGCGAGATCGTCCTGATAGAAATTCTTACCGACTGCCAGTTGCAGCAACCCATGGGGCGCGCAGCCGTCGAGAACCACGCTGTAGTGCTGCCCCTCGTCTATCGAAAAGTTGATGCGGGCAGTCTGCCCAGCTTTCGACAGTGCGGAAACCGATCCGTGAGTGGCAGCGAAGTGATACTGGTCGCCGCCGAAGTTCTCGGCCAACAACTTCCAGTTGACGGGCATGAGGTAGCGGTGCAGGCCGGGAACGACCTGCAGGCCGTTGGGGTCACAGTCGAGTAGAAAGTTGTCGAGGTACCACAGCAGGCCCTCCCCCAGATATTCTTCCAGCGGCGGCGCCGACTGATCCCAGCAAGCAAAGATAAGTCCTTTGTAGGTAGCTACCCGGGGGGAGACGAGGCCCATGCTGGCCTTATCAAACTGCGGCCCGTAGGCGCTCTCGGCTAGCGGAACACTGCGCAGCCGTCCGGCAGTGTCGTAACTCCAGCCGTGATAGCCGCAGTGAAAGATGTTCGCGTTGCCCATGTCGAACTGACAGACTTTATTGCCCCGGTGCCGACATTTGTTCAGCAGCACACGAACACGAGATTCCTTGTCCCGGCATACGATCACGGCGTCGTCGGCCATATAGGTTGTGCGGAAGTCACCGGGCTTGGGGATCATGGACTCGTGGCCGACGAAAAGCCACGACCGCTTGAAGATGGAGTCGAGTTCCCGCTGGTACACCGCCTCGTCGTAGAAGGCCGAGGAGTCTATCGGCAGCGCCGGGCCGGTTTTGGAACCGATTGTCTCCATCAACGTTGCCCTCGGGACTCGCGATCACCTTGAAGATAGTTGGTGAGGATTTGGTTGAACTCTTCCGGCCGTTCCCACTGCGGCCAATGGCCACAATCCTCCATCAATGCGAATTCAGCGCCGGGAATTAGCTCGGCTGCCCGCCGTCCGAATTCCACCGTCGACGAGGGATTGTGACTCGTCCACAGCACGAGCGTGGGCCTGGTCAAGCTGGTCAATCGCTCAGCCGTGAGATTGTCCTCAGCAGTCGCCGCTGAGGGCGGCGCCGTCGCGTTCGTCAGTGCCGACCGCGATTCTTCGCTCTGGTAAAGCGCCCACCGCAGCGCCACCAGTTCATCGGTCAGGTCGCGGTCAGGGTGGTGGAAAAGCCACGCCATCCTCTCCCGCACATTCGCCGGACTCGGGTCAGCCAGGAATTGCCGGGTGACCCGGGCAAGCTCTGCGCGCCCGGCAGCGGTGCGAGCCTCGGCATCGGCGCCGACCTCTAGCGTCAACCGCGCGCCGCACAGGTAGATCAACCGGTCGACACGGTCGGGATGTTCCAACGCAGTCCACGCCGCGATCCAACCTCCTAACGACTCGCCGACCAGGTGGGCTCGGTCGATGCCTTCCTGGTCCATGTATCCGAGTAGGTGACTGACATAGTCCTTACGGTTCGGGGCGACCTCACAACCACGGGTGAGACCGTGACCCAACAGGTCCAGCGCATGCACTCGGAAATGACGCGACAGCGCCGTCACATTGCGGGCGAAGGCTTCGGCGTGACCGCCTCCCCCGTGCAGGAGAATGAGGTCCGGACCTTCCCCTGCCTGAATTGTCCTGGTACGGACGCCGTCGACATCTACGAAGCGTGTTTCCGCTCCAAGCAAGCTCACCCAGATTGAATCATGTTGGAGCAATTTCGAGCTTCCTCTCGGCGAGCGGACAATATAGCCATGTGTATCATACATTCCTAGAATGTCCAAAGATGGAAATTTAGGGTTCTGTGTAAATGGACTCATCCCATCGACGGAACCGTGCACACGTCGACCCGCCCCAGGCCAACTCCACGCGGGGTGTAAGTGGTCGCTCGATCGCGCCCGAGGCTGCCTGGTCGGACTGGAAAATGACCTGTGAGCCTGCGGGGGGCCGAGGAGTACTACGGAGGGGATGTCGGTACGGCACTGTGCGTTTCGGGTCAGACGGCGGCTTCGAGGGGACCCGGATGCCGTAGCGGCGGGTTGGGCGATGGGATTGCGTCGCTTGCGTTCCCTGTGTTGCACATGCAGGGAATTCTCGTCCCCGCCGCCGCCGGCGGCGTCGGCCTGGTTATCTCTGCCTACGAACAGCGAACGCACCTAGGACAATTACGTCTGACCCGCAGCGAAGACCTGACACCCGCGCTCTACACTCAATGTCGGTGCAGCTAGCCGCGGCGGCGCGCACGCCTCTCGTGTTCACACACACCGGGCCGTCAGATCATGATGAGAAGCACACGCATGCCTCGCGGCCTTACTCACACGCGACTCGGAGACACATCCTCTGTGCCCGGTCCGCCAAGCGTCGTAATCGGCTCGACGGATGTGACTGACATCTGATTCACGAAGTCTGCTGCGCAGCAGCCTCTTCGGCAAAGGAGATGCCTCGCGCCCAAATCACGACATGCTATCGGCGTAAGTTCTGTTGTAGATCGAGCGCGATGTCGGGGATGAGGTCTTCCTGTCCTCCGACTAGTCCGCGTTCGCCGACCGCGAGCAGGATCGCACGAGTGTCGAGGCCGTACTGTTTCGCGGCGGCTTCGGCATGACGCAGGAAGCTCGAGTACACGCCTGCGTATCCCAGGGTGAGGGTCTCCCGGTCGACTTGGACCGGCCGATCCTGCAGCGGTCGGACGATGTCGTCGGCGGCGTCCTGCAGCCCGAAGAGATCACAGTTGTGCTTCCAGCCATGGAGATCGGCCACGGCGATGAACGGCTCGATCGGGCAATTGCCCGCCCCGGCGCCGTGACCGGCCAGCGAGGCGTCAACCCGGGTGACACCTTCCTCAACGGCCACCACGGTATTGGCCACCGACAACGACAGATTTTGGTGCGCGTGAATGCCGATCTGCGTACCGGCATCGAGCACGTCGCGATACGCACGCACCCGGTCCCGGACACTGCCCATCGTCAACCGCCCACCGGAATCGGTGACATAAACGCAATGCGCGCCATAGGATTCCATCAGCTTGGCCTGGGCAGCCAGATGTGAGGGTTCGGCGAGGTGCGACATCATCAGAAACCCGGAAACATCCATGCCCAGTTCGCGGGCCGTTCCGATGTGCTGTGCCGAGACATCGGCCTCGGTGCAGTGCGTTGCGACCCGGACCGAGGTCACCCCCAGTTTGTAGGCGTGCTCGAGTTCGCGGACCGTCCCGACCCCAGGCAACAGCAGAGTCGTGAGTTTGGCGCGGTGTACGACGTCTGCGGCCGCTTCGATCCATTCCCAGTCGGTGTTGCTCCCGGGACCGTAGGTCAGGCTGTGCCCGGCCAGGCCGTCACCGTGGGTGACTTCGATGGCGTCGACTCCGGCAGTGTCGAGTGCGCCTGCGATCGCCGCGACCTTCTCCGGACTGATCCGGTGGCGCATGGCATGCATACCATCGCGCAGTGTGACGTCCTGAATGTAGAGCGCCGCACCCTCAGTCGCATGGGGCCGGCTAACCGTCTCAGTCATCGCGTGGCCTCCTGCACAGTGTTCGCCGCGATCCGCTCGGCCACCTGTAGTGCCGCCGAGGTCATGATGTCGAGATTGCCGGCGTAGGCCGGCAAGTAGTGCGCGGCACCCTCGACTTCTAGGAAGACCGCCACCTTCCACAGCCCGGGCCCCTTGTCGACTCCTCCGGTCAGGGTCGCGACGGACTCGGCGTCGTCGAGCTGGGTGAACTGCACTTCCTGTTTGAGTCGGTAGCCCGGCACGTAGGCCGACACCTTCTCCACCATGTCTATAACCGACTGCCTGATGCGGTTCTGATCGGGATCCGTCACGAGAGCCAAGACGGTATCGCGCATGATCAACGGTGGCTCCGCGGGATTGAGAACGATGATCGCCTTGCCGTGTGCTGCTCCGCCTACCTTTTCGATTGCCGCTGAGGTGGTTTGGGTGAATTCATCGATATTCGACCGTGTTCCCGGACCCGCCGATTTCGACGCGATCGAGGCGACGATCTCGGCGTAGTGCACCGCCGTGACCGATGAGATCGCCGCGACGATAGGGATCGTCGCCTGACCGCCGCAGGTGACCATGTTGACGTTCGGCGCACCCAAGTGGTCGTCGAGATTCACGGCAGGCACGACGTAGGGACCGACTGCAGCGGGAGTCAGGTCGATCAGCCGCTTGCCAAAGGTACGCAACGCTTCCTCGTTGACGAGATGCGCTTTCGCCGACGTGGAATCGAAGATGATGTCGATCTCATCGAATTCGGCGTGCTCGATCAAACCCTGCACACCGGTGTCGACTGTGCCGATACCCATCCGGCGGGCACGAGCCAGACCATCCGACGACGGGTCGATGCCGACCAACACAGCGATCTCGACGTTGGTCGCCAACTTCTTCAATTTGACGACTAGGTCGGTACCGATGTTGCCCGAACCGATGACTGCGACCTTGGAGTGACTCATGGCTTACCGGCCTCGCTCGAAATGGTCGTGAATCTGGCAGTGACACTGCCGATTCCGGATATCGTTGCCGTATACGTCGATCCGGCAGTGACAGGAACCATCGGTCCGAGCGCACCGGAGAGGATCACGTCGCCTGACCGCAACGGCGCCCCATACTCCAAGCTGGTCGCCGCCAGCCACGCCAATGCTTCCCACGGACTACCCAGGCAGTCCGCCCCCTTGCCTCGCGAGACCTCTGCTCCGTCTGCGCTAACGGTCATCGTGACCTCGGCGAGGTCGGGAGCATCGACTCGGTCCACTCGCTCCCCCAGCACGTAGAGTCCCGCCGACGCATTGTCAGCGACGGTGTCTGCGAGGCTGATGTCCCAGTTCGCCACTCTGCTGTCGACGATCTCGAATGCCGCGAAGACCCCGTCCACGAACTCCGGCGCCTGCTCAGCAGTGATCCGCTCGGCAATGTCGGCTCGAAGAACGAAGGCGATCTCGGCCTCGATCTTGGGTTGCAGCAAACGCGTGATGTCCACCGCGGTGTCGTTCGTACAATCCATGTCGTCGAGCAGCACCCCAAAGTCGGGCTGATCGACCCCGAGTTGGTGCTGCACCGCCGGCGACGTTAACCCAATCTTGCGTCCGATGATGCGCCTTCCCGACGCCAGCAGTACCTCAATGTTGCGAGACTGCACCCGATACGCGGCGTCGATGTCCTCCCGTCCGATCAGATCACGAATTGGCGCACACGTTTCGCCCGTCTTCGATGCCTGAGCGAGCCGATCGGCCGCTTCGCTGATCGCCTGGGAACACACCGATGTCATGACAACCACGCTATGGACGCCTCGCGACCGTGGCTAGGATAAATCCCATGTCACGGGATGGGTTGTTGTCGCAGCTGGAGAAGTCCGCGCTGGTGCTCGACGCATTCCCTGGCGGATCCGCGCTGACATTGGCCCAAGTGTGCACCAGGACCGGACTTGCTCGCTCGACAGTCCACCGCCTCCTCGTTGACCTGGCCACGCTTGGATGGATCGGCCGCTCCGGCAACACCTTCGAACTCGGAATCGGCCTGTTCGAACTCGGCGAACGCGTCGCCGTGAAGCACCGTCTGCGCACGGCGGCGATGCCGTTCATGCAAGACCTGTACGCCGTGACCGGCCAAACGGTGCACCTGGCCGTGCGCAATCGATTCGATGCGGTGTATATCGAGAAGCTGTCCGGCCACATTCCGCTACCGCTGCCCTCACAGATCGGCGGACGGCTCCCCCTTACCTGCACTGCGGTGGGCAAGGCGTTACTCGCATCCGAGACCGCGGAGTTGCGCATCGAGGTCCTCGCCCAACCCTTGCGTCGTTACACCGTGAACTCCATCACCGACCCCAAGAAACTTGCCCGCGAACTCGACGACATTTGCCGTACCGGAGTTGCGGTCGAACGCGAGGAATCTGCACTCGGCGGATGCTGTGTCGCCGTCCCAGTTCTGCTGGACGGCCAGCCAATCGCGGCCCTATCGGTGTCCGTTCCGACCGAACAGTTCAGACCTGAACTCCTCGCCCCAGCCGTGCGCACGGGAGCATTGGCCTTAGGGCGCGTTCTCGCCAGAGCCGCAGCACCATGACCCCCTGGACAACGCATTGGCCGAGACCACCGTCGGATCGTTCAGAACGAAATCGTCCGCCGACAGGGCCCGTGGCGTGAACCAGGCCGAGCTGGCGACCGCGGAATGGGTCGTGTGCTTCAACACCGAACGCCCGCACAAGTATCTCGACGACTTCACCCCGAAGCCGTCGAGAAGCTCTACTACGATCACAGACGCACCTCACCAAAGGCGGGGACAACGAGAACAGTCTCCTGAAACGCCGGGACGGGTCAATCAGCAAAAGCACCGTGAAGTTCCACATCGCCAAATACTGCGCAAGCTCGGTGTGAACTCGCGTGCTGAAGCCGCAGCAGCGGTGCTCGAGATCAGAGGTCCGACGCAGCGTCCCAAATAAGCAGCTACACAACGGCCAACACGACTATCTCATTCGCCGCGGCTATTAGGACTAGTCGGCGGCGATGGTGCGCATACCGACGCCGATACTTTGTCGTCGGCTTGGAAAAGCAGGTGAAGTCACGCTGGCCGCTACGGCGACGATGTGGAGGCGTACCTCCGATAAGTCTGTGCTACTTGAACGCGTTGGCTTTGCCTTTGCGGCAAGTTCTGGCACAAGAGAACCGCCGCCAGCCAACACCTGATTGTGCCTGTACCACGCCTAATCCTCAATCCGTGGACTGACTTGAGTGGTGTGGTTCGACGGTGATTCTGACGGCGGTTTGTGGGGTGGGCAGGATGTAGCCGCTGGTCTGCCCAGCTTTTCCTGTGTGCTTCGGTGGGGCCTGTTCGGCGACGGTTAGACGGTTGCGGTAGCGGGTGGGCTGTAGCCGATGGTGTTGCGCCACAGGGTGAGCCAGTGCTCGGTCCAGGGCCAGTGGCTGGGTAGGTGCAGGATGGGTCGGCGTTGCGGTCGGGCCAGCCGTGCCGGGACGGTGATGATCGTGCGTCGCAAGGTGGCGCCCCGGGCCACTGCGTGCGCTCCACCGGCAAGCACACCGGCGGCGCGCAGCAGATTGTGGGCGATGGCCCCGCAGAGCACCCACGCGGAGTTGGCGCCGAATTGCCCGGAGGGCATGTGGGCCAAGGGGCCGGCGATCAGGTCGGCGAAGACAGTTTCGATGATCGCGTGTTGACGGTGGGTGATGTCGGCGTCGGCGGTTGGTAGGTCGGTGTTGGTGAAGAACGGGTGATACCGCCAGACCGGGAACAGGGCGTCGCGGAAGCGCGCATCTTTGACCCGACGTACCACCAGTCGGGCGGTGAAGCGGTCTGTGGTGGCCGCGAATGCGGTGTAGCTGATTTCGGCGACTTCGGCATCAGAGATCCACTCTCCGGTGTCGGGATCACGCACCGCGCCCGGGTATTTCACCGGTGTCCACGCCGCGTCGTCGATGGCGTTGATGGCCCGGTTGATCGCGCTGTTGCGGCCCATGACCACCGAGAATTGCGCACCATGGCGTCGGCAGGCGCCGACGACGGCGCGGGTGCCGTAGGACGAATCGCCGCGGACCAGGATCTGGCCGGTGACCCCGGCCGCTCGGGCCGTGGTGATGGCCTGGGCGACCATTCGACCGGCTCCTTTACCGGAGCCGGTCTTGCCGGCCCGCAGCCGCATCCCGGCGATCACCGGCGCCGCACCGGGGGTGCTGATCGTGGTCGCCAACGGCGAGAGTCCTTTGCGCAGGACCTGCTTGCCAGCGATTTTGGTGTGTCCGTAGGAGGCGCCTTGTTTGGCATGGCCGTAGACCGGTCGTAGCAGGGAGTCGATGTCGATGAACACACCGCTGTCGGATCCGGGTAGCAACTCAACGCGCCGGCAGAGGGCGGCCAAGTGTTCGCGCAGGACTGATTCGAGTTGGCGTGCGTGTCCGAAGGTGAACTCCCGCAACAGGGTTCCGATGGTTGATGGTGCGTACACATCGCCGAAGAGTGTTTTCATGCCCCCGGCCCGGACGATGTTGAGGTCATCAATGCTGTCGGCGCCGGCGCACATCCCGGCGATCACCGTGGCCAGCTTCGGTGCCGGATTCGCTGACCCGGATTTGATCTTCGGCGCGGGGATGAAGATCTTGTCAGCCAACAGATTCGGCAGGCCGGTCTGCTCAGCCAGTGTCATCACCGGCACCAGTCCGGCGCACGACACGAGATGATCCTCATCGAAGACCGCCGACGACGCAGCGAACCCGTGGGACACTTGCACTGGAAGTGCCTTTCTTAACTGGCCTGATTGATGCGTAGAGAACACCAATCCTCCCAGCTCAAGGGGCACTTTCCTTATATCGACACCCACCTACACAGGCAATTCATCGGTGGATCGAGGATTAGCGTGCTCGAACGGATGCAGCCTGCCGCGACGGAACTCTTGTTCGCCTACCATCCGTTGATTCAGTCTGAGTCCTCGCGCGGCGGCCAGATCAGGGCAACGACCTCAAGTTGGGCGGTGACCAATCTCAACGCATTCATCACCTGGGTCAACGATTACTGCGGTGAGCGCGGCCGCAACGACGGTATCCCTAACGTCAACGGGCGGGCGTGGTGGCTCACGACACCACAGTTTCGCCGCACGCTGGCCTGGTTCATCGCTCGCCGCCCCGACGGCTCCATCGCCGGAGCAATCGCCTACCGTCACTTAAGCATTTAAATGTTCGAAGGCTACGCAGGCACCTCGGACTCCGGGTTTCGCGGCGAGGTCGAGTCCGAGCAGGCCATCGCCCGCAGCGAAACCCTCCTCGCGATGATCGACCAACACGAACACACCAACCTCGCCGGGCCCGCTACGGCCGAAGCGCAGCGACGCCTGACAGAGTTCGGTCAGCACGCCCGGTACTCCGGCACGGTGATCACCGATGAGCGCCGGCTCCGCAAGCTGATGGCCAGTAGCGACGACCCAGCGATTTACCCAGACAAGTACGTGACCTGCGTACACAACCACGCCACAGCGCTATGAATCGCCCTGGAAATGTTGGAGGCTCCTGACCTTGGAAACGAGGATGCAGGTATGCCGAAGGAACAGTCAGCTGGGAAGCCCACGACGCGTCGTTATAGCGCGGAGGAGAAGGCGCGGACAGCGCCGTCACCGGACTGACCCAGATGGGCGCCGAGGGCAGTCAGTGGATCGGCCAGGCACCGTTCACCGATGTGCCGCACCTGTTCCAGAACATCGGCGACGGGACTTTCTTCCACTCCGGTCAACTCGCGGTGCAGGCCTGTGTCGCCGCCGGGGTCAACATCACCTACAAGCTGCTGTGGAACGAAGTTGTGGCGATGACGGGCGCCCAGCACGCAGAGGGCGCGGTCACCGTCGCGCAGTTGACGCGCAAACTGACCGCCGAAGGCGTGCGGCAGATCATCATCTGCGCCGACGAACCCGAGCGCCACCACAGGCGCGCACTGGCCAAAGGCACGCTCGTCTGGCACCGCGACCGCCTCGACGAAGCCCAGAAGCGCTTGCGCGACATCGAGGGCGTCACCGTCCTCATTTACGACCAGCATTGCGCTGCCGACGCGCGCAGGCAACGCAAGCGCGGCACCCTGCCCGCTCGCACCACCCGGGTGCTGATCAACGAAGCGGTCTGCGAAGGGTGCGGAGACTGCGGCGTGAAATCGAATTGTCTGTCCGTCCAACCGGTGGACACCGAGTACGGCCGCAAGACCCGGATCGACCAGACCTCGTGCAACACCGACTACAGCTGCCTCGACGGGGACTGCCCCTCGTTCGTCACCGTCGAGGTGCGGCCCGACGCGATGCGTCGTCATCGCACCACCCCGACACCGCCCGCATTGCCCGACGTCGATACCGGGGCCGTAACAGATACGCACAACGTCTTTTTCGCCGGAATCGGCGGCACCGGCATCGTCACGGTCAACCAGGTGCTCGCCACCGCGGCGTTGCGCGCCGGCTATGACGTGGAAAGCCTGGACCAGATCGGGCTCAGCCAGAAGGCGGGCCCCGTCGTGTCGCACCTGCGGTTCGCGGCAGGCAAACTCGACCCGGCCAACCGGCTGACTCCCGGCAGCGCGGACTGCATCATAGCCTTTGATCTCCTCGTCGCCGCCGATTCCAAGAACCTCGGTTACGGTGATCTGGCGAAGACCATCTCTGTCGCGTCGACCAGCAAGACGTCCACCGGCGACATGGTGTACGACAAGACGATCGCCTACCCTGAGACGCCGTACCTGCTCCACCGTCTCGATCAGGTATCGCATCGCGTGCACGGCTTCGATGCGCTGGAGGCGGCCCGCACGTTGTTCGGCGACACCGCCACCGCGAACTTCCTGCTGGTCGGCGCCGCCTGTCAGACGGGTGCGCTGGGAATCCCGGCCGCCGCGATCGAGGAGGCCATCGAGATCAACGGCGTGGCAGTCGAGACCAATGTCGCTGCGTTCCGGTGGGGCCGCGCTGCCATCGCTGACCCCATCCGCTTTCACGACGTCGTCTCACCGGTCCCCGACCGCCATCCCACGCCCCTGCCGGCCCGCGTCCTCGACGGCGCGACGTTCTCCGGGCACGTCGGGGATCTCATCACTCGACGCGCCGCCGACCTCGTCGCGTTCCAGAGCGAAAAGGTCGCCCGCCGTTACGTCGAACTGCTCCAGTCGATCTGGACCGCCGAGCGTGCCGTCGGTGACCGCACCGGGTTCAGTGAGGCGGTCGCGAAAGGGCTCTACAAGTTCACCGCGTACAAGGACGAGTACGAGGTGGCGCGGCTTCTCACCGACCCACAGTTCCTCGCCACCGTGAAGGCCGAGGTCCCGCAGGGGGAGAAGCTGACCTACAAGCTCCATCCGCCGACGCTGCGGGCGATGGGGCGCACGAAGAAGATCGGTCTCGGCCCACGGAGCCATGTGGCGCTACGTGTCCTCGCCAAGGGGAAACGGCTGCGCGGCACCAAGTTCGACCCGTTCGGCTACGCCCATGTCCGCAAGGTCGAGCGGCAACTGCTCGCCGAGTACATCGACATCGTGAACCGTCTCGCCGCGGAGCTGGACCAGGACAACTACGAGTGCGCCGTCGACATCGCGGGTCTACCCGACATGGTGCGCGGTTACGAGAACATCAAGCTCGCCAGTGTGGAGGCCTACCGCGCCCGGCTTCGCGAGTTGGGTATCTAAATCATGTCTAAACCCGCTGCTGTACACGCTTGGTGATCCACTGGGCGGCGAGCTTGACCAGCCCTGACTGCGGATAACGCACATGGGCGTCGAAGTCGTCCCCGCGCGAACAGATCGGATCACCTGCATTGCACAGGTCAGCGGTGCGCGCCCCGAAGTCGGGGCTCAGCAGCGTCAGTGGCCTGCCGATCCGCGCCGACGGGTTGCCGAAGACCGCGATCGCGGCGACATGCGGGACCACTGCCAGCGGCAGCGGGGCGGTGTAGCCGAACCCCGCGATCGGAGCGGTGGTGACGACGTCGACGACCGCCGCGCCCTGGGAGTAGCCGCCCAGCACGATCTCGCTGTCCGGGCAGGCCGTGGCCAGGTACTGGACGCGCTTGCTGGCGTCGTTGGCACCGGCGGCCACCTGGGCGAAATCCCAGGACGCCGGATACCTCACCGCGTAGGTGCCGATCGTCTTGTCCTTGACCATGGGACGCAGCGTTTCGACCAGAGATTTGCCCACCACACCGAGGCCGGCAGGCTCGTCGGTGCCACGGGCGAACACCACCTCGATGTCGTGACACTTCGGTGTCGCGGAGGCGGACGGCGCGCAGGGTTGACCCAGCACGGCACACGCCGCGAACACCGATGCCGCGGCGACGGTCCGGCGCATGCGCCGAGTGATGCTACCGAGCGCCACGTGTCTCTCCTCGCTTCCCGGTCTGAACGAGCGATATCAAGCCACGTTGTACCCATCTGTCACAACATTCACTCCAACAACAGCACGATCAGGGGCGAAGCAGGGAGAAGAACCCGTATGACGGGTCGTCGGCAGCCATGCTGCCGGTCGGGGTGTTCCTGGTGATGGGGTGGCTGAGATCGGTGATCGACGGGTCGTTCACGTGCGCCCAGTCGGTGACGATGGCGCGTTCGACGAACTTCCAGGTGGCTTCGCGTTTGGCGTACTTGTCGAGGTACCGCCCGCCGACGACGACGTCGACGTCATGGTCCCGGACCGCGAACGTGTGAGTGGCGATCGTGTAAACCTCGCCTTCGGCGACGTCGCCGTCGATGGCGAAGTTGACCGTGGTGGTGTGGTGTTGCATCGAGCGCAGGTATGGGCGGGCGGCGGATTCAACTGGTCGTCGCAACACCTTGATCACGGAGGTGTGGTGTGGCCAAGCGTAAGGACGCGGAATCGGTTGGTAGGCGACGGCAGTGGGCGGCTGACCGTGCGTTGCGGCCTGCGATGCGCTCACCAGGGCGCCCGGACCCGTCGCGGTCGGTGCAGCGTCAGTTTTGGCGGCTGATCGCCCAGGGTGTCTCCACCGACGACGCAGCCGCAGAGGTCGGCGTGTCGACACCGGTGGCGACCAGGTGGTTCCACCACGCTGGCGGCATGACGCCGATCAGTCTGGATGAGCCCACGGGCCGGTATCTGTCGTTCGCCGAGCGGGAGGAGATCGCACTGCTACGCGCCCAGGGCGCCGGGGTGCGTGAGATCGCCCGCGAGATCAAGCGTGACCCCTCGACAGTTTCGCGGGAACTGCGGCGCAACGCAGCCACCCGCAGCGGCACGCAGGTGTACCGCGCAGGGGTGGCGCAGTGGAAGGCCCAGCAAGCAGCAAAGCGCCCGAAACCCGCGAAACTGGCAGTCAACCCGCAGCTGCGTGAGTACGTGCAGCAGCGGCTCGATGGCAGTGTCCGCGGACCCGACGGCACCGCCGTCGCAGGTCCGCAGACCAAGGCCTGGAACGGCCGCAACAAGCCGCACCGACAAGACCGACGGTGGTCGACAGCATGGAGCCCGGAACAGATTGCCCACCGCTTACCGCTGGATTTCCCCGATGATGAGTCCATGCGCATCAGCCATGAGGCGATCTATCAGTCCTTGTTCATCGAGGGGCGTGGGGCGCTCAAACGGGAATTGGTCGCGTGCCTGCGGACCGGTCGTGCGCTGCGGGTCCCGCGGGCCAGGACACAGAACAAACCGCAGGGACATGTCACCGCGGACGTCGTGATCAGCAAACGCCCTGCCGAAGCCGCCGATCGCGCAGTTCCTGGGCATTGGGAGGGTGATTTGATCATCGGTGCGGGCCGGTCGGCGATTGCCACCGTGGTGGAACGCAAGAGCCGCTCGGTGATGCTGGTTCACCTTCCCCGCCTCGAGGGGTGGGGTCTGGCGCCGCCGGTGAAGAACGGGCCGGCGCTCAGCGGCTACGGCGCCGAGGCGATGAACGCTGCCCTGATCGCCTCACTGGCACAGCTACCCAAGCAGCTGCGTCAGACGTTGACATGGGACCGCGGCAAAGAGTTGGCCGCGCACGCCCAGTTCACCTTCGACACCGGAACGAAGGTGTTTTTCGCCGACCCGCACTCGCCATGGCAGCGGCCTACCAACGAGAACACCAATGGCGTTCTGCGTCAGTACTTTCCGAAAGGCACCGACTTATCTCGATGGTCGGCTCAAGACCTCGAAGCGGTCGCACTGACGCTCAACAACCGACCCCGAAAGGTCCTCGGCTGGAAGACTCCCGCCGAAGTCTTTGCCCAACAGCTACACTCACTCCAACAACCCGGTGTTGCAACGACCGATTGAACCCGCCCAGTACACCTCTCACGACATGGCAGCGGCGTGTTCGCGGCACGGGCTGCGCCGCTCGATGGGCGCTACGGGTATCTGCTGGGACAATGCCGGCGCCGAATCGCTGTGGTCGACGTTCAAACACGAGTACTACTACCGGCACGTCTTCGGGACAAAGATGGAATTGATTGCAGCAGTTGACAATTGGATGCGATTCTACAATCATCAACGTAGGCATTCATCAATCGGAATGCGCTCACCCATCACCTACGAGCGCACCCTGAATGTCACCCTGGAAGCAAGCTAACTGCGTCCACTTTTTCTGGGGAACCCCACTCTGGGGTCAGGCCCCGAACGGCATCCGGTAACCATCATCACTGGAAACTTCTGACCCCGAACCGCAAGCGCAGCGCCGTCACAGCGCTGCGTGAACGGTTCGGGGTGTCTGAACGCCGCGCCTGCTCGGTGGTCGGCTTGCACCGCTCCACGATGCGGCTGGAGGAATGATCAGAACCTGTGGATGAGCCTCGGCGTGGGGGCGTGAAAATGAGCGCACCTTCCCGAGGATGATCATCACGGAATCAGGTATTCGATCAAGACCGGCGTTGGCGCGCTGGTTGGGAAGGTACGCCCATGCTCACCGTAGTTCACGACGGCGCGGAGGCCAACGACAACACCGACAGTGGTGCTGGTCGGTCGTTGTTGGATGAGATTGTCCGTGATGGCGCTCGGCAGATGCTGGCCGCGGCGTTGCAGGCCGAGGTCGCCGCCTACGTGGCGCAGTTCGCTGACCAGCGCGATGACAACGGCCACCGATTGGTGGTCCGCAACGGCTACCACCAGCCGCGCGAGGTGCTGACCGCAGCCGGTGCGGTGCAGGTGAGGGCCCCGCGGGTCAACGACAAACGTGTCGATCCCGACACTGGTGAACGCAAGCGGTTCTCCTCGGCGATCCTGCCGGCCTGGGCGCGCAAGTCCCCGCAGATGTCCGAGGTGTTGCCGCTGTTGTACCTGCACGGGTTGTCGAGCAGCGATTTCACCCCGGCCCTGGAGCAGTTCCTCGGCTCCGGTGCCGGGTTGTCGGCATCGACGATCACCCGGCTCACGTCGCAGTGGCAAGATGAGGCCGCCGCGTTCGGTCGTCGCGATCTGTCGGGCAGCGACTATGTCTACCTGTGGGTCGACGGCATCCCCCTCAAGGTCCGCCTGGACCAGGAAAAGCTGTGTCTGCTGGTGATGCTCGGTGTGCGCGCTGACGGCCGCAAGGAGCTGGTGGCGATCAGCGACGGCTACCGTGAATCGGCCGAGTCGTGGGCCGATCTGCTGCGCGACTGCAAACGGCGCGGCATGACCGCCCCCGTGCTCGCCGTCGGTGACGGTGCACTCGGGTTCTGGAAAGCGGTCCGTGAGGTGTTCCCGGCCACCAAAGAGCAGCGCTGCTGGTTCCACAAGCAAGCCAATGTTCTTGCCGCACTGCCGAAATCAGCACACCCGTCGGCCCTGGCGGCACTCAAGGAGATCTACAACGCCGAGGATATCGACAAGGCCCAGCTCGCGGTCAAGGCCTTCGAGGTCGATTTCGGCGCCAAGTACCCCAAGGCGGTCGCCAAGATCACCGACGACCTCGATGTGCTGCTGGAGTTCTTCAAGTACCCGGCCGAACATTGGATCCACCTGCGCACGACGAACCCGATCGAAAGCACCTTCGCCACAGTGCGACTTCGGACCAAGGTGACAAAAGGCCCGGGATCGCGAACGGCCGGACTAGCGATGGCCTACAAGCTGATCGACGCCGCCTCGGCCCGCTGGCGCGCCGTCAACGCCCCGCACCTGGTCGCCCTGGTCCGCGCCGGCGCGGTCTTCCACAAAGGCAAACTGCTCGAACGCCCCACCGACATCACCCCACCAACACCGCCCTCAGACGACGATCAGGACGCCGGAACGGAGGTCGCCTGAAACACCCCGATCCACAGGTATTGACAATTCCTCGTTGCTTAGGTAGACCTCAAGACGGCACGTTCAGCTCGCGCGCCGATCGCCGTGTGCTCTGATCGCGTCTGCAACGGTGGCGAGTGAGCGGAAGCTCCTCTCGGGCAGTCGGTCCTTGATGTTCGTTTCGGCTAGAACCTCGTTCGCCGTGCGGGCGGCGTCAGCGGCCCGTTCCGCCAGCCGTGCAACGTGATTGAGCCGCCATCCCGCGTTGGGCATGTCGTCGAGTTCGGCGAGTTCGCGGGCACGTGCCCGAACGGCGTGCTGACGCCACTCCGCACTCATGCTTGATGCGCCGTTCGTGCAGCACGCAGGGTCGGTGCATGTCAGCGTTCCGCGGAGGTGGCCGTTGTTGATCAGTGACTCTGCGACCGAGCCGGACACGCTGCGGCCGAAGAGGCTCAGGTAGACGTGCCGAGGCATCTTGAGATCCTTCTTCTTGTCGGGCGGTTGCGGCCTGCGGACCCTGGCGTGTTGTGCGAAGTCGCAGCGCTCGTCGACAGCCATGCCAGTCTGGTAGCCGATGGCTCCGGCGGCGACCGCCGCGAGGCCGTAATGGCCTTGACGCCACGCGATCACAGGAGCCTTCGTGCTCAGATGCCGGACGGTCGCCAAATGGTCGCGTCCTGAAACCGGTGTAAATGGGGCCGGGCGTAGGTTCTGCTTCGAGACCTACCAAGTCATCGAAGAAAGGACCTACGCCCGTGCCTGCACGAGTATCCCCGACCGACCGTGTCCGCGCCAAGATCGACGAGCTGTTCGCCTCCGATCGTGAATTGCCCGAGATTCTGGAGGAGGTGGCCCGCCTTGGGGCGCAGTTGCTGATGCAGGCCGCGTTGGAGGCCGAGGTGACCGAGTTCCTCGGCCGTGATCGCTACCAGCGCACCGCAGCGGCACCGGGTGCGCAGCCGGGGTCACGCAACGGCTATCGGGCGGTGACGGTCAAGACCACTGCGGGTCCGGTCACCTTGGAGCGTCCCAAGCTGCGCGGCACGACCGCTGCGTTCGCCTCGCGGCTGTTCGGCAAGAACGTCACCAAGACCAACGCGTTGGAGTCGCTGGTGATCGCCTCATTCGTGCGTGGGCTGTCGGTGCGCGATGTTGAGGCCACCCTCGCTGATGCGCTCGGTGATCAGGCCGCGATCTCGAAATCGACTGTGTCGCAAGTATGTCAAGCAATCAAAACCGAGTACGACAGCTGGGCGGCCCGGCGCCTCGATGATGTCATGCTGGACTACCTGTTCCTGGATGCCTCGTTCTTCCGGATGCATCCGGGCTCGCCGGCCGAGCCGGTCCTGGCCGCCTGGGGGATCACCACCGATGGCAAGCCGGTCTTCGTGGGCCTGGCCCCCGGCACCGGGGAGTCAACCGACGCCTGGGCTGATTTCCTGACCGATCTGCGCGACCGGGGCCTGACGTGTCCGCTGCTGGTCGTCTCCGATGGCGCTCGCGGCCTGATCGCTGCCATCGAGCAGGTCTTCCCGCAAGCCCTGCGGCAACGATGCCTCATCCACCGGGTACGCAACGTCTTGGCCAAGATCCCGACCGGGATGCAAGCAGAGATCCGCGACGGCTACTGGGCCTGCTTTGACACCGATGAACTCAACACCGAACCCGGCCCGCGCCTGGTGGAGTCAGTCGATGCCCGCCTGACCGCGTTCGCCGACCGCTACGCCGCCATCTACCCGGCGGCGATGAAGATCCTGACCACCGACCGCGAGGGCCTCACCGCCTATCTGCGGTTCCCAACCGAGCATCACCACCGCATCCGGCATTCGAACTTCATCGAGCGCACCTTCGGCGAAACCCGCCGCCGCGCAAAGGTTATCGGCCGATTTCCCGGTGAGACCAGCTGCATCAGCATCGTCTGGGCCGTGCTCGACCGCGCATCGCGCGGCTGGCGCGGACTAACCATGACCCCCGCCGGACTGCGCCAGCTTCAAGACCTCCGCCGCAGCCTGCTGCACCCGCCCCGACAACTGCGACCCCAGCACACCTCCGAGCCCGCCACCCACAGCACCGAAACTGTCAGCGCCACCGCGTAACATCACCCACCGAAGCAAGAACCTGCGCCCGCCGATTTACACCGGAATCTGGACGCCACCCGCCAAATAGTTGCCTATCCGATCCTCGGTGTCGCCGTTGGTCGGGCGACTCGACGAGAGGGCCACGGGCACGTACCGGACGTTGAGTGTCGCAATGCTGCGGAGGAATTCGTCGACACCAGGTGCCCAGTGCTTGCGGGCACCGAAGGTCTTCAGGCTTCCGGCCAGAATCGGCGCCACCTGCAGATTGATCCCCTCGCCCCGCAGGAACGCCGCGGCGCACCGGTTCGCGGCGAGCTGAACCTGGAACCACGGGTCGCCCGGGGACTTCGCATGGAAGTAGGGCGGCACCAGAATCGTCGCCCCGTGGTCGAGCTGGAACGCGATCGATTTGCGCACCATCTCGGTCAACTCGGGTCTGTCGAGGAAGTGCTCGGCGGGCAACGCTCGGGCTGCAGCAAAACTGAGTGTTGCCCAGCCCTTGTCGGCAGGTTGTTCGTCCTGGAACAAGTGCGTCAGCGGGTCCACGATCAGGGGAAGGCCGGCGCCTTCGGCCGCCTGCCGCAGAGCGGGTTGCGCGTGGGCGGTCGGCGCGTCCACGACCAGGCCCCGCATCGGCACCCCGCGTCCACCGAAGGGCACGCCCGCGGTCGCCGGTGCCAGGAGTTCGTCGATGACTAGATTGTCGGATCGGGCTGCGCGAACAAACAGGTCCACGATACCCCTCCTATCCAGGCGATTCCCTGTTGATCGGATGTTTTGAACGACGTATAGTACGAAGTACAACACGAAGAATATCACGAACTATGAGGAGAAGTATGAACATGGCCGCGGGCAAGGCGCAGTCCCTCGTCTACACCAGGGTTGTGGCCGACGCGCGTCGCGGTCTGACGGTGAGCGAGATCGGTGGGATCACCGGCGTCAGCGAGCGTTCCGTGCAGAACTGGGCGGCCGGCAAGAGCAGGCCCGATGGCGACTCGAGAGACCGGTTACTTGAACTCAAGTACGTAATCGAGGGCTTGGCCGACGTATACGAAGACGAGGGGATCGAGATCTGGCTGCACTCGCGGCAGCGGGGTCTCGGCGGTCGATCACCTTTGGAGCTGCTGCGAGAGGGGCGGTTCGCCGAGGTCCTTGATGCTGTTGACCGGCTCGCGGGCGGTCCGAAGCGATGAGCCGGGCCCGAACGCTGGCGGAGCGGGTCACCGACGTCGGTGGTGTCGACGTCGGCGATGTTTTCCTGCGTCACGCCGCACCCGGCCGCGACGCGTTCGCCGGGGGGTACGGGGGCCGATGGGGAGAACTGTTCCCGGTCGTTTATCTGGGTCGACCGCTCGACAGTTGCGTGGAAGAGGCGTACCGACACCTCGTGGACGACGCCGGTGTGCCGGCAGAGTTCGTGAAATCTCGCGTCCTCTATCGCGTACGAGTCGATGCAAAGCGCATCCTGGACTTGCGATCAGCGGACGCGCGCGCACAAGTGGGCCTGGAAGACGCCGACATCTCCTCGGAGGTCGGTGATTACGCGGCGTGCCAACGCGTCGCTGCGACGGCCCACCAGCTCGAGTACCACGGAATCTTCGCGTCCGCGGCGACGGGGCTGGGCGAGACGCTCGCGATCTTCCGTCAGCGGGTCGGAATCGCGGAACTACCGGTGATCATCGACGAGCAGTCGTGGTTACGACTTCCACCGCGCCCCGGTCCGGAGACGGTGCGTTTGACCATCGTCGGGGACTAGCGGTTGCGTCGCCATACCCACAAGTCCCACAATGCAATTCGTCACTGTGACGAATTGTCGGGAATTGGACGGAAGGGGTGTGGGCGCGGACATGGTCGACGACGTCGCCGCCAGCGTGCCGCCAACTGCCGGCGTCGGAGCCGGCGGCCTAGGGTCGGCGACTTGCCGCCAATCGACGGATGCGGCAGATCCGGAACGCCTTCACGGTGACGATGTCGCATTTCAAGTCGGCATTCATGGCGATCGCGAACTCCTAGACAACACCTTGGCTTGCCGCGAGACCTACAGGCGAACCCTTGGTACGTGCGTATGACCAAAACCTGTTGTTGCACTACAGATTTCAGATGCCGATAACAAAGATTATGTCAACTAACAGTTGGCATATGTGCACACCGACACTTGACGTAGGCATACTGTCGCAGAATACTTGGCGGTATGGCAATCCCCCGCCTCGTCGAGTTGATCGACAGGTATCGGGCCGCCCACGGCGTTAGCGAATCCGAGGTGGCCCGCCGGATTGGCATGTCTCGTGAGAATCTGCGCAAGTGGCGGATTAACGGCGTCAGCCGCCTCCCGGACCGCGAGAATCTGGCGGCCGTCGCCCGCGTGATCGGCAAGCCCTATCGCGAGGTCGTTTCTGCGGCTCTCTTCGACACCGGGTACCTCACCGACGACCAGGCGTCCACACCGCGGCCTCACGATGAGGTCCTCCACGACGCGATCAGCGTGCTTACCGAGGCAACCCGGCTGACCAATCAACCGATGCGACAAGGGCCGTCAGGCCAATGGGAGATCGATCCCGATCCACGCGCCGCGCTGCGCATCGACTGGGCCGCCTTCGTAACGCTGGCCCTGGCGGGCGCGGCGGCCAACGTTGGGAGTATCGAGGAAGCTTTGGCAGGCCGGCCAGGCTCGTGGGAGGCCGAAATGGTGCGGCGCACACTCCAAGCCACGGTCTTTGACGACAAAGACTTACTGCGCCATCGCACCGAGCCGGTCGTGGTCGATCTCTGGGTGGAAAGCATTCTTGCCCAGATCGACGACGGCAGCGACGACGCCTATGCCGACGCACAACTCGAACTCGATGCCCGCGCCGACGCCATTCCTGAGCCCGCCGACCTGCCGCCGGGCCCCTTCTCCCCCAACGACCCTCGCATCGCAGCCGCGGACTGGGTGGACGTGGACGACAACGGCTACCTGGTCATCACCCACGATGGCTGGACCGGCGATGCTGACGACGTGGCTCTGCTCTCCGAGCTCTCAGCGGAGGCCGAGGCCTCCCGCGATCCAACCCCCGGCGGGATCGCCTATGAGCAGGCCATGCAGTCGATCGCTGCCTTGGTCGACGCGCTCAATGAGCAGCAGAAACGCGAATACACCGAGTACGCGGCCCGGCTCACCGAGGCCATCCACGCGCAGCTCGCGGCCCTAGAGCTGACGGTACCGCTGTCGATCACCGTCACCCTTGCCCCCGGGAACTGGGCTCACGAGGACTTCGACAAGCACGCACCGTCGACGTACTCCAGTAGCGCCATCGAGGGCGCCATCGAAAGCGCCGTCATGGCGACCCCCACCCCCGCAGCCCTTCCCGGCAGTCCCCTCGAACGGCTCGAAGCAAGTCGGAAAGGTCAGTAACAACAATGAGCGAGGTTCTTCTTCACCACGTCGAGTGCGTGCCCGGTGCAACTGCTCAACAGCGCCCCGACATCGGCCACAGTGCTGGCCAGCCTGCCCGGCCCTGACGGCGCCGCCCAGCTATGCGTTCAGCTGGCGACACCCGTTAAGCACCGCCTCCCTGCGACCGCGTCGGACGCCGACTACCCGCCGGGCCAACTCGGCCGAGACGCACACGGGCCATTCCTGTGGATCTACTACGCGGCTTTGCATCCCCGCGTGCCTGGGACCGACCTTGCCAAGCCTGCCCTCGATCTCCCCATCGACGTCTCCTACATCCTCGACCCCAGCATCGGCCAGGCTGACGTTCTCGACGCCACGAAGATGGTGTGGGTCGCCACCGCGTTCCTAACCCTCGATCCACCGATGAATCGCCTGTTCGGAGGGTGTTGATGTAAGGAAAGTGCCCTTTGAGCTGGGATGATTGGAGTTACCACACTTCGATCAGCCCACGTTCAGAAAGGCGCTTCCGGTGCAAGTGTCCCATAGGTTCGCCGTGTCGTCGGCGGTCTTCGATGATGCACATCTCGTGTCGTGCGCCGGGCTGGTGCCGGTGATGACCCTGGCCGACCAGACCGGTCTGTCGCAGCTATTGGCCGACAAGATCCGGTTCACCTGTGAGCGGATCCGTTCGGCCGCGGCCCATCCGTCACCGAAGCTGACCACGCTGATCGCCGGGATGTGCGCCGGCGCGGACAGCATTGATGACCTAGACGTTGTGCGCTCGGGTGGGATGAAGACCCTCTTCGGTGGTGTGTACGCCCCGTCGACGATCGGAACCTTATTGCGGGAGTTCACCTTCGGGCATGCCCGCCAGCTCGAATCTGTCCTGCGCGAACACCTGGCCGCGCTGTGCGGGCGTGTCGATCTGTTGCCCGGCGCCGACGGACGGGCGTTCATCGACATCGACTCACTACTACGCCCGGTCTACGGGCACGCCAAGCAGGGCGCCAGCTACGGACACACCAAGATCGCCGGCAGGCAGATCCTGCGCAAAGGCCTCTCACCGTTGATCACCACGATCAGCACCGACCACGGTGCGCCGGTGATCGCCGGGGCGAGGTTGCGGGCGGGCAAGGCCAACTCCGGCAAGGGCGCAGCCCGCACACCGCAGCACGGCCGCTGGCCATCCAACGGCTCGCCGCCGGGCTGGTGGCCATCACCCATGGCCTCGACCGCGCCCACATCGGCGCCATCTGCGACGCACTGACCGCCGCCGGCATTGATCCCGCGGTGTGGTCCGCCCACGCGGTGAACGACAAGCTCAACACCGACATGCGCGTCCGCGGAGGAACCTGGCCCGATCACATCGCCAACCCTGGTGCGTTCCTGCACAGCCGGTTACGACGATTGTCTTGGACACCACCGGAGCCTGCGAGAAATGCCGGCGGCTGCGCCGCCGCCAGCATCGACCCGACGCCGACACCTGTCGTGCTGACCGACGCCTCGCGAGCCCGGATTGCGGCCGCCCAACAAGAAATCCGACAAGTGCTCCACGACCGCGCTCAGCGCACTCTCACAAGGACGCGCGTCAACAGCACGTCCGACGGGCAATCACCAGCACCAACACCCTGGCTGGGCGCCAGCCAAGCTGGAGACGACCTCCAGCGGGTACGTTCACGCGTCCGGCAGCCCGGGTAACGGCCACCCACGATCAATGGTGAACCCGCCGTCACCGACGACGTGCTCACCGGTGACCAGCCAACGCACCACCGCGATTGCACCTGACCCGCCGTGATCGGACAACACACGCGTCACCGCCGACTCCACCGCGCTCACGCCCATCAGTGCCTCACCGCGAACATCACCGACGCCCCTGGACGTGTCGTGAACGGCGTGCAGTGATGCGCTCCCGCCACCGTCTCACCAACCACATCTCGACTAGCTCCACCGCCACGTCGCCCTGCGTTGCCCAGTCACCCAACAGCTCGCAGTACCGCAAATAGTGAGCCCAGGTGAACCGGGCTGCGACCGGCTCACCGACCCACCCCAGATGAACCAACGACGCGACAGCTTGTTGGTCGAGCAGCTGCGGCCCCACCACGGCGCTCGGAGCAGTCGAGGCGGGCACACCGCCGGTCGTGGGACTGTGGAAATAACGGTGTTTCCGGTACTGACACGCTGAGCGATGCTCGGCGAGAAAGGTGCCGTGATGACGACACTGGAAGATGTGGCGAAGAAGAAGGCGGCTGAGCAGTCCGCAGAGCAGAAGGCTGCCGTCGAGCTGGTCCGACTGGCACAGGAACAGGGCCTGTCGCTGACTGGGCCCGACGGGCTGCTCAAACAGCTGACCAAGACGGTCCTGGAGATCGCACTCAATGAGGAGATGACCGAGCACCTCGGTTACGAGAAACACGACCCGCCGGAGGCGGGGTCGGGCAACATCCGCAACGGGACCCGCACCAAGACGGTGCTGACCGACACCACCGGCCCGGTCGAACTCGACGTGCCGCGCGATCGGGCATCCACGTTCGAGCCCCAGATCGTCAAGAAACGTCAACGCCGATTGTCCGGGGTCGATGAGGTGGTCTTGTCGTTGTACGCCAAAGGGCTTACCACTGGGGAGATTTCAGCGCATTTCGCTGAGATCTACGGCGCGTCGGTCTCGAAGGAGACGATCAGCCGCATCACCGACAAGGTCATCGAGGAGATGAACGATTGGTCGGTGCGGCCACTCGATGAAACCTACGCCGCGATCTTCATCGACGCGATCGTGGTGAAGGTCCGCGACGGCCAGGTCGCCAACCGCCCGTTCTACGCCGCGATCGGAGTGACCCTGGCCGGGGAACGCGACATCCTCGGATTGTGGGCCGGCACCGGCGGGGAGGGCGCGAAGTTCTGGATGAGCGTGCTCACCGATCTGCGCAACCGCGGCGTCAAGGACAGCTTCTTCGTCGTCTGCGATGGGCTGAAGGGACTGCCCGAGGTGGTGGGCAACGTGTGGCCGCAGGCGATCGTGCAGACGTGCATCATTCACTTGCTGCGCAACACCTTTCGGCTCACGTCCCGCAAGTACTGGGATGAGATCAAGCGTGATGTGAAACCGATCTACACCGCAGTCAACGCGACCGCGGCCCGCGCAGCGTTCGACGATCTGGCCGAGAAATGGGGGCAACGCTACCCGGCGGTGATCCGCCTGTGGGACAACGCCTGGGCGGAGTTCATCCCGTTCCTGGACTACGACGTGGAGATCCGCCGTGTCATCTGTAGCACCAATGCCATCGAGTCGCTCAACGCCCGCTACCGCCGCGCGATCAAGGCCCGCGGCCACTTCCCCTCCGAGCAGGCCGCCCTCAAGTGCCTCTATCTGGTCACCCGATCACTGGACCCGACCGGTGCAGGCAGGGCACGATGGACGATGCGGTGGAAACCTGCCCTGAATGCGTTCGCGATCACCTTCGCCGATCGATTCCCGGCAGCCGAAACCTACTGATGAAAACCGCCGGAAACACCGTTAGCGAGATAGTCCCCCGGTCGTCAAGGACGTGTGATGGGTGGCCCACAGGTACAGCGAGACCACGCTAGACATCCCAGGACCGTAAGTTGTCAAGCGGCCTTGGCGTCGGGGGTGGTTTGGCGGTGTGCCCAGGCTTTGTGCTCGTCGTAGGCGGTGTGGTGGCGCAGGCAGCCGTGCAGGATGCCGACGAGGCGGTTACCGAGGGCACGTAGGGCTTGGTGGTGGGTATCGCCGGCGGCGCGGTGCTGGTCATAGAACGCGCGGGCACCGGGACTGTTGGTCAGGGCGCAGAAGGCCCATTGGTCGATCACGTCGTAGAGGCGGCGGTTGCGGACGTGGCGGGCCAGCACGGCGCGTTTCTTGCCCGACGCGACGGTCAATGGCGATGTTCCGGCGTAGTTTTTGCGAGACTTGGCGGTGGTGTAGCGGTTCGGGTCGTCCCCGAACTCACCGAGCACCCGGGCGCCGAGGGTGACACCGAGTCCTGGCAGGGAGAGGTAGATGTCGGCGTCCGGGTGTGCCTCAAAATGTGTTGCCAACTGGGCCTCGAGATCGGCGATCTGATGGTTGAGCTCGGCGATGATGGCGACCGCAGCGCGGGTGCTCGCCCCGAATGCGGCGGTGACCGCGGGCGCGGCGGCGAGCTGCTCGACGCGCAGCGCGGTCTGAATCTCTAGGGCCCTGGCATCGAGGTTGCGTTGTCGCCCCGCGGCTTTGAGTGCCGATCGGATCTTGGAGATGCTCAAACGGGCGGCCTCGGCCGGGGTGGGAGCGCGACCCAGGATGGCCAGGGCATCGCGGTCAGACAGCGAGTCGAAGGCCTCCAACGCGCCCGGGTAGTACTCCCGCAACGCACTGCGCAGCGTGTTGGTGTTGCGGTTGCGCGCCCAGATCAGGTTCTGATGCGCCCGGGCCAGCACCTTGACCGCCTCCACGTCGGGGCTGTCCCCGGCGATCGGGCGGTGGTTGTGGCGGTCGGTGCGCACCAGATCGGCCAACAGTTTGGCGTCGGCGGCATCGGACTTCGCGCCTGAGACCTGGTGGCGGTCGCGGTAGCGGGCCACCGCGAGCGGGTTGACCGAGAACACCTGGTAGCCGGCTGCGGCCAGCGCTTGTACCCACAGGCCGCGGTCGGTTTCGATGCCGATCACCACCTGGGTGGGTTCCTCGGCGTGGGTGGCCACCAGTTCGTGGAACCCACCGACCCCGGCAAGTCCCTCCGGGAGCCGACGCGAGGCCAGTGTGGTCCCGTCGGCGCTCATCAAATGGATGTCGTGGTGGTCCTCGGCCCAATCGTCTCCAACGAAGATCGTCAACTCGCCTCCCTGCTCGATGGGGGTGAAACCTGTTCGAGCCGAAGGCCACCCGGCGGCAACCTAATGGATCAGTGCTCGCATCGGCACGACACCCCATCAGCGCTATAGGCGACCTCACCAACCGGCCGGGGCACGATCTAGCGCTAGGAATCGAACTGCATTCCAGGCCGACACAGTGCTCACCGACCAGCGGCTCGGTGACCAGCGTCCCCTCAACAGATCGCTATCGGGTGAAAACTCGCTGATCGACTCCCATTAGGCCCGACACCGGACACGCAGGGCCACCCGGACCACCGCCGTGCAGACGCGGCGTCCGGTATCGCCTGCCAAGGAGTCTGTCGGCATGCCAACAGCACGGCGGTGACCGCATCCCGCTCGCCACCAGACGATGCGAAGGTGCGGACGTCGGGAAAGCACCGCCGCCGGTCACGGCCGGGGTGCCCCGACAGCCACGCCGCAGCGCGATACAGCACGCCCAGATCCACCGACCCACCATTACGTGACGTGTCGGCGTCCACGCCGCCATCGACGTTCCCGATGAGATCCGCACGGCGCAGATAGCCGACGCCATGATCGGTGGGCAGGCCGTCGACATCGCGGCCGACGATCCGGGTGGGGATCGCGTGCCGAGCCAGACGGGCATTCCACCACTCCAGATCCACCTCGGCCATGTCATCGCACACACTCACCCCGACGTCCTGGCCACGACACCACGCCACACACTCCGCCGGCACCACCAGGTCCCCACCGTCGTCCACCCGTCAATGCTCACACCCACCACCGACACACCCCCGAAGACGTCTGGCACATTGGCACAACGTGCACGCCGGTCGCGGTCGCGTCCGGGAGCCCAACACCGGCCGGTCACCCGCGCCCTCGCTCCGCCACCCTCCACCGCTGCTCACAAGCCCATTCGTGTCCGTTCGAACCGGTCCACCGTGTCCTTGCCACCCCGTCCCCGGCCTGACCGTCTGCTGCCGCCCATCCCCGTCCACGCCACGGGCCTTCCCGAGCTCACCGCCGAACCACACACCTTTTGCATTCAGGTCGCGAAACCATCACATAGCGTCCCAGACGAAATAGAATGACGGTCACAACTGGGAACGGAAGGGGGCGGCGTGGACGGCACGAACACCGACGCGGACCCGGCGGCTCTGGCCGCCAGAGTCGACACCACCCGGACCTGTCCGCGGTGCGGAACGGTCTTCGACATGCCCGACCGCGGGCGGGGTCGGCGCCCGGTGTGGTGCTCGGGGGCGTGCCGCCGGCTGGCCTCCGCAGAGCGGGTCGCCGCCCGCAACGCCGGGTCGGCAGTGACGGTGGTGGAGGTGCCGCGATCCCATCGCCCCGACTCCGATGCCCGGCTGGCGATCCCGTCAATGGGCACCCTGGCGCGGTTGTTCTTGAGCTCCCCGGTGCACTGCCGCCAGCTCTTGGACACCCTGATCTACAGGTACACCCACGACACTTTGCACACCGAACTGCGCGCCGACATGGAGGACTTCGCCGTCTCGATTGCCCGCCAGCACGCCCTGGACCAGGAACCCGAATACCGGGCTGCCCGCGGTGACGTCCAGCGGCTACGCCGCCACCTTCAGGCCGACGCCGACAGGGCCGAGGAGCGCCGCCGCGAGGTGGCCACCCTGCGCGCTGAGTCGTTGGCCCAAACAACCCTCATTGCCGAGTTGCGGGCGGAATTGGCGCACCCCACCATCCCCATGCTGGAGACCAGCGACGGCGGCACCCGCGACGCCCCTTGGGGTGGTGATCCGGACGTGCGGATGAGTCGCCAACAACGCCGCGCCGCCGCCCGCGCTGCACACAAGAACGAGTAGCGACAACGCGATCCGCGCGGCCTCGGGCATGCCCGTTACGAGATGCTCAGCGGCCCCTGATCGTGGCGATGAGACCTTTGATCGCCACGGTGACCCGCTGCCGAATGTGGCCGTGTCCGCCGACGGGCGTGGTGTCGTTCTCCGGGGTGACGCGGGGTGGGGTTGGGGCGTCGAAGAGTTCGTCGCGGGCTGTCTTGGCCCGTCGATCACAGTGGCGTCCGGCGGCGATGTCCGCGTCGCTCATGGCGGGCATCCAGCGCACCTGGCCGCGTCGAATGACGTAGTGGGATCGGCAGTGAAAGTTCCAGTTGCCGATCGAGGGGGACAGGCTGATGGTCTCCCCGTCGAAAGTGATGGCGTAGTCAGTCGGGTCGAGTGCGGACGCGACCTTCGTTGCGCATCCGCAGGCGCAGAGATGCATCACGGTGGCGTACGGCAGCGACACGTAGAGGACACCGGCGTCGAGGTCGGCGGGGATGAAGTCGACGAACTCATGGGTGAAGCGATCCGTGGGTAGCACCGTCACTGGTCCTCGTTGGTGATGTCGTTGCCGTCGCTGGCGTAGAGGCTGAAGTGCTCACCTTCGAGGTCGGCGTAGATGCCGACGTGACGCTTCCACCGGTTGACCGCCAGGGCAGCGTTGAGTGCGTTCATGTCGACGATTTGCACGTTCTGGCCGTAGAGATCGGCGGCGGCGACGGAGGTGGGGAGCCGCTTGCGGTCGTCCCAGAGGTGATCTCGGTGGCCGGGAAGGCTGC
This sequence comes from Mycolicibacterium rufum, assembly GCF_022374875.2. The sequence continues at coordinate 77,369 of NZ_CP103313.1, forward strand.
TGGTGATGCGGACCTGTCCGCCGATGCCGCGCTCGGCCAGGTACAGGCCCATCCCGACGTCGAGCTGGAAGGCGAGCACCTCACCTGGCTGCGAGATCTTCCGATCACTGCTCTCCAACTCCGCGGTTACCTGCCCACCACCAATGACCGGCGGGAGCTTTACCACGCCGCCTTGGCCTTTTTCGGCGTCGCCAACCTGGCCGCGTGGCGCCGCATATGGAGTCGCCCAGTGGCCTCGTTCAAGCGGGCGAACACATTCACCAGCCACGCCGAGTCGGTGGCGTCGTGGATTCGGATCGGGGAGCTCACCGCCCAGCATCTTCACGCCGAACCCTTCGACAAGGACGGATTCCGCACCGCACTCCATCACGCCCGCACACTCACCAGAACCGACGACTTCCTGCACGAACTGCAAGGCTTATGCGCTGCCCAGGGTGTTCTCGTCGTCTATGTCGCAGAGATCGACAAATGCCGCATCAGCGGAGCCACCTGGTGGTCCAGCCCCACTAGGGCGTGTCTCCTATTTGGCGTGCCCAGGTGATGCAGGCGCTGAGTACGACTGCGGCCCGGTAGACGATGGCGAGTTTGTCGTATCGGGTGGCCAGGCCGCGCCATTGTTTGAGCAGTGCGTATGACCGTTCGACGAGATTGCGCTGCTTGTAGCGAATCTCGTCGAGTGCTGGTGGTCGACCGCCAGCACTACCGCGGCGTTTTCGGTTGGCGATCTCGTCGCGCTTCTGCGGAATGACCGCGGTGATCCTGCGTGCACGTAGAAATCGTCGGGTGACCCCGCTGGAATAGGCCCGGTCGGCGATGACCGCATCGGGGCGCGAACGAGCCCGTCCGCGGTAGCGGGGTACCACGATCTCTTCGAGCACTTGCGACAGCATTGCGCCGTCGTTGCGTTGGCCGCCGGTGACCACCACAGCCAGCGGGCGCCCGCGGCCGTCGACGGCGGTGTGGATCTTGGTGGTCAATCCGCCGCGTGACCGCCCGATGCCATGACCTGCAGGTTCACACTCGTGCAGTGGGCGATTCGTGTAATTCGACCCTGCCCCCTGTGTCCTGATCAGGTCGGGTCATGTTTGTGGCGTGCTGATGAGCCCGGTTGATCGTGGCATCGATCGACACGGTCCAATCCAGCTGGCCGTCAGCATCGGCAGTGGCCAACAGCGCCATCAGCACCCGATCCCAGGTTCCATCACCGGCGTAACGGCGATGCCGCTTCCATACTGTCTGCCACGGCCCGAACTCAGAACGCGGCAAATCACGCCACGGAATCCCCGTGCGGTACCGATAGACGATGCCTTCGATTACACGCCGGTCATCACCAAACGGACGACCGCGACGCCCCTCGTTGGAGGGCAACAGCCCCGAAATCAACTCCCACTGAGTGTCATTGAAAACCCGGTACCGCGATGCCGTCGTCACCCCAACAGCATCGCCTCAACACCCACACCTATTTGGGAGACACGCCCTAGAGCGGTCATCGCTCTCAGCGATCGCTACAAGACCGAGGATCAGTTCTGGTTCTCGTTCTTTCACGAGGCCGGACACGTTCTCTTGCACTCGAAGAAGGAGACCTTCATCGACGACGGCTCCGAGAGCGACGACATCGAAGACGCGGCCAACCGATTCGCGGCCAACACCCTCATCCCCCGCGGGAGCAACACCACCTCGCCGCACTGACCACGACCACCGAGGTGGAGGCCTTCGCCACACGCATCGATGTCAGCGAAGGGATCGTCGTCGGACAGCTCCAACACCGCGGCCTATGGGAATGGCGAAAAGGCAACGGGCTCAAACGCCGCTTCGACTTGACACCCACCTAAGACACGCAGCGAGCTCGCAGTCGAAGAATCCCTGGTAGCGGACGTCAACCGACGACGAGTCGATCATGCGTGCCTCCTACCGGTGGGCGGAGTGCTTACCGGGTGCCACCTCAACCCTGAGGAAGCGGTGGCACCCGGCATGCTCGCCTACGCCGAGATCATTCCGTGCGGGTCGATGATGAACTTGTTGGATGAGCCCTGGTCGAAGATCGCGTAGGCGTCCGGCGCCTCGTCGAGGCTGATGACCTTGTTGTTGAGCATGGGGCTCAGGTAGGGCATGCGGTCCCACAGGATCGCCATCATCAGTTCGCGGTGATAGTGCATGATCGGCGCCTGCCCCGCCGACACGCGCGGCGACTTGATCCACGCCTTGCCGAAGTCGAGCGGGAAAGTGCCTTCTTGCCGGCCTCTGTCGGCGCCAGGGGGTCAGGTCCGTAGACGCCGATGACGCCCGTGGCGCCGCCGGCGCGAGTGGCCTCCAGCACCTGGTTGATGGCAGCCTGCGGCTGAAGGTCCTCCGCCTCCTTACCGATGCCGTGCGCTTCGGAACCGACATAGTCCACGGCACAATCGACTTCACGCTCGCCCAGGATGGCCTCGATCTGGTCGGGCAACGGAACGTCCTTATTCAGATCGATCGTCTCGCACCCGTTGTTCTTCACCAGATCAAGCCTGTCCTGGTAGTAGTCGCCGACGATGATGCAGGACGCACCCAGCAGCCGCGCCGCCGCCGCACCACAGCGGCCGACCGGACCGGCACCGGCGATATACACCGTCGAGCCAGGCTTGGCGCCCGCCTCCATCAGGCCATGAAAGGCCGTGGGCAAAATGTCCGAAAGCAGGGCGAGATCAAGGATCTTCTCCATCGCCTGGTCTTTGTCCGGGAACCGCAACAATTGGAAGTCGGCGTACGGGACGAACAGGTACTCGGCCTGACCACCCTGCCAGTCGCCGAGGTTGAACCCGTACGCGCCGCACGCGACGTCGGCATTCGTGGTCTCGCAGACATCGGTACGGCGCGCCTTACAGTTGCGACACCGCCCGCAGGCAACGTTGAACGGGACCGAGACGAGATCACCCTCGGTGAGGAACTCGACGTCGGGGCCCACTTCGACGACCTCACCGGTCATCTCGTGGCCCATGACCATCCCCTCGGGCACAGGAAAAGAGCCTCGGAAGATGTGCAGGTCGCTGCCGCAGATGTTGGTGGCGACCATTTTCAGGATCGCGCCATGGGGAGCCTTCTTGCCGTTGGGCATGACCAGTTTCGGATACTCCAGCGAATCGACCCGCATGTCCCCCGGATTGTGGAAGACGACTGCGCGATTACCTTCAGCCATGGTTGTGAACCTCCTTGCAGCACAATTGATGTGCTGATGTGACGGTCAGTCGGCCTGGTGGCGAACTGTCCTGTCAGCGTATGCAGGACCATGCATCGTGTCGGTGACCGCGCGCGCCACCGTTATGACAATCCGTGCCAAGGCGTCAGTCGGCGAGTTCAGCGGCAAGATACGCGGCGGTGGCGCTGTCCCGGTATGCCGCGACCTCCCGCGGGGTACCGGCGACGACGATGCGGCCACCGGCGCCCCCTGCGCCGGGTCCCATGTCGATGACGTGATCAGCCTGGGCGACCACCCGCATATCCAGTTCGGCGGCGACCACGGTGTTGCCGGCGTCGACGAGCCGGTGCAGGTGTGCCAGCAGCCGGTCGGTGTCGGCGGGATGCAGTCCGGCGGTGGGCTCGTCGAGCAGGTAGAGCGTGTCACCGCGGTGGGCACGCTGCAGTTCACCGGCGAGCTTGACGCGCTGCGCCTCGCCGCCGGACAGTTCAGTGGCCGGCTGCCCGAGCCGCAGGTAGCTTAGCCCGACATCGCACAGCGCCTCCAGAGCTTGCAGCACGGCGGGTTCGCCGTCAAAAAACTCCCGGGCCGCCGACACACTGAGTTCGAGTACCTCAGCGATGTTCTTGTGCCGCCAGCGGATCGCGAGAGTCGCGGGGTTGTAACGGGTTCCGTGGCAGTCGGGGCACGGGCTATAGACGCTGGGCAGGAACAGCAACTCCACCATCACCCAACCCTCCCCTTCGCAGGTCGGGCATCGTCCGCCGCTGACGTTGAACGAGAACCGTCCGGGTTTGTAGCCGCGCTTCTTGGCCGCGGGGGTGTCAGCGAAGAGCCGGCGAACGTGGTCGAACAGCCCGGTGTAGGTGGCGATGTTGGATCGCGGTGTGCGGCCGATCGGCTTCTGATCGATGCACACCACCCGCCGCACACCGTGGGGGTCGCCGAGCACCTCGCCCGAGGCGGTGACCTGCGTGGCCTCAGTGAGCAGGTCGTCGTCGCGGGCGTCGTCGAACCGCACCGGACGGCCGAGGTGCTCACCGACGATCTCGGGTAGGGCCTGGGCGACGAGGCTCGACTTGCCCGACCCGGACACCCCGGTGACCGCGGTGAGGCAGCGCAACGGCACCGATACCGACAGATCATGCAAATTGTTGCGTTGCACACCAGCGAGTTGCAGCCAGTCACTGCGCTCCCGCGGTGTGCGCGAGGCGACGCGGGTCTCGTCGCCGAACAGATAGCGGCGGGTGACCGAGTCGGTGACATCGGCCAGCCCGGCCGGGGGACCGCTGTAGAGGATCTGGCCGCCGTCCAGCCCGGCGCCGGGCCCGATATCAACCAGCCAGTCCGCCGCGGCGATGACATCCAGCGAGTGCTCGACGACGAAGACGCTGTTGCCGCTGCGTTTGAGGCCGGCCAAGATGTCCAGCAAGGCGTCCCGGTCGCGGGGGTGCAGACCGGCCGACGGCTCGTCGAGGACGTAGACGACGCCGAACAGTTGTGACGAGAGTTGCGTCGCGAGCCGCACGCGCTGCAGTTCCCCGCCCGATAGCGTCGGCGTGCTGCGGGCCAGGGAGAGGTATCCCAGTCCCAGATCGATGAGCGGTTGCAGCCGCTCCTGCAGCTCTGCGACCAATCGCTGTGCAGCGGCGCGCTTTTCGTCTGACATGTTGGGTGTTTGCCGGACATCTGGTGCCGCGGCATGCGCGGAACCCCCGGCCACGACCCGCGCGTTGACCGCCGACTTTCGTGTCTTCTGGTTCAGGGCCGCACCGGAGGTGGCCGGCTTCCACCGCGGGCTGAGCACCCTGGCGCACAGCGCGGCGAGCTGGTCGAGGGTGAGCCGCGACAGCTCGGCGATGTCCAGACCTTCGAATGTCACCGACAGCGCTTCGGGTTTGAGCCGCTTTCCGTGGCACGCCGGGCATGGGCCGCTTCCGACGAATTGAGAGACCCGTTTCTTGACCGCAGCGCTCTTGGTGTTGGCGAACGTGTCGAGGACGTAGCGGCGGGCACCGATAAAGGTGCCCTGATAGCTGGGCTCCATATCGGCTTTCACGGCGCGTCGAGTTTCCGCCGGGGTGAAGCCCGCGTACACCGGCACCGTCGGACGCTCCTCGGTGAACAGAATCCACTCGCGGTCCTTGCGCGACAGCGTCTTCCACGGAGCGTCGACGTCGTAGCCGAGCGTGGTAAGGATGTCGCGCAGATTCTGCCCGTACCAGGCCGGCGGCCATGAGGCGATGGCACGCTCACGGATCGACAACGACGGGTCGGGCACCATCAGTGCTTCGGTCACCTCATACACCCAGCCCATACCGTGGCACGTCGGGCAGGCACCCTGCGGGGTGTTGGGCGAGAAATCCTCCGCGTAGAGCATCGGCTGGTCCGCAGGGTAGGTGCCCGCACGCGAATACAGCATCCGGACCAGACTCGACAGCGTGGTGACGCTGCCCACCGACGAACGGGTACTGGTACCACCGCGCTGCTGCCGCAACGCGACCGCAGGTGGCATCCCTTCAATCGAATCGACATCCGGGACACCCACCTGATCAATCAGACGCCGCGCGTACGGCGCCACCGATTCCAAGTACCGCCGCTGGGACTCGGCGAAGAGCGTGCCGAAGGCCAGCGATGACTTGCCCGAACCCGACACCCCGGTGAACGCGACGAGGGCATCACGCGGCACCTCCACGTCGACGCCGCGCAGATTGTGCTCGCGGGCACCGCGCACCCGAACTCTATTATCTGGCTCCACTACTCATCTCCTCGTCCGACGAGGCTAGCAATGGCGGCGGGACATCCCACTGTCGATGCGTGCCACAACCCTGACGTCCCGTGCCAGTTTGGCCCGCAGAGGATGGCCGGGCTGCGCATTCCTTTTGAAGGATGCTGCGGGCCCCTCCACAAGATGCACGCCCGGCGAGGTGCTGCGCTCGGTGGTGCTGATCTGACGAAGTTACGGCGACGGATCGAGCCGGTCCTGCAGGTTCGCGGCGAGGTGCCTCACCTAATTGTGAGCGCGAAGGGTGAGCTGGTGCCTCACGCATAATGAGCGCGTGGGGGCTTGCGTTACTTCGCCGTGGCCAATCGGTTGATTGACGGTTGCAATGCTTCCAGGTCGAGGTGGCGGGCGGCGGTGAGGGCCTCGGTCTTGGCCTGGGCCAGATCCAGGAGTTGCATTTGGATGGTGTTGATCTGCCGGGTCAGATCGGCCGGGTTGATGCCCTCGATTCGGTCGGCAACGTTCGAGAGTTGTTGTGCTTCAAGGAGTCCTGATGCTTGCAGGCGTTGCCACGGGGTGGCCGGCTTGTCGTAGATGCGCTTGCGGCGACCGTTTGCGGTGGTGGTGTAGCCAACGGGTTTTTTGGTCGGGGTGAAGAAGTTCAGGCGCAGCGACACCAGCTTCCACAGCCGGTTGAGCAGCTCTAGCTCGTCGGGGGTGTCGTAGCGCCAGTAGAACGCGTGTTTGCGCACCACATGGTGGTTCTTCGACTCCACATGCGCCTGGTCGTTCTTCTGGTACGGCCGCGAGCGAGTCTGGGCGGCATGGTGCGCAGATGCGCGGTCACGGTTTGTCCGGTGCCCTCGAACAATCGGTGCAGAGTGCGGCGGGACACACGTGGCAGCCGACGGCGATCCGGTCCACATCGAGGTCTGGGTAGCCGAGGTGGTGGCGCAGGTAAGCAAGGGCCCGCTCGCGCTGCAGCAGGAGCGAAAGGTCTTGTACACCTCGAGTTCTCGCTGCGTAGGCGAGCAAGGAACTGGCCAGGTTCGCCCCGTACGGGGCCAGCAGGCCGGCTCCCTCCGGGTCGGTGGTTTGCGTAGCAGCCAAACTTTGGAAGAACGCGGACACCGACGAGAGCGCCCCGTCCACGGGGATCTCCACCGCGAGCAGATCAGTACTAGGCCGCAAGCCGGCGTCAGCGAATGCACGCTCGGCCGGTAGATGAACCACGACCTGCTCGTACGGATCGCGGTAGTCCAACGAAAACGGCCGCGCGCTGGCATAGATCACCACCCGGCCAGGTCGGACTTCCGCGCTGTGGCCAGCCTGCGTGACGACTCCCGTGCCACGGCTCTGAAACAACGCGTATAGGTACTCCGCTTCGGCCCCCCGGGATATCAGAGTGCTGCTTCGACTGACCTTCTCGCCGCTGGCCCGCTTGACGGACAGCGCAAAGTCACCGTAGTCGGCATAGCTAATCTCGCCGGAGAAACTCCGATCATAGGGGCTCGGCGCAACATCGACGTAAGCCTGGCGTCGCACCGAGCGCCAATAGTCGACGGCGGCGTCAGCGTCGACCGCGTGGGTGGACCACGTCGCAGTTTCTGGAGACGTGGCCGCATCGCGCTCAGGCACTTTGTCGCCTCCCTCCATCGCTGAATCTATGCGATAGCGCCGCCAGACGCGTTCAGGATTGCGCCCACATTGTGTGGGAGTGCCCCGCCGGATGTGCGCAAAACCTCTGTTCAAAGGTGCGGGGCCGTAGCTGCTGCGCCCCCACCACGAAGAAGATCGAGGTTTCCCCGGGTGCAGTTCCAGCGCGTCTCGCTTCTAGAAATTTGAGACGCCTCAGATGTCGTCTCAGGAGCTAGAGTCGTGCGCGCCGTGGATCTGGGCAACAGGGTCTGCGCGGATAACTGCCGCGGTGGTGGGGTTCGGATCGTTTAGGGTTCGGCGGTGATGATGAGGATGGCGACACCGAGGGCCAGGGCGGCGGTGAGGGAGCCCAGCGCGATGACCGCGGCCGGTGAGGCGGCGTCGGCGGATACGAAGCGTCGGCTGATGACCACGACCGCCAGCGCCGACACTGCGGCGGTTGTGGCGACGAGAAGCCTTCCAGTGAACGGTAATTCGCCGTGTCGCAACAATACGAGGGCCCCGATGGCGAGGAACCCCAGCGAGGTGCGTTCCCAGGACAACTGGGTGCGTTCGGGTTGCAGGCCCGGATCGCGGCTGGTCTGGGTCATGTGGGGTCAGCCGGTGGGCGGGGGTGAGGTGATCAACAGGACGACGAGTAGCACCGCGATGAGCACCGTCGCCACTACCACGATCGTCGGCAGGCGGCTGGGCGGCAACGCTGCACCGCGGCGCATTGCCTGCTGCACGTGCTGCCAGCGACAGACGGCCAGCACGGCCAACGCCGCGCCGCCGACGACGAGCACCATGCTCAGCAGGTGCCGGACCCCGTGCACACCGAACCGGGGAACCAGCTGCACGAGGGCCACCCCACCAGCGATCAGGGCCAACGAGGTGCGGATCCAGGCCAAAAAGGTGCGTTCGTTGGCCAGGGTGAACCGGTAGTCGGGTTCCCGACCAGCCGCGCCGGGGGAATCGTCGAGATCGCCGTCAGCGGGCATCAGTCACGGCTCGCACACGGTGACGGGGTGAGCCACCACCGATTCGTGCATGTATCCCAACTCATTGAACGCAGTGTGCTCGGATTGGCTGCGCCCGGCATCGTCGAACGCGCGGATTCGCAGCACGTGCTCACCGGGGGTTGGGTCCCACCGGAATTGCCAGCGCACCCACAACCCGGGCACGGCCGCGGTGGTGATGTCCGCGGGTTGCCAGGCTCCGTCGTCGGCGGCGTATTCGACAGCGGTGACGGTGTGCTCACCGGCGAACGCTCGTCCCCGAATGATCTGAGGACCGCTGGGCAGCCGGGCGTCCCACGCCAATTCGATCAAGGTCGATACCCCCAGGGCGGTGATGACCTCGCCCTGGGCCGGGCCGTGGGCGGGATAGTCCGGTCCGATCAGGACGTAGTCCTCGGTGTTCCATGGAACGTGAAATCTGGTGGTAGAGACTTCCAGGCGGCCCAGCCACTTGATGCTGGCCGCGCCCAGCCACCCCGACACCACCAGCCGGGCGGGAAAGCCGTGATCGGGGGGCAGCAGTTCACCGTTCATCGCGATCGCCACCACGGTGTCCTCGGCCAAGGCCTTGGTCATGGGCAACGGCCGCGACGCCCGCACGTCGTCGAGCGACTCGGCCAACACCTCCACCGCGCCCTCGTCGACACCAGCGTGATCAAGCACGTCACCCAACCGCACCCCGGTCCACTCCGCGGTGCTGATCGCCCCGCGGCCCCACTGGGTGCCGTCAAACGTCGTGCCCAACTCCTCACCCAGCAGCACCCGCCGATTCCCCGCGCACTCCAGGGTGCGCTGCACCGAGACCACCTCGAACCCGCCGCACAGCTGGTCGTAGTCAAGGTCGACGGGCCGGCGCACGGCATCACCGTCGATACGCAACCGCCACGTAGCCGCGTCGATCCGGGGAGTCGGGGCGTGGCTGCGGATGAAGAACCGATCAATAGGAGTGAGCAACCCCGGCATCCGGTCGGGCCGGGTACCGAAGTCCAGACCAGACCCGGCGTCCTCCATCAACTCCGTCGGCGTGGGCTTGACGATGACGCCACCATCGTCACGATCCGGCAGGCGGTTACCTCTTTGGGTGGTCACCCCTGCGGTGTACCCATGAGAGACCAATCCACCGGCAGCCACCGGCCGCCATGGTCGCATCGTGGTTGTGCGATACCTACAAACCCCCCAACGGTCTCGCTTCTAGAGAGAAACGAGACACGGTTGAGGCGCCCACTCCCCCGTCGCATCGCCCCAGGTGGAACCGTCTCATATCTCGTCTCACACAGCGTGTCTCGCATCTTCCCTATCGCCGCCAGGTGAGACAGTGAACGAATGACAGCCATTCTCGGCTACGCCCGAATCAGCACCACCGGCCAGGACCTCACCGCTCAACGCAACGCCCTCGCAGCAGCCGGCGTCGACCCGGAACGGGTTTTCACCGACGAACTCTCTGGAGCGGTTGGCACCGCCCGTCCTGGTCTCGCTGCGCTGCTCGACTACGCCCGAAGCGGAGACACCGTTGTGGTGGCCGCTATTGACCGTCTCGGGCGCTCCGCTGCCGAAGTCACTCGCACTATCGCCGACCTCGACAAGCGAGAAATCGTGCTGCGCGCCCTCCGCGAGGGCATCGATACCGCAACTCCCACCGGCCGTGCCGTCGCTGCCATCATGGCGACCCTGGCTGAACTGGAACTTGAACTCGGCCGTGAACGACGCGCCGCCTCACGTGAAGCCCGCCGATCGCGCAGCCTGCCAGCCACTAAACCGCCGAAGCTCAGCGCCGCACGCCAGGAACAGCTATGCCGGCTGGCAGCCACCGGTGAACCGGTCGACGAGCTCGCCGCTGCATTCGGCATCGGGCGTGCGACCGCGTACCGATATTTGAGCCGGAGTCGGGCCACGTGAACGAGATCCCGCGTATCCCAGCACCAGGTGGTGACGATCCTCGCATCGAGCTGATGCACAAGGTGGCAAGGCTCGAATCTCAGTACGCCGATCGAGTGGACGAGACGGAGACCGGCTGGATGACGGTGGTCAACGTGGCACTTGATCGGTGGCGCACGTCGTGGCAGGAGCAGACGTCGACACCGGAACTAAACCCTGAGCTGAGCAGGAAGTTTCGAGTCTGTTTTCCGCTGGCCGCTCATGCGTTGAACCACGTCGAGGCCGCGGTAACTCTGCATTCATCATCTCCCTGGGTGGCCATGTCTTGTGTTCGGATCGCGTTCGAGCACGCTCTGACTGCGCAGTGGGTCTTATGGACCAAGGACGGGGAAGACTTGCTCGCACAACAGATGTCACTACAGGATCACCGACGGTCGAGTGAGTTCATTGACGCAGTCGTACGGGCCGCCGCCGATACACCCAACCTGGCCGAGTCCGCCGCTCTGGCCGAAGAGTTGAGTGAGTTCCTCGGCGAGAAACCAGTCTCGGTCTGGTCGGTCTTCAACCTTTGCGAGAGGTTCTCATCCACTCGCTTGCTCTATGGAATTTACCGCGATCTATCGCAGGCAGTCCATCCGACGTATGGACTCGTCCGGGCGCACTTCGACATCACGCCTCCCCCGGAAGTTGTTGTGGGCCCTATAAGACCGTTCGGGGCCGAATTGGATTCGCCGGAACTGATTCGCGGTATGGCTGTTTCAAGTTTGTGGGCGCTCTACGTCCTCGAAGTATCGAGAGCTGGGCACCCGGACGCAGCCGAGGTGCTCCGCTTAGGCGAAGAAGCCGGGTTGCCCGTCGACCTGCGCGCCAGTGATCTCCACCCGCACCTCCAACCTGATTACGTGGCGGTCTTCATGCCCGCGGGTAGCCCTGGCGCACGCCGGATTAAGTTGACGCCGCCTTGAGCGGACCTCCGGGTAAATACATACATGTTAACTTACATACATGTTTCCTTACATGTAAGTGCACATGTAGACATGTAAGTAGTAAGATCGCAGCCATGAATGTTTCCGCCGCTGGGCAGTGTGAAATCGTGGCAGTGGCGCTGCAAAAGGGAGGCGTGGGAAAGACCACAACCACGATCAACCTGGGTGCCAGCCTCGCCGCGATGGGGTTCCGCGTTCTCCTGATCGACATGGATCAGCAGGCCCACAGCACCAAAGGCCTCGGCGTCGACCTCGGCGCCGACGATGCCTCGATGTACGAGGTGCTGCACCCGGACAGGGCAATGCGGGTTCCGCTGCCAACTGTCATCAGGCCGAGCGAGTTCGGCATCGACGTCGCGCCCGGCCATCTCGCGCTCAAGGAGCTGGAGCGCACAGGGCTCGGTTCAGGCGGTCAGCTGCGGCTAGCCCGCCAGCTCGACGACCTCGAGGGCTATGACTTCGTGCTGATGGACTGCCCGCCGGCCTTAGGGGAGTTGACGACGGCGGCACTGGCGGCTGCCGATTACGTCTTGGCGGTCCTCAAGGCCGGCCCCGACGAAATCGACGGCCTGGTCGAGTTGGGCAACGCCGTTCTCGATGTCCAAGAGACGCTCAACCCTGACGTGGAAATCCGTTACGTGCTGCTAGCTGACTTCGACGGCAACCCGAAGGCCAGCAAGGACGTGCGCAGGCAGTTACGCACCGATTGGGGGGAGTGGTCCGCAGGCGGGGCGTACCTGGGTGAAATCCCGCATACCGTGCGGGTGGTGGAGGACAAGGGGAAGCGCATCCCGGTCCAGGTGCATGCCCCCACCTGTACGGCAGCAGTGGCATACCGAGAAATCGCCGAACGGATCGTGGCGAGGCGGCAAGCAGCATGAACGCCGCATCGAAACCCAGTGGCTTGGAGGTGGGCTCCACCAGGCCCTTGTCTCGCGCAGAGCGCCGGGCACAGGCCGCCCGGGTCCAACCCGAACAAACCCCTGCGGCACCGGCAGCAGAGGCCACATCGCCGCAACCGGACGATGAAAATCCGCCTCCCCGACCCGCGTCGGCGGCACCGACACCGAACCAGGACCAGGAGTCGGCAGAGCTGGCAGTGCGGTTGAAGCCCCGGCAACGCAAGGCGAAGAACCCGTTCGCGACGCAGCTGCACTCAGGGACGTTGGCGCGACTGGAATGGATCAAAGCGCGCGGATACGTCATCACCGACACCGTGGACGATGCGATCAACACCTACCTGGACGGTGCGGGCATCCCCAGGCCAGACCACAACGACCGCATGCCGTGATCAGGTGAGGTGTCAGGACCCTTCATCAGCCCGTAATTGCGGTGAACGTGCTGGTAGCAGCTGTTCACCCCTAGGGACTGCACGGTAGGTAACTACCGTTTCTGCCCATGCACATCTACGTCGATGAGACCAAGCAGCGCGACTACCTGCTCGTGGCCAGCGTCCACGTCTCGACGGATCTCACTGGACTGCGCCAGATGGTGCGTGGGCTACTCCTGCCTGGGCAGCGCTACCTGCACATGAAGGATGAGAAAGACGGCCGCAAACGCACCATCGCTCAGGCCTTCGTCGATGCCGGCGTGCAAGCCACTGTCTACCGCGCCGGTCCTCAACACCGTAACGAACGCCAACGACGGTCAGCATGTCTACAAGCCCTCGTTGACGACCACGCCGGGCTGGGCGAGGCGCACATCATCCTCGACGAGGACGAAACGATGGTGAAGTTCGACAACCAGAAACTCATCGAATACACCCGTGCCGCCGGCTGTCGAGACACCTTGCGCTACGAGCACCAACGCTCCCACGTCGAGGCCCTGCTCGCCGTCCCTGACGCGATCGCCTGGTGCTGGGCGAAAGGCGGGCCCTGGCGCACTCTGATCGCTCCAGCGGTCACGGCCATCCGCGACGTCTGACCAGGCCCGAGAAAGCGCAAAGCCCGAGCGCCACGGTCGTCCGGCCGGGTCTCGGGCTTACTTCCTGAAGCTCAACGCAACAGGCACCACGAATAATACGGGCACAAACGTCCGTCTGACAACAATCCGACGTGCCTCACCTACTTTGAGCGCGTGGCCGGTGGTGGTGCCTCACCTATTTTGAGCGCGTGGTCTAGAAGGCTTGCCCGATGTGGAAGGCAAGATCGATATGGCTGCGAGGCGGCAGGTAACGAACAAACTGCGAGGTCAGTACCGCAAGGCATCCAAGGCGGACAGGGGCAAGATTTTGGATCGGGTGGTGTCCACGACCGGGATGGGTCGCTCCACGGCCCGGCGGATGCTGACCGGCCCGAAGCTGCCGGACCCGGCCGCGCAGGTCGATGGGCGCGCGCTGCGGGCGCGGGGCTTCAGTGACGACGCCAGGGCACTTCTGGAGCACGTGTGGGCGTTGATGGGCATGCCGTGCGGCAAGTACCTGGTGGTCATGCTCGATCTGTGGCTGCCGTTGCTGGCCGAGGCCGGTGATCTTGACAAGCCGTTCGCCACCAAGGGGGCATCCGCTGAACTCAAGACAATGAGCGCTGCGACCGTGGACCGGTACTTGAAACCGGCCCGGGACCGGATGCGGATCAAGGGTATCTCGACGACCAAACCCTCACCGCTGCTGCGGAACTCGATCACCATTCGTACCTGTGCCGATGAGGCGCCCGATGCCCCGGGGGTGATCGAGGCCGACACCGTGGCGCACTGCGGCCCGACACTGATCGGCGAGTTCGCCCGCACGCTGACGATGACCGACCTAGTGATTGGCTGGACCGAGAACTGCTCGATCCGCAACAACGCCTCGACGTGGATCCTGGCGGGCATCGCTGAGCTGCAGCAGCGGTTCCCCTTCGACCTGGTGATCTTCGACTCGGACTGCGGGTCGGAGTTCATCAATCACGATGTCGCGGGCTGGCTGCAGGCCCGCGACATCGCCCAGACTCGCTCGCGGCCGTACCAGAAGAACGACCAGGCGCATGTGGAGTCGAAGAACCACCATGTGGTGCGCAAACACGCGTTCTACTGGCGCTACGACACCCCCGACGCCCTAGAGCTGCTCAACCGGCTGTGGAAGCTGGTGTCGCTGCGCCTGAACTTCTTCACCCCGACCAAAAAACCCGTTGGCTACACCACCACCGCAAACGGTCGCCGCAAGCGCATCTACGACAAGCCGGCCACCCCGTGGCAACGCCTGCAAGCATCAGGACTCCTTGAAGCACAACAACTCTCGAACGTTGCCGACCGAATCGAGGGCATCAACCCGGCCGATCTGACCCGGCAGATCAACACCATCCAAATGCAACTCCTGGATCTGGCCCAGGCCAAGACCGAGGCCCTCACCGCCGCCCGCCACCTCGACCTGGAAGCATTGCAACCGTCAATCAACCGATTGGCCACGGCGAAGTAACGCAAGCCCCCACGCGCTCATTATGCGTGAGGCACCAGCTCACCCTTCGCGCTCACAATTAGGTGAGGCACCTCGCAATCAGCGCTTTTGAAGCAGTCGCGTCCCAAAGCGCAATTTGAACCAGTCGCCACAAAAACAGCCATTTTGGCCCACCCGAAACGAACAAACCGGCCCGAGTCGGTGCCGTTCAACGCTGTTCTAGAAACAGGCCGGGCACCCTAGGCGTGTCGCGCGTTTCCAAAACGGGTTTCGATGCGAGGGTGTGCAGTATGGCTCGCCCAAGCAAAGGTGACCGTGCAGCTCACATGGTCAAAACCCATCCGGCCGTCACCCAGCGCCTCGTCGAGAAAGCCGCCGCCGCGGGCTCCTCTTCGGCGACGCAGTATGTCGCGGACGTACTCGCCCTGTATGCCGGGCTGCCTCAGCATGTCCGCGAACTCACCAGCTCCTCAGCGCTAACCGTCCCGCGCGCGCTCCAGGCGCTTCGTGGCGATGTCTACGGGCGAATCATGGTCCGCCCGCATCGCGAGGTTTCTGAACGCCTCACAGCACAAGCACCCGGTCACAAAGTGCCGCCGCACATTGCCGACATCCTCTCCGTACACGTCGGGCTGCCCGAATACGCCCGCACCCTCGACCACGGCGAGGAGGTCTTGCCGCTGGCGATGTGACGACACCAGCGCCAGGCCTCAAATTTTGGCGACGACAAGGCCTTGGCAAATGTGACATCTGAATAGCCGGTGTGCGGACT